>CAZDDH010000155.1:0-20786 GCA_964504165.1 uncultured Rickettsiales bacterium | reverse complement strand
TTGGCGATGAAGCCCGGGTAGTCCTTGGCGCCGATGCAGGTCTTGCCCATGGACTGGCCCAGGGCGATGGTCGTGTCCAGCGTCTCGTCGCTGGTCTGCATGGCCGAGATGATCTCGATGAGGCGCATGATCGGCACGGGGTTCATGAAGTGCATGCCGATGACCTTGTCGGGGCGGCTGGTGGCCGCGGCCATACGGGTGATGGGGATCGACGACGTGTTGGACGCCAGGATGACGCCCTCACGGGTGACCTCGTCCATGCTCTTGAAGATCTTGATCTTGAGCGGCTCGTGCTCGGTGGCTGCTTCGATGACGAAGTCGGCGTCCGCCAGCGGCTCCATGCTGCCGTAGGGGTGGATGCGGGCCATCGCCGCGTCCTTGTCCTCGGCGGTCATCTTGCCCTTGGCGACGCCCTTGGCGAGGAACTTGTCGATGAGGGCCTTGCCCTTGTCGGCCAGCTCCTGGCTGATGTCGGTGAGGATGACGTCGCGCTTGGCGACGGAGGCGGTGACGTGCGCGATGCCGCCACCCATCTGGCCGGCGCCGACGACGCCGACGGTCTTGATGCTATCGATGCTCATGATTCCCTCCAACCGGCCACCCTGGACCGGCAGGTCGGCCAGGGAACCCGGCAATATTTGTAAATCAGTCTTTGTGGATGACGACGGCCACGGCCTCGCCGCCACCGATGCACAGGGTGGCCAGACCGGTGCTGGCGCCCCGCTGCTCCATGGCGTTGAGCAGGGTCACGAAGATGCGCGTGCCGGACGCGCCGATGGGGTGGCCGATGGCCACGGCACCACCGTGGATGTTGCAGTCGTCGGCGGAGTAGCCCACGTGGTCCTGGGTGAACAGGGCGACGACGGAGAAGGCCTCGTTGACCTCCCACACGCCGATATCGGACTGGTTCATGCCGGCGCGGGCCAGCGCCTTGTCCACGCAGTAGGCCGGGGCCGTGGTGAACCACTCGGGGGCGTTGGAGTGGGAGGCCATGGCGCCGATGCGGGCCAGTACGGGTACGCCCAATTCCTTGGCCTTGTCGGCACTCATCAGCATCACGGCGGCACCGCCGTCGTTGATGGAGGAGGCGTTGCCGGCGGTGACGGAGCCGTCCTTGTTGAAGGCCGGCCGCAGGGCGCGCAGCTTGTCCTCGTTGAAGCGCTGGGGCTCCTCGTCCACGTCGAAGATCAACGGGTCTTTCTTCCGCTGGGGCACCTCGACGGGGACGATCTCGTTCTTGAACACGCCCTCGGCGGAGAATTTGCGGGCCCGCTTGTAGGACTCGACGGCGAAGTCGTCCTGCCGCTCGCGGCTGATGCCGTGCTCCTTGCCGCACATGTCGGCGTAGTGGCCCATGTGATTATTGCCGTAGGGATCCCACAGCCCGTCCTTGACCATCAGGTCCTCGACGGCGCCGTTACCCATGCGGTACCCACCGCGCGCCTTGGGCAGCGAGTAGGGGGCCGAGCTCATGTTCTCCAGGCCGCCGGCGATGACGACGTCCGCCTGGCCACTCATGATCTCGGCGGCTCCCAACATCACGGTGCGCAGACCGGAGCCGCAGACCTTGTTGACGGTGGTGCAGGGGGTGTCCTCGGGCAACCCGGCAAAACGCGCCGCCTGGCGGGCCGGGGCCTGGCCCAAGCCGGCGGGCAGCACGCAGCCCATATAGATTTGGTCGATGAGGGCTGGGTCCACAGTGGACCGGGTGACGGCTTCCTTGATGGCAGCGGCGCCCAGCTTGGCGGCGTGGATGTTCGCCAGGGAACCGTTGAACGATCCCACGGCGGTTCTGGCGGCGGAAACGATGACGACATCACGCATGAGGTTCTCCATCCGGGCCCCTCGGCCCTCTTTCTTGTCTACCTGAAATATTTCAATCCGCCGGAGCCGTAGCCCTCGACGTGAATCCATACCACTACGTCGTTACCCGTGTTGGGCACCAGAGCGATCTCCCGCTCGTTGTGTTCCCACCAGGCCCCTTCACGGAAGTCATACACGTCCGTGTAGATGACCGGATCTGCGGGGAGCTCCAGGACCTGCACCGGGCTCACCCCGTCGTTGACGGAGAACTGGATCCAGTCCCCATCCGACGTGGCCCGAGCGCCGGAGGCGATGACGAAGGAGATCTCGCCTTCATCGCTGACATAACGGAGGTTTTCGCGCGCGCGACCCTCCTGGATCCCGCTGATCGCTCCCTCCACCTCCCAGTCTTGCGTGCCTTCATCGAAGCGCAGCGTCCAGTTCTGATCGTGGGCGATGCCACCGCAGGGATTGATGGAGACGGACTCGGCGGTGACGGGATCGGCCAGCAGCGTGGTGTCATTGGTCGGCCCCACGTCGTGGTAGACGACCGTGGACCCCAGATCCATGTACTCCAGATAGGGGCCGTAGGACGTCTCCCAGGCCTGGCAGCCTGTGTCCGCCTCGATGACGTGCATGTAGCCGGCGTAGGTGGAGGCCACCACAGCGTAGGTCTCTTCAGGGCGGCCCGCCGGAGTCAGGGACCGCATGGCCAGGGTCTCGTTGCTGGCCTCCAGCCCGGTGATCAGGGAGCCCACCAGCACCGGATCGACCTCCGGCGTCCAGAGGTTGGAGTCCACAGGATCGCCGCTGTCCAGATCGATGATCTCCACGGTCTCGCCGTAGGCCGCCGCCGCGAACAGGTAGTTGGACTCGGGATCCCGGCTGTGCGCCACGTCGAAGACCGGCTCGCTCACCGGGATCTCCTCGGTCACGAACGACTCCAGGTCACCTTCACTGAAGGCCACCTCCAGCACGCGGTTGGCGTCGGAGGAGTCGGCGATGAACAGCGTATTACCATCGCGATGCAGCCCCAGGTTCTCGGGGACCGTACCTGCAGGTAACTCGATCCAGGCCATGTCGTCCGCCAGGATCAGCGGATCCGGCCGGATGACGAACAGGCCACCGTTGCCGTCGTAGGAAAAGACCGAGGCCACGACCAGCGAACCGTCCGGGGTGACCTTGATGTCGGACACCACACCGGGCACGTCGAAGGCCTCGATGCCGGTATCGGTGCTGAACACGAAGGAGGTGCCCTCCTCCACGCTCTCCCCGTCATGGAGGACCGTGAACGCCAGCTCCTCGTTATCGGTCTCGTAGGCCAGGCCCGGGATCGCCTCTTGCTGCTGGATCCCGCTGGCCGTGCCGCTCACCACCCACGACTGGTTGTGGTAGGTGAGGGTCCAGTCCTCGGTGGTGGCATACCCCTGGCGGACCTCCAGGCCATCGAGGATCGGCCCGGCGGACAGCTCGCTGCCGTCCGGCCCCAGCAGGATGGGGACGGTCCACAGCACGTCGATGAAGGTGAAGCCGCCCGCCCCGTCCGGGCGCACGTGCGGTACGCGCAGGATCTGGTCATTGCGGTTGTCGCTGACGAAGACCTCGATGCGGGTGGAGCCGTCGGAGACGACGGCGATCTGATCCAGCACCCGGTCCGCGCCGCAGGGCAGGTAGGGGGCGTCGAGCCACGAGGCCACCTGCTCCTCGACCAGCAGATCGATGCGCTTGAGATCCAGCTTGGCGATACGCCCCGTGCGGTAGTTGGGCACGTAGCCCACCGGCACCTCGAAGATATCCCCCGCCGGCAGGACCGCCGCATCGGTGGGGCCGTGGAGCCGGTGGTAATACTGCTCCTCGGCTTCGCAGCCCGATCCCAGGATCCCCATCCCGAAGGTCAGCAAGAGCGCGGGGATCATCCACGCCATCCCGGGCCACCTGAAATGACGGGCTACCATGCGTCTCGGTTCCTCAGGGTGGTCAAGATCTGGTGGTATGTGGGGCTCTCTTCGTCCACATCGATGACGGTGATCGTCGAGTGCACGACGTTCTGCGTCGGCCCCTCCAGTTCACCCACGTAGTTGGCGACGAACAGCAACTTGCCGTCCGGCGAGAGGGCCACGTCAAAGGGTTCGTCCCCCATACCTTCGATGACATCGATGAGCACCGGATCCCGACCCAGGTCCAGGCGATAGACGTGGACCGAGTTGTCGTTGTAATGGGCCACGTAGGCCATGTCCTCGGACGGGGAGAGCACCAGGTTGGTCGGCCCGCCGCTGATGACCGACGGATTGCCCTCGTCCTCCTCGACACCGCGAGCGGTAGCGGCGTAGCCGATGACCAGGTCGCTGTAGATCTGGGCCTCCGAGTCATCCTCGATGGGGCTGATATCCAGCACCAGCACCGCCTCGGTGCCATACCGCCGGGCCGGATCCTCCAGGCGGGTCATGGGCGCCAGCAGCACATACATCGTCTTGCCATCGTCAGAGAAAGCCATGCCGCGGGTGCCGGTCACGGCGTACCGATTGGGCATCTGAATGACCGCCTCGATGCCGTGGTAGTTGGTGTCGACGTAGCCCTCGCTGCTGTCGTCCCAGACATCCAACACGTAGATGTTGTCGTACATCTTGTTGGTGACGAACAGGAACTTACCGTCGGGGGAGAGGCCCAGGTCCGTGACGCCGGAGCCGTGGATCAGCTGGCCGTCCACGATGAGGGTGATGTCGTCCCCCAGGTCGATGCTGCTGGCTGCTTCGGTATCGCCGGCCTCGGTCTGCAACACATACCCGTCACCGGCCTGCAGAGGCCGGAAGACCTTGACCCATGTCTGGCCGTCGTGGCTGCTGGCGGCGCCGATGCGTGCTGTCGCCGGATCGGACCCGCGAATGCCCTCGTACCACATGAACAGCTCGTCCCCGATAGCCAGCGATTGAGGCTCGGTGCAGCCGCCGAGGTCGAAGGACAGATCGTCCGGACCCAGGATCGCCGCAGGCACGCCGTCCGCGTTCACGGCACGTTCCCAGGTGATGCCATCGGTGCTGTGGGCCAGCCCCAGCAGCACGTCCACGCTGTCGCTGGCGCTGTAGAGCATGGCCAGGGTGCCGTCTTCCTCCACACGAACGTCCGGCGTCCCGACCCAATCGTCGTCCCAGTCACCCACACCCCCCCGGTCCAGGACCAGGCCCAGGTCCTCGGGGAAATCGCCCGCCACGCGGACAAAGACCTGGTTCTCCTCGTCGTAACGGGCGGCGCCCACCCGGGAGGTGCTGCTGCTATCCCCCTGGTAGAACATCCAGGTTTCGTCCCCGACCTGCACCAGAGACGGCGAGGCTACGCCCGACTCGTCCCAGCTTTCTTCGGCGCCGGGCTGCAGCACGGGCTGGCCGTCATTGAGGGGGGTAAACGTCGCCCCGGGGCCCGGGTCGGCCACCGCGGCAAAGATGGACATCTCCGAGCCTACCCAGCCGTAGAAGGCCAGCATGCGCGCGCCGCCCACATCCATAACCGAGGGGGCGCGAGCGCCGTCCAGGTCGGCGATGTCCCCCGTATCGGCACCGGCAAAGGACACGGCCCCGTTGCGTTCGAAGCTCAGGCCGTCGTCGCTGGTGGCCTCGCCCAGCAGGTGCTGACCGTCCTCGACGGTCTCGTAGTACATCGTGTAGCTGCCGTCCCCTTCGGGGATGACGCTAGGTGCACCTGAACCGTCTTCCCACGCCTCGCCATCGTTGCCGCGCCCCAGCAGGTGCCGGTCGACGATCGTGAAGGCGATGGGGCAATAGGAGTTGACGAAGGACTCGCCGGGCAGGGCGACGGTCGATCCGCCGGCGGAGGCGCCGGCCATGTTGCCGGTGAATTCACCTTCCACCCGGAAGTAGTCGCCTTCCGAAACCTTGACCGCCCCGACCACCGGAGGCCGTGTGCCGTCGGCGATACCCGTCTCGACGGGGTTGAGGGGATCGCGCTGCCAGGCGATGCCGTCGAAGCTGGTGGCATGCCCCAGCCCCCAGCTGTTGCCGTCGCTCCCCGCGTAGAACATATGGAACATGCCCGCGTCCTGGAGCACGGCCGGGTACGCCACCGCCACGCTGTCCCAGCTCCCGATTTCCCCCGGCTCCATGATCAGCCCCGGGTTGCCGGAGTCCAGCTCGTAACGCTGGTAGTCGCTGCCATCCTCACCGATGGCGAGGCCGATGCCCGTCAAGGTGCCGTCGGTGCCCGTGTAGTACACCAGGTCCTGGCCGGTGAGCGCCCAGCGGTAGGCCGACGGGCCGTAGACCTCTTCCGAGTCCCAGCCATCTTCCGACGGCGAAACGATCGCCTCGTCGCCGTGACTGAAGCTGTAGCCGTCCCCCGTGGCCAGCCCCAACGAACGCCCCTCCGCCCCATAGGCGGTGTAGTAGAGCAGGTGGGCTTCCTCATCGACCACGACCCAGGGATCCCCAACCCCCAGCTCCTCGAATCCGCTGCCGCGGGCCGAAAGCACGGGGTCCGCCAGAGAACCCAGATACCAATTGAGCGACCATCCATCGACGGTCTCGGATGCACCGATGGAGGGGGTCCCATCCTCGGCGATACCCTCGACCCACAGGCGACGCAAGGCGGCGCTCTCCGTGGATCCCATCGTCACCGAACCGCGCCCGTAGCCGGCGGCGGACCAATCGCCCTCGCCGGGTGAGGTGAGGTCCTCGGCGACCGAGGCATACCAGTTGCGGGTGTCGGCCGAGTCCATGTGGTTCAGGTCACCGAAGCCATCCTCGGCGTCCGTGTAGTACAGGGAGTAGCTACCTTCCAGGTATCGGATTTCCCAGGTCTCGTCCTCGGCGATGGTGGCGCCGAAGCCGTCCAGGTGGAAGTCGGCGTGGCTGCCGCTGCCGTCCAGATCCTCGAACACCGGATCGGACACGTCCCCGCTGCCGACGACATCGACCACCCGCAGCAGATCGCCGGAGGCGTCGAGCACCGTCACCTGATGCGTGGTGAGCGCCAGTACATAGAACAGGGCGGTATCCTCGTGGGCCACCACGGCGTATGGATCCGTGGGCACCGAGATGTAGGTGTTCCCGTCCTCGTCCACCTCCGGGCCGCTGTCCGCGTACGCCAGCTCCGGTTCGTCCAGGGCCAGGCCGCGCAGATCGACGGGGTACACCCGGTCGGTGAGTTCGCCCATCAGCTTGTCCGCCTGGCGGTCGCTGATGAGGGCAAACTCCCCCGAGCTGTCCATGTCGAAGCCGCCGGGGAACGACTCGATGGGCAGCGCGACGGCCCCCACCTGGTGCATGTAGTTGGTCTCCATGCCCATATCGAGCCCGCTGAAGGGGATGGCTAGCAGCGATCCCGCATCAAAGTTGCGCTCGAAATTGGTGTTGGAGACGAGCAGGTAGAAATCATCGCCCTGATCGGGGTGCGGGAGGACCTTCATGTCCGTCGGACCGGCCAGGCAGGTACCGATACCCACCTGGCCGTATTCGTAGACGTCGAGGCCCGCGGTATCCGCGCATTCTCCCAAGTCGGGTAGGGACTGGTCGACGATGCAACCTCCCCAGAGGATTCCTGCTGCAACCGATATCAACGTAAGGTATTGTTTTTTCTTGTACATTTGGGGCGCCGAGGAGCACCGGAAGCTACCACACAATGCCTACCCTGTCAACCGATCGAAAGCAACGCAGCAGCATCGCCTATGTGCTTGTTATCATTGCGTTTTCTCTGACGACGGTAAGCATACTGGCCTACCTCTACACGCCATCGCTGCCCGCCGGTGATGCGGCGGTCTATCTGGAGCAGGTGCAGCAGGGCGTTTTCCGGGAACGGACGGTGCACCTGGGATACCTCCTCCAGCTGTGGGCCAGCCAGGCTCTCGCGGGCGTCCACGGGCCGCCCCTGTTGTCCGTAATATGGGGGGTCCTGGGGTTGGCCGGCGCGGCATGGGCCGGCGCAGCGCTGGTGACCGATCGGCGCCTGGCGGCAGTGCCGCCCCTGCTCCTGCTGGGGATGGCGCCGTTCTGGCAGCACACCCTGTTCGCCGAGGTCTACGGGCCGGCTGCCGCCTCCCTGTCCATCGGTGCGGCGCTGGCCCTGCACGGCCGCTGGATGCTGTCAGCTTGTGCCGTGTCGCTGGCCTGCCTGATGCACCCCGGCTCGCTGGTGTGGGTCCCGCCTCTGGTCTGGCTGGCCGCAGCGGTCAGGCCCCCGGCCAGGCCCAGGCCCGCGCCCGGCACACGGGTCCCCTACGCAGCGTTGGCTCTACTGCCCACGGCGGCCGTCGCCGCCCTGTTCGCCGGGGACTTCGTGATGGGCGAGCGGGGGGTGGCCGCGCTGATCGACTGGCCCAATCCGTGGGGGGGGGCACAGATCGCGTACGGCGTGGGGGGGGGGGCCATCCGGGTGACGGGCCGGTTGTTGGTGCTGGGCGTGGGCCGGCGGGCGGGCGGGCCGCTGGGGCTCGCCGTCGGGGTGGGGCTGGCGGCAGCCATCTGTATGGATTGGCGGGACGACGTGCCCGCGGCCCTGCCCGCACTCTATCTGGCAGCCCCCCTCGCGGCGCCGGGATTGGCAGTGGCGCTGGAGCGGCTCGGCCCTCCCCGCGTCATCGCCGCCGTGGCCCTCGCCCTGCTGGTCTTCCAGATCGGGGAAGGGACCACGCACCAGGACCGCGCCCGGCGGCAGGTGGATCGGGAGGTGGCGGCGATACGAGCCTTGGCCAGCGACGCCCCGCCGCTGCCGACCGGCAGTTTTGGGGAACGCCGCCGGTATCTTCATTACGCACCCACGGCGGCCGGCCCGCGCCACGTCCAACTACCGCTGGGCACCCCCTTTGGCACCGCTGCCTGCCCGGGGCAGGAGGCGCACCAGGTGGAGAAGATGCAAGTTTTCGTATGCGGCCGGGCTCCCGCTGAGCCATCATCGGCCGCGGACGAAACCCAGCCGAAAGAGGGACGATGACCGGCCCCAGCGCACACCCGCTCCTCGCCACGCTCCTCGTTGCGCTCCTATGCATGCTCGGGGCGGCCTGCAACGGCACCCACGACGACGACGACGACAGCGCTGGCGGCGGCCTCGATGAGGTGGTGCTGGACGACTGCTTCGCCGATCTGGACTGCCCCTACCTGTTCGCCTGCGGCCACCGCGGCACCACCCTGTTCGCCCCCGAAAACACGCTGTTGGGCTTCGAGATGGCGCTGGCCATGGGGGCCGAGATGGTGGAAATCGACGTGCGCCCCACCGCCGACGAGGTGCTGGTGCTGATGCACGACTCCTCCGTCGACCGCACCACGGATGGGACCGGCGAGGTGGACGAGATGACCCTCGAAGAGCTCCAGCAGCTGGTGGCGGTGTCCACCTTCGACGGCATCGACGACCAGCCGATCCCGACCTTCGAGGAGTTCCTCACCGCGTTCCACGGCCGGGTCCTGGTCAACGTCGATGCCAAGACGAGCCGCTTCGACCTGATCGCCGCCGCCATCGACGCAGCAGACGCCAAGGACTGGTGCTACGTGCAGGTGGACTCCATGGAAGAGGGCCAGGAGATGCGGCAGCTGGACCCGACGATCCCCATCATGCCCGACGTGCTGACGGTGGAGGACGTGGACCTGTACGCCGACGCCCTGGCTCCCGAACTGTACGAGCACGACTGGCAAGCCGATGACCCGGCCCCCGTTGCCCAGGCCCGGGCCCGGGGCGGCCGCTCCCTGCAGAATTCACTGGGCGCCGCAGACGCAGCAGCCTCCATCCATGAAGCCAACGGCGATGACCCTTGCGAGGCTTTCGAGACGATCCTCGCCACCGGCGTCACCGCCATCCAGACCGATGTCCCCCACCTGCTGGTGCCCTGCTTGCACGCCATCAATGCCGAAAACGGCTATCAGTTCACCCCACAGTGAGCCACGGTCACGGTCACGGAACACGGTTCACGGTCTTTCGGTCACGGTCCACGGTTCACGGCCCACGATCTTCAGAGTCACGGTCTTCCCAAAGGACGATGGATGATGGACAGGGGTGATCGTGAACCGTGATCGTGACCGTGGGCCGTGTAGCGTGTTCTCCGGGGGAGAACGAGATCGTGGTGGTGATCGTGAAACGTGATCGTGACCGCTTGAGGAAATGCCGTCCGTTCTACGAATACAACCCATCGATCAACCGCCGATACCGCCGCTCCACCTGCTCCCGCCGAAGCTTGTGGGAGTGGGTCAGCCCGCCGCCGATCTCCAGGTGCTCCGGCAAGATGGCAAACTGCCGCACCTGCTCGAAACGGGCCAGCCGGCTGTTGGCCAGCTCCACCTCGTGAGCCACTTTCACCTGGACCCGGGGATTCTCGATCAATGCCCCGTAGTCCTCCGGATCCAGCCCCAGCTCCCGGGCCAGATCGGCCACCGCCTTGGGACGCAGATCCAGCAGGGCCACCACGTAGGGCCGCCGGTCGCCGTAGACCAGCGCCTCGGCGATCAGCGGGCTGGTCTTGAGGGCGCCTTCCACGTACTGGGGTGCGATGTTCTTGGCGCCGGAGGTGATCAGCAGGTCCTTGATGCGGCCCGTGATGATCAGCCGGCCGTCGCTGTCGATGCGCCCCGTGTCGCCGGTGTGGAACCAGCCCCGGTCGTCGAACACAGCGGCGGTCTCCTCCGGCATGCCGTGGTACTCGCGGAACACACTGTCCCCGCGGGCCAGCACCTCCCCGTCGGGGGAAATGCGGATGCGGATGCCCGGGATGGGGCGACCGACGGAGCCCGCCATATTGTCTTCCAGGCGGCTGACGGTGGCCGCGGCGGCCGTCTCGGTGAGCCCGTAGCCCTCCAGCACCTCGACCCCCACCACATGGAACAGCTCGGCGATGGATGGATGCAGGGGTGCACCGCCGGAGACGACGAACCGCATCCGGCCACCGAACCCCTCGCGGATCCGCTCCAGGACGACCTTCTCTGCCGCCCGCTCGACCATCGACCGCTTGGCGGCGCCGGCTTCCGCCCCCCCGTCACGGTACCGCTCGAGCATGCCATTCTTGGCCCCGTCGAACAGCTTGCGCCGCAGCGGGCTGAGTTCCCGGATGCTGCCCACCATGGAGCGATAGATGCGCTCGTAGACCCGGGGCACGCCGAAGATGAAGGTCGGCTTCACCTCCAGCAGGACCTCCTCCAAGCGGTCGATGCGTTGGGCATAGGCGGTGCTGACACCGGCCTCCAGGGCCAGGAACTGGCCGATGCGCCCGAAGATGTGGCTCAGCGGCAAGAACGATACGGTCACGTCCGTGTTGTCCACGGGCAGGGCACCGGCGATGCCCTGGACCGCCGCCAGCAAGTTGCGGTGGGTCAGCACGACCCCACGCGGCAGCCCGCTCACCCCCGACGTGTAGACGATCGTGGCGACGTCATCCGGGCCAATCCGGTCCACCGACCGTTCCGCCAGGTCCGGGTGCTGGCGCAGGTAGCGGCGCCCCGTCCGCTGCAGATCCACCAGGGAGGTGACGCCGTCCAGGTGACGGATATCGAAGCGGTCCAGCACGATGACGGCTTCCAGCGAGCGGAGCCGATCCCGCACCTCGAGGACCTGCTTGAGCCGGGCCTCGTTGTCCACGATCAGGACGCGGGGCTGGCAGCTGTTGAGCTGGTACGTCAGCTGGCCGGCCGTGCAGGTGTGGTAGACGGGCACGGTCACGGCGCCGGACGTGAGGATGGCGTAGTCGCAGATGGTCCACTCGACGCGCGTCGCGGAGAAGACCGCCACCCGGTCCCCCCGCTGCAGGCCCAGGTCCGCGAGCCCGGCCGCCGTCTCGGCCGTCTGGTGGGCGACCTCGCTGAAGGTGAGGATGCCCCAGCGGTCCAGGTGCTTGCGGTGCCGCATGGCGATGGACGGCCCCCAGCGCAAGGTGGCGCGCTGGAGCAGGTCGGGAATCGATCTCGCTATCTTGAGCAATGCCGGGGCAGTCGCCGGTTGTGTTCCTCGGCTGCTGCCCTCCCCTGTGTCAATCATCGTGGAAGAATACACCGGGTTCAGCGGGGTGGGGAAGCGCCCGCGCGTACGTGCAGGGCACGCGAATCTGTACACGGGTGTTGTCTCTGGACCCATACTCGACTGAGAATGGCAGCGATCATCGGACAAGGGGCAGTCATGATCGGGGCAATCCTGGACGGCTACGAGGTTCTCGAAAAGGTGGGCGAAGGCGCCATGGCCGTGGTCTACCTGGCCCGCAACGAGGCGGGGCAGGAGGTCGCCGTCAAGGTCCTGCACCCCCACCTCGTCACCAACGAACGCACGCGTACCCGCTTCAAGCGCGAGGCGCAGGCCATCGCATCGCTGCAATCGCCGCACATCCCCGGGATCCACGCGTTCGTCGGCGAGGCAGCCCCGGGCAAAGGAGCCCCCGGCGTCTATTTGATCACGGATTTCGTGCGCGGCCACACCATCGACGAGCTGATGGAACGGGCCGGCCGCCTCCCATGCGAGACCGCCATCCTACTGTCGATCCAGGTATGCCGGGCCCTGGAGCCAGCCCATGCTCAGGGCATCGTGCACCGGGACATCAAGCCGGCCAACATCATGGTGGACGACCAGGGCACGGTGAAGCTGATGGATTTCGGCGTGGCCCGGATCCTCGACGAGGCGACCTTGACCCTCACCGGCGCCCTGGTGGGATCGCCGGCCTACATGTCCCCCGAGCAAACCCGCAACGACTCGGTGGACCATCGCAGCGACCTGTTCAGCCTGGGCTCCTTGCTGTTCCTCACGGTGACCGGCCGCCTACCCTTCGAGGGGTCCAATCCGGCGGCCCTGCTGGGGGCTATCATCGACGGCGACCACCTGGATCCGGCGGACCTGCTGCCAGAGATCCATCCGGGCTTGACCCAGGTCATCGACCGCTGCCTGGAGGTCTCGACGGCGGACCGCTACCAGAGCGCCGCCGAGCTCGAGGACGCGCTGGCGACCCTGCTGGTGGATTCGGGCATCGATGCGGCCGCCCCCGGCCATTGGTCCCTGTCCAGCTACCTGGCGGATCCGGAAGAATATGGCCGCAAGCTGACGGAACATGTGGTCAACGCACATGTCCACAGAGGTAGAGAGTTGCTGGGCAACCAGCGGCCGGCGTTGGCCCTGGGCTTGCTCAACCGCGTGCTCACCCTGGACGCGGACAACCCCGATGCGCTGGCGCTGGTGACGGGGAACGACCCTGAATAAGCTCACCCACGTCGGGGTTGCAGGGTTGTAGAATTGGCCGGCGAACTGGAAGAATGAAGCTACGTATGGGCGCGGACTGGCAACAACGTCGATGATCGAACTCGAACTCGAAAAATACGACGTTCTGGAGAAAGTCGGCGAGGGGGGGATGGCCACCGTCTATCGGGGGCGCCACCGTACCCTCGACCGCGAAGTCGCCATCAAGATCCTGCACCCTCATCTGTCCAACAACATCAAGAACCGCACCCGCTTCGAGCGTGAGGCCCGCGCCATCGAGGCGCTGGACTGCATCAACATCCCCCAGATCTTCGATTTCTCCGGCTCCAGCACCGAGAAGTGCTACCTGATCACCGAGTTCATCCACGGGCCCACCCTGCGGGAGTTCCAGGAGCCCATCGAGCGCATCCCCAGCGAGCCCGCCGCCCTCATCGGCATGCAGCTGTGCAACGCCCTGCAAAACGCCCACGACGGGTCCATCGTGCACCGGGACATCAAGCCCGAGAACATCATGATCGACGAGACGGGCACCGTGAAGCTGATGGATTTCGGCATCGCCCGTATCATCGACGAGCAGCACGTCACCGTCACCGGCGCCCTGGTGGGTTCGCCGGCGTTCATGTCCCCCGAGCAGGCCCTGGACAGCAAGGTGGACGGCCGCAGCGATCTGTTCAGCCTGGGCACCTTGATGTACGTGCTGGTCACCGGCGAACTGCCCTTCCGCGGCGGCAACCCGTCGGTGGTGCTCAAGGGCATCATCGACGGCGACTACGACGATCCCATCGACAATGCCCCGGATATCCACCCCGGCCTGTCGCGGGTCATCGACCGCTGCCTGATGACCGATCCGGATCAGCGGTACGAGCACGCCCGCGACCTGGCCCGCGACCTGGCGGATGTCGTCCGCGACTCCGGCATCGATCCGGATGACCCGGGGGAGCTGTGGAGCCTGGCCACCTACTTCGCCGATCCGGTGTTTTACGAGCAGCGGCTGCGCGATCACCTGGTGCCGCTGATGATCCGCCGGGGCGAGGACCTCATCGCCCACCGCGACCCCACCGAGGCGCTGCGGGTCCTCAACCGCGTGTTGACCATGGACGACGGCAACCCGGAGGTCATCAACCTCATCGGGCGCATGGGCAGCATCGACGAGGAGGAGTCGGGGACGCCGTGGTGGCTCATCGCATCCCCGGTGGCGATGCTGGTGGTTGTGCTGTCGTTGCTGTGGTGGCAGCTGTACCAGCCCGGACCGCCGGTGGAGGTCAAACGCCACATTCCGGATGAACCGGTGACCGGGCCGGATGGGGGGATGGCCGTCGTCACGCCTGACGAGGTGACGCCGGCCGAGGGACCGGACGTGGAGGGGGACACGGACGACGGGGAGGCGACGCCGGAGGATTCGTCGCCTGGTGAACAGGAGGAATCGACCCCTGGGGAACCTGCTGCTGCCGATGATGACGATTCCGCGGCTGGATCCGCCCTCGACGACGATGACAGCGCGGAAGATGGACTGGCGGACATCGATCCCGATGAGGAAATAGCCCTGGGCCGCAATCGGCTTCACACCACCGGTGAAACTGGGCT
This sequence comes from uncultured Rickettsiales bacterium, assembly GCA_964504165.1. Lineage (GTDB taxonomy): Bacteria > Myxococcota_A > UBA796 > UBA9615 > CAYRNR01 > CAZDDH01. Next base: position 6,242 of record CAZDDH010000155.1, on the reverse strand, counting down.
GGTCTGTATCCGCACCGACCCTCAGGTGAGCGGTGTGGAGATCTCCTACCGGACCGTGGAGGGCGGTGCCTGGGAAATTTTGCGTAGCGAGGCATACGGCTGGCGCAAGGACAGGCCCATGGAAATCGATGCCGGTTTCATCGAATTCAGGGCCGAAGGCACCTGGATTGAGACGGAGCGGATACGTTGGAAGATTCTTGCTGGAGACGATCCGGAGCAGAATGCGAAGAAATGGCAGTTGACCCTCAAGCCAGCGAGCGTAGCGTTCGAGAATCTACCTGAGGGAACCGAGATCTGGATCAACGACGTCAAGCGACAGGGCACCTATTCGGGCAACACTCGGCTCAAAGTCGAAGCCTGGAAGGACGTAGACGTACGTATGCGTTCCCCGGACGGTGATGAACAGGAGTGCCCGCTCGGGCGCCTCGAGCCAACCAAATCGAAACCCTGTTCCTGGAACTGAATTCAGCCTCTCTCCCGGCCTCAAGCTGCACATTGTGCCCGCGCCGCCTACCGCATGCTGTGGTACGTTGTGCCCAGTGAATGCCCAATTTCCCAGGAGCTGGAAGACAGCTGTCCGTATGGGTGTATCTGCGCACCTACTCCTGCTCGTTCTTGCCATCAACGGCTGCTATTACTTTGGCCCGGCGGATCCCTGGGATGAAGACCCAGACAACCCTGACGACGTGGAGATCCGGGGCTGCGATCCGGAGCGGAATCTGGTGTTGGTCCTGGTGGACCGTCACCGGTCGGTGCACTTCAACTGCGACGTGACCGGCGCCGAGAAGATCACCTGGCTCCTGGCCGGCGCCAACGACGAGGAACGACGGGTCGTGGCCACCGGCGTCCCGAGCCTGGAACTCACGGGCGACATGTTGCCCTGGGAGCCCGGCGACAACGGCGAAGACGGTTTCCTCAAACTGGATGCATACAGCGACGAGGACGACCCTGTCGCGGCGGAATCCAGCTGGTGGTGGCTGCGGCTGTTGGAGTCGGCGCCATGATCCGGCGGCTGCGTTGGCTGGTGCTGGCGATCCCACTGTTGCTGGGCGCGGACTGCCCCGGGGACGAGACCGTGAAGCGATGGGTGGTGGTGGACGTGCTGCCCGGCGGTGTCTCGTCGGAGTACGACGTGCCGGCCCAGACCCAGGCGGTGTACATCGAGTTCAGCAGGGAGAACGCCAGCCAGGACATCGAGCTGCAAGAAAGCCTGAACCTGGAGGGGACGGTCCACACACTGGGGGAGGCGGACTCCGACCCGACGGACGCCTTTCTACGGCTGGAATCCCTGGACAACACGCGCGTACTGGTGGCCGAGGCGAAGGACGGGATCTTCACCTGGGACGGTGTGCCGCCAGGCTCCTACGAGCTGATGGTCATCCCCGACGAGAGCCTTGCGAACCTCGGCATCCACTATGAGGAAGTCACCCTGCCAGACGATTTGACCGTACTGGATTCCTGGGATCTATACCTGTCCGAAGGCGACCACGAGCTCGCGGCCATCATTGCCGACTACGACGTCTACACCGTGCCCCCCTCCACGTTGGGGTTGCCCCACATGTTCATCGAAGCATTCACCGAGCTGGAGCCCGGAGTGCTCCGGCGGGCCGGGCCGCGCATCGGCACCGACACAAATGGCAGGTTCAGCTTGATGCTCAAGGAGGGCACGTACACGCTGCGCATCTCCTCCCTGTCCACCGCGGAGGTCCCCTACCCCACAGCCCTGATCCACGGATTCCAGGTGCCCGAGGACATCGAGGCGCTGCAAGCCGAGGTGACGGGGGAGGCTCTGCCCTACCTTTTCGTCTACCCCCACTTCCAGCCCAACTCCCTCAGCGGGACCCTCATCGCCACCGCCCCGATGGTGGACGGTCTACCCGAGGGGCAGGCCACGGTCAGCATCTACGGGGTCGTGGAGGCCCCCGAGGTGTACCTGGGCCTGGACGAGGTGGACTTCGATATCGGCTACATCGAGACCCGTCTGCAGTCCGACGATCTGGGTGGCTTCTCCATGGTCTTGCCTCCGGCGATCTATTCGATGGCCGTCGTCCCCGGGCACTACAGTGATTCCAGCTCCCTGGTCATGGACGGGGAACAGGCCCTGGATCTCACCGAGGACAACCTGCAGCTGGGCGATGTGGAGCTGGACAGCAAGGTCTACCTGTTCGTCGTGGCGCTGGACAGCCGCGACCGATTCGTGGAAGGGGCACGGGTCGAGGTCCGCAACCTGGGAGAGTCCGGATACGTCCAGGGCCTGCTGACCGACGAGAACGGGGCCACCCGGTTTTTCGTGGAGCAAGGGGAGCACCTCGTCATCGTCGATCCTCCCGAGGATGCCGATCTGGCCCGCCACACCGAATACGTCAGCGTGAGCAATTCCCCCCACCCCCCCATCGCCGCCATCCTCGAAGAGGGCATCCACGTCACCGGCCGGATCTCCCTCGACGGCGATCTCCTGGGCGGCGTGCAGGTCCGGTTCTCCGATCCTGCCGACGGCTCCCGGCTGGGCACGGGCGTCTCCCGCAATAGCGGCACCTATGACCTGCAGATCCCCACCGAGTGGGTCTGGGACGACGAGTCCAACGTCGGCGACGACGATACTTCCCCCTGATCCGCGGTAGTATGTGCCCGATGTTCGTAGCGAAGCCCCAGCTGGTTTACTTGCTGTTGACGACGGTGCTCTGGACCGGCACCGCGTCGGCCAAGAAGCCCCCGCGCCCCAACGACGAGGGCAGCCAGGCGCTCCAGGTGGAACTGGACCTCTTCGAGCTGGACACCCTGTCCCCGGCGGACCAGCTGGAGCGCGGGCGCCAGGCCTTCGACAACGGCGAATACGAGCAGGCGCGTGAACTACTGGAGAAGCTCGAAGCGTACGAGATGGAACTGGAGCTGGGGCGTGAGCAACGCCAGCAGCTGCACGATCTGCTGGGCCGCATCCTCTACATCCTCGACGACCGGGACGGCGCGGACCGCCACTTCTTCGAGCTGCTCAAGCTCGACCCGACCCACGAGATGGACCGCATCCGGACTCCCCAGGAAATCATCATCCGCTTCGAGGTGGTCAAGCAGACCCAGGCCGAGAACCTGGCCCGGTTCCCCGTCGACCTGCCCCGCACTAGGCCCGGGCTCCGCATCCCTGCAGTAGCCCAACGGGACAAGGCCTTCGCGTTGTTACCCTTCGGGGCCTTCCACTTCCTGTTCCTGTACGAGAAGCAAAGGGGCCTCGCCCTGATGGTCCCGCAGGCGTTCACGCTGGCCAGTTCCATCGGCACCTACGCCTTCCTGGCGTCGTGGCCGAGCATGTCTCCCAGCACCCAGCTGCTGGCGGCTCGCGAGGCGCTGATCGTCGTCAACGCCATCACCACCACGGTCTTCCTGGTGCTCTACACCGTCGGGGTTATCGACGGCTTTGCCAGCCAGCGGTATATTGGTCGGGCTCCGGGGAGTAAGAAGAAGACCAAGGTCTCGGCGAAATGGCGCTGGGGACCGCCCGTGGCGGGGATACCCGCCCTCCCCGACTGAGCGCACAGGAGCTCAGGCGAATCGCATGCCTTTCCTCAGCTACACGGACGCCAGCGGCGATCCTTGCCGGTTCGAGATCAAAAAGAAGCTCTCCACGATCGGTCGCTCCAAGAGCAACGACCTGACCGTGGATGATCCGTCCATGATGCCGCAGCACGCGCATCTCCTCGCCGACGGGAAGAGCCACATGATCTCCTCCCTCGATCCCAAAGCCACCATCGTGGTCAACGGCCGCCCCCGCCGGAACTACGGCCTGACGGACGGCGACATCATCACGTTGGGCGAGATCGAGTTCACCTACGACGGGCGGGAAGGCGCCATCAAGGAGCTCACCGAGGCCCCCGCTCCGGGCAGCAAGAAGAAGGCCAACAAGACCGATGACGCCCGCTTCGACCGGCTGTTCCGCTTCGCCGACCGCTTGCTTGCCGGCCAGCCGCTGCAGAACCTGTTCAAGACGCTGCTGGATGCGGTCATCGAGGCCACCGGCGCCGACAAGGGGTTCCTGGTGGTGTTCCAGGAGGGTGCCGTCACCATCCCGGCCGCCCGCAACGTGGACAAGGTCGATCTGGGGGACAACCTGGATCAGATCTCCGACACGATCATCGCCCGGGTCATCAAGGAGCGCCGCCCGCTGATCATCAGCGACGCTCTCTCCGACTCCATCCTGGGGCAGTCCAAGAGCGTCGTGGACCTCAAGCTCAGCTCGGTGATGTGCGTGCCGATGATCTCCCGCGGGTTGCTCATCGGCGTGCTCTACGTCGGGAACGACCGCATCGCCGACCTGTTCACCGAGGACGACCTGGAGCAGCTGACGATCTACACCGCATGGGCCTCCATCATCGTGCAAAACGCCCTGCTGCTGGACCATCTGCGCACCGACAACGAGCGGTTGCGTGAGGCCCTGGCCCGCGGCACCGGCAAGATCATCGGCTCCTGCTCGGATATGAAGAGCGTGTTCCGCATGGTGGAGCGGGTGGCCCGCACGGATATCTCGGTATTGGTGCTGGGAGAGACCGGCACCGGTAAGGAGCTGGTTGCCAAGGAGATCCACGCCCAGAGCGAGCGCGCCAAGGGCCCGTTCATCTCCATCAACTGCGGGGCGATCCCCGAGAATCTCCTGGAGAGCGAGCTGTTCGGCCACGTCAAGGGCGCCTTCACCGGTGCCGTCGCGCAGAAGATCGGCAAGTTCGAGGCCGCCGACCAGGGCACCCTGTTCCTCGACGAGATCGGCGAGATGCCGCTGCCGCTGCAGGTCAAGCTGCTGCGGGTCATCCAGGAGCGGGCCATCGAGCGGGTGGGCGAGGTCAAGCAGCGGAACATCGACATCCGCATCATCTCGGCGACCAACAAGGACCTGGACGAGGAGGTCAAATCCGGCCGCTTCCGCGAGGACCTGTTCTACCGGCTCAACGAGATCCCCATCTCCCTGCCGCCGCTGCGGGACCGGGGGGATGACATCCCCGAGATCGGCCTGCACCTGCTGCTGCGTTTCTCTGCGGACTACAGCGGCAAGGCCAAGGGCTTCTCCACCGAGGCCCTGCGTGCCATGCGCAACTACTACTGGCCGGGCAACGTCCGGGAGATGGAGAACCGCATCAAGAAGGCCGTGGTGATGGGCGACCGCCCGCTGGTGGGCCCCGACGATCTAGGCTTCACCGCAGACGAGGTACGCCCCCACTTCAAGTCGCTATCCGAGGCCCGGGAAGACTTCCAGGTGGATTACATCCGCGAGGCGCTGATGGCCCACAACTGGAACAAGGCCCAGACCGCCAAGTCCCTGGACGTGGACCCGCGCACCATCTTCCGCTATGTCGAGAAGTTCAAGGAAGAGCTCTAAGGCAGGGCCCTAATCATCTAATTCTTCACGTAATTTCTGAACGAGCTCACGGACTTGCATCGCCGTTTCGTCGCGGGATCCGTTGGTGTCGATGATCCAGTCCGCCACCGCCACCTTGTCGCTCAGCGGCATCTGCGTCTCGATGATGCGGGTCGCCTGTTCCCGGGTCAGCTGGTCCCGGTCCATGACCCGCAGCAGCTGTTCTTCGGGGCCGCAGCTCACCACGATCACGGCGTCGAAACGAGGGTGGTAATTGGTCTCCACCATCAGGGCAGCCGACACGATCACGAAGGGTTCCCCCTCCCTCTCGTGCCGGGAAGCATCCTTCCAGATGGCGGACCAGATGCGGGGATGGGTGAGCTCTTCGAGGCGTTTGCGGCGCTCGGCGTCCCGGTAGACGATGTGCCCCAGGGCCCGCCGGTCGATGCGCCGCTCCCGATCCAGGATGCCTTCGCCGAACTCCTCGACGATGTCGCGGTAGCACAGCTGCCCCTTTTGCATGACCAGCCGGCTGTACTGATCCGCGTCGAGGGTGGGCACCCCCAGGCCGCGGAACGAGTCCTCCACGGTGCTCTTGCCGGTGGCGATGCCGCCTGTCAGGCCATAGACCTTCATCGAACCCAGATCCTCCGTCTACTAGAATGTAATCAGACTATCCACAATTCCATCGGGCAAATTCTTGGCGCCGTCCAGGAAGCTCAACTCGATGACGAACGAGCAGCTCACGACCACGCCGCCCAGACGCTCCACCAGCTCGATGGTGGCCAGGGCCGTACCGCCGGTAGCCAGCAGGTCGTCGACGATCAACACCTTCTGTCCCGGCCGCAAGGCATCCTTGTGGATCTCGAGGGTCGCCTCGCCGTACTCCAGGCTATAACTCACC
>CAZDDH010000154.1:0-20807 GCA_964504165.1 uncultured Rickettsiales bacterium | reverse complement strand
TACGTCAAACCTGACGCGGCTTTACCAGCGCCCCCTTTCCGCCGATGCGCCCTGGCGGATCTATGACGGCCGCTTTGGAGCTGAAGACCTATCTCAAGAACTGGCTCATCAAGCACATCGGCGAGACAGACAAGCGATTCGGTACGTTTCTGAACGAACAAGGCGTTCGATAGCGCCTACCACCAGCCTCAGTCGTCAAGCCCCATGTCGCACTAGGTGGCCTGAATGGGCCTAGCCGTCGAAATCGAAGTTGTCCAGATTCATGTCGCAGTAGGTGGCCTTGAACTGGCCTTTGACCAGGTCGTCGTTGCCGAAGTCCAGCTCGTAGTTGCCTTTGACCAGGTCCTTGGAGTCGTATTTGGTGATGGTCAAATCGCCGTCATCGGCCTCATCCGATTCGTCGTCGATGACCGCCTCGTTGTTTTCGCATTCGTCTTCACATTCGGCGTGGTCGTACATGGCAGAGACATCGGATTGGTCGATGATGGCGGTGAATTCGTCGTCTCCCCACGTGGCGCCCTGGTCGTAGTCGGTCTCTGCGTCCCCGTCGGGCCATACGCTGAAGGTGAGATTCCAGTAGGTGTTGGCCCCCAGGTACTCGTTGGCGTAGTCCACGTAGTCGTCGCAGAGGTCGTCGCAGTCGTTTTGTGGGATGTCCTGTATTTCTTTCCAGGCCTCGCAGGCGTTGGGTACCCCGGTGATGAAGACCTGGATCAGGTGCATGTCGCCCCAAAAAGGTAGCGACACCTCGACTTCGTCGAAGATGGCATCCCGGGCGACGCCGACGGAATCTCCGTCCACCGAGCCGTTCATGGTGTTCTCGCATCCGGACGTCATCACGCCGACCCCCCAGATCGCTGCTATGGCAAACATGCACTTCATGCGGTTCATACGAACCTCCTCTCTTCATGTAGGCCCTGCGCGCCCTCGAAACGCAATCATGCTCGGAACGGGCGAATAGGGGAAGTCCCGGCGCTGTTTTGTCATGGAATTCACCCCAGGGCGGGCCCGCTTGCAATGGCCACGCGCGGGCGGGTAAAAGGTACAGTCCCGGGAGGATTTGCATCCCCGATATCCTCCCAGTGAGGCATGCCGATGAGTGAAAAACGTACGGAAACGATGCTGGGAAACCTGGTCCTCGCGCGCGGTCTGGTGGAGGCCGGCTGCCAGGTGGCCTGTTCGTATCCCGGTACCCCGAGCAGCGAGATTCTCCCGGCGATCGACCGCTTCGCCAAGATGGAGAAAGCCAACATTTATGCCGAATGGTCGGTGAACGAGAAGGTGGCGTTCGATAACGCGCTTGCCGCCTCCTGGGCCGGCAAACGGTCGGCGACGCTGATGAAGCAGGTGGGGCTCAACGTGGCCCTGGACTCGCTGATGAGCGCCGCTTACATCGGGCTCAAGGGGGGCATGATCATCGTGTCCGCTGATGATCCCGGCCCCCACTCGTCCCAGACGGAGCAGGACACCCGCTGGATGGCGCACTTTGCCAAGGTGCCGGTCTTCGACCCCTCTGATCCGGACGAGGGGCGGGACATGATCAAGGTGGCCTACGAGCTCAGCGAGCGCCACCAGATCCCCGTCATCTTGCGTCCGGCGATCCGGGTCTGCCATGCCCTGCAGTCCATCGATTTCCGCGAGGTCAGCCACGAGTATCCCCCCGCCGAATTCGAGCGGGATGTCGGCCGCTGGGCCGCCACGCCGAGGTTCCGGCGCGTGCTGCACGGCGAGCTCAACGACAAGCTCGTGGCCATCGCGGCGGAGCTGGACGAGCTGACTCCCTTCAATCGGGTCGAGAATCTGCCGGCCAGCGGCAGGGGCACCTTGGGTGTCATCGCCGCGGGCGTGCCCTACGCCAATCTGGCCGAGTGGCTGGACGAGCAGGGGATCCGCGAGCAGGTGCCGGTGCTCAAGCTGGGCGCCGCCTTCCCGTTCCCCGAGAAGCTGGTGCAGGGGTTCGTCGAGCGCTTCGATCGGATCCTGGTGCTGGAGGAGCCGGACGCCCTCATCGAGACGTTGCTGCCGGTGCGCACGGACGTGATCGGCCGACTCTCCGGGCACATCCCGGACTTTGGCGAGCTGACCCCCGAGCGTCAGGCCGAGGCCGTCGCGCCGATCCTGCGGGAGGTGGGGCTCGAGGTGACGGTGCCTTCCCAGGCCGCCGTGAACGAGACCATCGCCAAGCTGGAGCTGGAGGTGCGGCCGCCGACCCTGTGCCCCGGCTGCCCGCACCGGGCGTCGTTCCACGCCATCACCAAGGTGTTCAAGGGCAAGCGCTCCATCTACACCAGCGACATCGGCTGCTACACACTGGGGACCAACCTGCAAGCGGTGGATACCTGCTTGGACATGGGGGCCGGCATCACCCTGGCCAGCGGGTTCTCCCAGGCGTACGCCCTGGACGACAAGCACCAGCCGGTGGTGGGCACGATGGGGGACTCGACCTTCTTCCATTCCGGGTCCGCCTCGCTGCTCAACGCCGTGTACAACCGTTCGCGCATGGTGCTGGTGATCCTGGACAACGACATCACCGCCATGACCGGCATGCAGCCCACCCCGGGCAACGGCATCACCGCCAGCGGCCGCCCCGGCACCTCCATTCCGCTGGAGCGGCTGGTCAAGGGCTGCGGCGTCGAGTTCCTCGAAGTGGCCGATCCCTACGACCACGAGACGTTCACCGACGTGCTGCGCCGGGCCGACGACTACTGCCGCAACAGTGATATCGGCGTGGCGGTGGTCATCGCGCGCCACCAGTGCGTGATCCACAAACGTCAAGAACCCATCATCGAGCTACGGCTGGATCGGGATCTGTGCAACGGCTGCTACCTGTGCATCACCAAATTCGAATGCCCGGCCATCGTGCCGATGAACGCGAACGCGGCCAAGAAGAAGGACCGCTATGTGGCCATCGACAAGAGCCTGTGTATCGACTGCGGGACCTGCCGGGCTTCCTGCCCCAAGGACGCGTTCGTCGCGGTGGAGGAATAACGATGGCTAGCAACAACGCAGAGCTTCGCGGTGGCCAGTTCCTCATCGCCGGCATCGGTGGTCAGGGTGTCGTGACGGCGGCTTCGCTACTGTCCAGGACGGCCACGGGCCACGGCATGCGGGTGCTGGGTTCCGAGACCCACGGCATGAGCCAGCGGGGTGGGTCGGTGGTTTCTCACTGGAAGGTGGGGACGTTCACCGCGCCGCTGATCGCCAAGGGCGCCGCCGACTGCCTGATCGCCATGAGCGACATCGAGGGCTATCGCAACCTGGATTTCCTCAAGGCGGGCGGGAACGCGGTGTTCAACGCGCCAAACGCAAAGCTTCGGCCCGAGGTGATGAGCTACTTCGAGGAACACGGCATGCAGGTGCGGGTCATCGACGCCCTGGCCGAGGTGGCCACCCGTAAGGCGTACAAGTCCCTCAATCTGCTCATGCTGGGGTACCTGGTGGCCGCCGATTGGCTTCCGTTCCCCATGGAATCGCTGGAGGAGACGGTGGCTGGCTTTGGCAAGTCGCAGTTCCGTGAGGCCAATCTGTGGGCCTTCCGGCGTGGCGTCGAGATGGCCCGTCAGGGCTGACCTTTGTGGAACCAAACGCCGGCGGTGGGGGCTGCCGGAGGAGGCAATGTGAGACCATTCGAATATCACCGACCCTCGTCGCTGGAGGAGGCCATCGGCCTGCTCACCGACGGATCCGCCCGCGTACTCGCTGGCGGCACCGACCTGATGGTCAACTTCCGCGCCGGCCGGGAACTCCCGGCCGCTGTGGTCAGCTTGCGTGACATCCCCGGCCTCGACGTCCTACAGGAGGATGGCGACGGCATCGAGATGGGGGCCCGCGTGACCCTCGCCGACGTCATCACCAGTGAACTGGTAGCCCAGCGGGCGCCCATGCTGGTCACGACGGCGCAGTGCATGGCCAATGTCAACGTGCGCAACCGCGCCACGGTCATCGGCAACCTGTGCAACGCCTCTCCGGCCGCCGACATGGCCGGACCGCTGATGGCGCTGGACGCCGAGATCCGCATCGCCGGCAGCGGCGGCGAACGCCGCATCCCGGTGGCCGATCTGTTCACCGGCCCGCGGGAGAATTGCCTGGCCGCGGGGGAGCTGGCCGTGGCCTTGCACATCCCCGCCCAGCGGGGCGACTGCCGCTACGAGCGGCTGGCCAACCGCCGCAACGCCGATCTGGCGCTGGCCTCGGCCAGCGTGCGGGTGTTGCGGGACGCCGACGGCTTGGTCACCGAGGCTCGCATCGCCATGGGGGCCGTCACCGCCACTCCGCGGCGTTGTGACGTTGCCGAGAAGGCCCTGCTGGGCCGGCCGTTGGACGACAACGCCATCGCCGTCGCCGCCGCTGCCGTGGAGGCGGCAGCCCAACCCATCGACGACGTACGGGCCAGTGCCTGGTACCGCACGGAGATGGTCCGCAACCTCACCCGCAGGGGCCTGGACGCCATCGCGGCGAACGGAGGTGAGGCATGAAACACAGGATCACCATGACGGTCAACGGCATCGAGCGCGAGCTCCACGTGGAGCCCCACCGGATGTTGCTGGAGGTGCTGCGCGAAGATCTGAGCCTCACCGGTACCAACTACAGCTGCGGCACGGGGGATTGCGGCAGCTGTGTGGTGGAAGTGGACGGCAACGTGGTCAACAGCTGCATCACGCTGGCGGTGGAAGTGGATGGCTGTGAGGTCACCACCGTCGAGGGGCTGGCCGAGGGTGTGCGCCCGGAACAGCTGGATGTCATCCAGCGGGCCTACATCGATGCTGGCGCCGTCCAGTGCGGCTATTGCACGCCGGGCTTCCTGATGGCTACACGCGCCTTCCTGCGCACCAACCCCGATCCCAGCGACGAGGACATCCGGGTGGCCTTCGAGGGCCATCTGTGCCGCTGCACGGGCTACACCAAGATCAAGCAGGCCATCGTCGATGCGGCACGGGTCATGCGCGAAGGGGAGGTGCAGTCATGAGCAACGACACCTTCGTCAACGTCGGCAAGCCCACCGTCAAAAAGGACGCCCTGCCCAAGGTCACCGGCGCGGTGCAGTACCTGCAGGATCTGTCCCAGCCCCACATGCTGCACGGCGCGGTCCTGCGCAGCGGCATCTCCCGGGCCAAGATCCTCTCCATCGATATCAGCAAGGCCAAGGCCGCCCCGGGCGTGCGAGCCGTGCTCACCGGCGCCGACTCCGAGGGCATCATCTTCGGCTTCGGCAAGGACAACACACCTCTGAAGAAGGACATGGTGCGTTGCCACTTCGACGAGGTGGCCGCCGTGGCCGCCGACACCGAGGAGCAGGCCCGCGCGGCGCTGGAACTCATCGAGGTGGAGTACGAGGCGCTGCCCGGCGTGTTCACCGCCGCGGACTCGCTGGCCGAAGGGGCTCCCGTGCTCCACGAAGGCCGGCGCAACATGTTCACCAAATACAACTTCACGGTCGGGGACATGGACGCCGGCTTCGCCGCCAGCGACGAGATCGTGGAGATGGACATCCGGCTACCCATCCATTCCCCGGGGCAGATGGCCCCCTCCGGCTGCCTGGCCGCCTGGGATCACGAGGGCCGGCTGACGGTCTGGACCCCCAACCAGGTGCCGTTCCTGATGGCCAAGGACTTCGCCGACGCGTTCAAGATCCCCGGCTCGATGGTGCGGGTGATCCAGCCCACCATCGGTGGCAGCTTCGGCAAGGGATTGGATACCCACACGCTCGACATGATCACCGTGCTGCTGGCCCGGGAGACCGGTCGGCCGGTGAAGGTGGTCAACACCCGTGAGGAAGAGCTGCGGGTCTGCACGACCCGGCAGCCGTCGGTGGTGCACGCCAAGATGGGGATCACCCGCGACGGCAAGATCCAGGCCGTCGACGTGGACTATCTGTGCGACATCGGCGCGTACGTCAGCTGGGGCGTCGGCACCCCGGTGGTCAAGCTGGAGACCATCGCCGCCCTGTACCGCATCCCCAACGCCCACATGCTGGCGCGCATGGCCTACACCAACAACCCTTACCCCGGTGCGATCCGCGGGTACGGCAACCCCCAGTCGACCTTCATCCTGGAGTCGCTGCTGGATGAGCTGGCCGAGCGCATCGGCATGGACAAGCTGGCCATCCGGATGCTCAACGCCAACGAGCCCGACACCACCACACCCCACGGCCTGGACATTTCGTCGTGCGGCCAGAAGGAGTGCCTGGAGAAGGCCGCCGAGATGATCGGCTGGGGTGTAGAGCGCCCCGCGAACCGGGGTATCGGCATTGCCGCGACGATGAACGTGGGCGGCGGCGCCCGCATCTATCGCTCGGACGGCTGCGGCACCATCGTGCGGGTGGACGACTTCGGCAAGGTCTCGCTCATCACCGGCACCACCGACATCGGCCAGGGTTCCGAGACGGCCATGGCCCTCATCGTCGCCGAGGAGCTGGGCGTGCGGGTGGATGACATCTCGGTGATCAACACCGACACGGACGTCAAACCGTGGGACGTCGGTTGCCACGCCAGCCGCACCACGTTCATCGGTGGCAACTCGGCGTTGCTGGCGGCGCGGGAAGCCAAGGGCAAGATCCTGGACTTCGCCGCCAAGCTGCTGGAGACGCCGGCGGACCAGCTGGACGCCCGGGACCGCAAGGTCTTCGTGGTGGCGGATCCGGAGAAGTCGGTCCCCATCTCCACGGTGGTGCGCAAGCTGCACTTCCGCGATGGCGGCAGCGAGGTGGTCGGGGAGGCGTTCTACGACCCGCCCAACAAGATGATGGACCGCAAGTTCTACGGCAACATCTCGGTGACCTACGGCTTCGGCGCCCAAGCGGCGGAGGTCGAGGTGGACCAGGACACGGGCGAGGTGACGCTGCTCAAGCTGGTGTGCGTGCACGACGCCGGCCGGGTCATCAACCCGCTGGCCGCCGTGGGCCAGATCGAGGGCGGCGCGGTGATGGGCATCGGCTACGGCCTCACCGAGGAGCTGCAGTTCGACGAGGGACGACTGCTCAACACGTCGTTCCTGGACTACCGCATGCCCACCACGCTCGAGGTCCCGGACATCGAGGTGGCCTTCGTCGAGACCGTCGATCCCCACGGGCCGTTCGGCGCCAAGGGCATCGGCGAGATGGGCTTGGTCCCCACCGCCGCGGCGATCACCAACGCCATCAAGGCCGCCACCGGGGTGCGTATGACCCGCATCCCGGTCACCCGGGAGCGCATGTACCGCGCCCTGGTGGGGCAGGGCGACGCGGACTGAGTCCGTCACCGAGCGGCACCCAACACGACAAACCCTTTTGGATCGGAGTGAGCAACCATGAGTTATGAAATGCAGGGCATGTATTACGAGGACTGGACCGACGGCTACCAGCTGTGGACCGCATCCCGTACGATCACCGAGGCGGACATCGCGGCCTTCGCCGGCGTCTCCGGCGACTTCAACCCGCTGCACACCAACGAGGTGTTCGCCGCCAGTACCCCGCTGAAGACCCGCATCGCCCACGGCATGCTGGGGGTGGCCGTGGCCACCGGGCTGGCCAACCAGTCCCGCACCATGGAAGGCACCACCATCGCCCTGATGAGCCAGACCCTCAACTACAAGGCCCCCGTCTTCCCCGGCGACACGCTGACGCTGTGCCTCACCGTCATCGAGCGCAAGGAGACCAAGAACCCCGGCCGCGGCATTATCCGCTTCAAGATGGAGCTGTTCAACCAGAACGACGCGGTGGTCACCGACGGCGAGTGGCTGCTGATGATGGCGCGCAAGGGCTGAGGGGTCACGACCTCTGACAAACACAACGGACCCCGCGGTCCGATCAACTCACTGGAGGAATCATGCGTTTGAAAGACAAAGTAGCCATCGTGACCGGAGCCGGCGGCGGCATCGGTAAGGCCACCGCCAAGCTGTTCGCGTCCGAGGGAGCCGCCGTGGCGATCGTGGATGTGGACGACGAGGCCACCGCCAAGGTAGCGGCGGACATCGAGGCCGGAGGCGGCAAGGCCATCCCCGTGCATTGCGACGTGTCCAGCAAGGCCGACGTCGAGGCGATGGTCGCCAAGACCGTCGACGCCTTCGGCAGCGTGCACATCCTGGTGAACAACGCCGGGCTGACCCGCGATGCGTTCTGCAAGAAGCTGGACGAGGAGAAGTTCGATCTGGTGATGAAGGTCAACCTCAAGGGGACCTTCCTGTGCGCCCAGGCGGTGTGGCCGATCATGGCCGAGCAGAACTGGGGCCGGATCATCTCCACGAGCTCCATCGGCGCCGACGGCAACATGGGCCAGACCGCCTACGCCGCCTCCAAGGCCGGCGTGGTGGGCATGACCCGCACCTGGGCCCTCGAGGGCGCCCGCAATAACATCCTGGCCAACTGCATCTCCCCCGGAGCCACCGCCACCCAGATGACCGCCGGCGTGCCGGACAAGGTCATGAAATGGATGCTGGGCCGTATCCCGCTGGCGCGCATGGCCGACCCCAAGGAGATCGGCGGCGTGCACCTGTTCCTGGCCAGCGACGACTCCAGCTACGTCACCGGGCAGAACATCTACGTGGACGGCGGCGCCCTGATCGGGATCTGAGCCCCGTCCCTCTGCCGGCACCGTTCCCCTCAAGTACTCCCGTCCTCATCCGATACCTTGAACAGCGGTAATAAAACGTGCCGCACCGTCCCCGGCCTGCACGAAGGACGAAGGAAGCGGATGAAACTCAGCTTTTTCGGGCAGTTTCTGGTGGAACAGAAACTCCTCACGGAAGAGCAGCTGGCCGACGCACTGGCCCTGATGGCGCGGACCAACAAGCGCCTGGGTGCCCTGGCGGTCGAAGCCGGTTGGCTCACCCTCCCTCAAGCGGAGCTGATCAAGGAACGTCAACGTACCGTGGACGCCCTCTACGGCGAGATCTCCATCACCAGCCGGTTACTGACCGGCGAGCAGGTGGAGGAGCTGCTGCGGCGCCAGGTCAAGACCAACTTGCGCATCGGTGACGCCGTCCGTCAGCTTGGATTCATGGACGAGAGGGGCGTCGAGGAGGCGTTCAGCTGTTTCGTCGAGGCCCACAGATCACATTCGTTGGACACCGACACCTTCGAACAGCCGCTGGTGTCCTATGCCATCGAGAATTTCAACCGCGTCCTCACGCGCATGTGCACCGTGCCGACCAAGGCCGGCGGGGTGAAGCGCTGGACCCGTGACCGGGAGATGCCCGTGGCGTGCTCGCTGCCGCTGCAGGGGGATCCTTCGATGGTGGTGGCCACGAGCATGACCCAAGAGATGGCGGTGGAGTTGGTGGCGGGAATGCTGGGCTTCAGCGAGGCCGAATCCGAGCTGCTGGACGGCGACCTCATCGACGACGTCATCGGGGAGCTGCTGAACATCCTCGCCGTACAGCTCACGGAGCATGCGGCGGAGTGGAAGCTGGCCCTCGAACCGGGGCAACCCAGGCCCGGCGGCCTGCCGGACCGGGCCCTGTTCGCGTCCCTGCTCACCCCGTCGGGCACCGGAGCGATCATCGTCCTGTACGGGGCCTGAGCAGCCCCGTTCTCCAGATATTCCAGCACGATCCGACGAACGTTGTACGATCGCCCCGTGAGGCCATGAAGACGGCACTCGAATGCGAATCCTTTCCGCGATCCCACCGTTAGATAGGTGTCTCAGCGCGCTATTTTTTACAGAAAGGATTCGAGGGGAGAGACTCATGCGACGAACTGTTTTGCTGCTGTTGTGCACCTTTGTGTGGATGTCCTGGCCAGCCGCCGCGTCCGCTCAAGTACAGGCCGTTTTCGGTGCTCTGATCTCACCGGAAGCGGGTAACCCATGGAACAAGGAGGTAGGCATCGAATTGAACGGTGGCATTCGCATCGGCGAGCGCCACATCATCGAGGCGGACGTGACGATCATGCCTCTTTCCGATAGGAACCAATCGGATCTGGCAGTAGCGGTCGCCTCCCTGACCGATCCCAACATGGTGGAGATGCTGGACCCGGGACTGTCCGTCCTCGCCCGCTATCGGGGGACACCGTTTTCCGGGTTGATCCCCGGAACGGATGTGGGGCTGGCCCTCGACCTCTTCGGAGGCGCCGGTTTGCTGGTGTCCGAGGTCGAACTGGGCACCATCGACTACAACTCGGCGAGCTGCGTCGTCTCCGAGCGCTACCAGAACTTCACGCCGGCATTCACCGTGGGGACGGCCTTCAAGGTGCTGGTCCATCCGACGGTGGCCTTGCGCCTGGATCTGCACGTGCTGATCAGCCCGGACGAGGTCCTGGATTTCAAGAACCCACAGTCGGCGCAGGAAAACCGCAATCTGCCCGTAAATGCCAACCGCCTGGATTGCGGGTCGTCGGACGCCCGCTGCGTGCTGGGAGCGGAGGTGCTCCACTTCCTCGGCTTCGGGGTTGATTTCTATCTGCCGGAGGTGGGGTCATGAGCTGGGCAACCACACATCGTTTTTTGAGCTTGTTCGTGGTCCTGGCCGCCCTGGCGACCGTAAGCCAGGCGTCGGCACGGCCGGTCCACGGTTTCTATGCCCGGGTGAGCCATGGCTGGCTCGTCTGGGTTCCGCCCGTCGGCGGGGAGGCGACGGCGGGCCAGGGCAGCACCATCCAGATCGGGTACGAGCCGCTGCAAACGGACGTGTTCACCCTCGGCATCGGTGGCCACCTGATGTTCGGCCTGAACAACGGTATCGCCGCCGAAGACGGTGGATCGGGCATCGTCCAGGGGGACTTCGGAAGCCTGGTTGCCGGAGGGGGAATCCGCTACTCCCTGCATCCGGATCCGGAAGGCCGCTTCGCCCTGTCCGGCACCGTCGGTGTCGGGATGTTCACCTCGCCGTCGCTACGGGAGGTGGGTTCGTTCGAAACGGGCCAGCTGCAATCCAGCCCGGGCTTCACGACGTTCTTCTCGGGCGGATTCCATTGCTACACACCGCTGGAACACCTGGGCTTCGGCATCGACGTCACCGAGTACGTGGTGATCGGTACGGGGGTGGGATCGGCCTTCGCGACCCTGGTCGCCCTGAACATGGAGGTGACGTTATGAGCCGTCTAACCACAGCGACACTGGTCCTGGCCGCGGTCACCGCGATGGCGCTGGGACCTATCACGGCACAGGCATCGACGGCGTCCCAGGTATGGACCCTGGGGGACCAGGGGCAGATCGAGATCGGGATCGGAGCCGGCGGTACCACCAATGATCCGTTCCTCAAGAGGTTCCTCATCGGGTGGCGCGTGGCCTTCCATCCCCACGACGTGCTCGCCCTCGACCTGCGGTTCTTCGTATCGCCCAACCTGGGTGACGCCGACCGCAAGGCGCTGACGAATCAGCTCGAGCAGCGCAACGAGGTGGTGCCCGATCTCTCCCGGATCCTGTTCGCCTTCACCCCCGGGCTGATGATGACGCCCTTGCACGCCGAGGAGGGCGGCGCATCGCTGGACTTCTCGTTCTTCGTGGGTGGCGGCATGGTCGTGACGCAGGACGACGAGGAGCTGGTCCAGGGAGGTGAGGAGCAGTACCGCGACCAGGTCCTGCCGGCCATGTCCTGGGGTGTTTCCGCGCGGGTGAAGCTCTTCGAGCGCATCGCCTTC
This sequence comes from uncultured Rickettsiales bacterium, assembly GCA_964504165.1. GTDB lineage: Bacteria > Myxococcota_A > UBA796 > UBA9615 > CAYRNR01 > CAZDDH01. Next base: position 9,256 of record CAZDDH010000154.1, on the reverse strand, counting down.
GGGCTGTACCCGCAGTTCGTGACTCATATCGAGCAGGTGAGTCGTGCAGAAGGCCTCAACCTGGAGATGAAGAACAACCTGTTCATGATGTTCCAGTTTTCCGTCTTGCCAGGGCCAGCCTAGTACCTCTGAGATGAGGTACTAGATTTCGAGCGTCTCCAGCTCGTAGTCCGAAGATCCCAGCCCCATCTGCACCGCGTAGCGCAGTTGAGCCTTGGCGTCGATGGCTGGGTAGGACATGGATTCCAGGGTGCGGCCGGCGCGCTGGTGGACCAGATCGAGCACGGCCGCGTCGATGGCGACGGGATCGCGGGAGGCCAGGATGCCGATGTCCTCCACCAGCGGCGGCTGGTCGAGGCCCATGCAGTCACAGTCCTTGGTGATCCCGGTGGCCACCGTGACGTAGCCCATCCGCCCCGGCTTGCCCCGCACGATGGCGGCGGCGTGGTCCACCACCCGCTCCTGCAGCTCCACGTCGGTGACCCCCCAGCCGAAGGTCACGGCGCCGTGCTGGCAGGCGGCGATACACTCGCCGCAGCCGATGCAGGTGGCCGGATCGATGGTGGCTGCAGCGGCCACGGTGATCGCGTCGGACGGGCACCAACCGGCGCAGTCCCCACAGGCCGTACACAGCTCGCCGTCGATGTTGGGCTGCTGGCCGTGGTGCTGGCGCAGCTTGCCCTTCTTGGAGGCGCAGCCCATGCCCAGGTTCTTCAGTGCGGCGCCCAGCCCGGTGCACAGGTGGCCGGTGGCGTGGGACAGCACCAGCATGGAGCGGGCCTGCAAGATGGCATTGGCGATGGCCACCCGCTCGTAGTGCTTGCCGTTCACCTCCACCTCCACCTCGTCGGCGCCGATGAGGCCGTCGGCGGGCAGGAACGGGGCGCCCATCGCCTCGAGGGTGAAGCCGTGGTCGTGGGCCACGCGGATGTGGCCCGGCCCGGTGTCGCGGCGGCTCTTGTACAGCACGGCCGTGTCGGTGAGGAACGGCCGGGCGCCGGTGGCGGCGATGTGCCCCACCAACGCAGCGGCCAGTGGTGGGCGCAGGCTGGTGGGGGTGATCTTTTCACCCACATGGAGCTTGATCGCCGCCAGATCCTTGTCGGAGAAGACCTCGTCGAGGGCGGCGGCCCGCCACAGGGCGGCAGCGACGCGACGAACGGCGTCCTCGGGAGTGCGGGAGTTCGATTCGACCAGATAGACCTTGCTCATGGCACCGTTTTATCGGTCAATGGACGGCATGTGAAGGGCCGGTGGAGGGAATAGGGTGGGGGAGGCACGGGTCGGCGCGGTAGGGCAATCGCGCAGGTTGGACGGAGGACGGCATGAACTGCGCCCCATCGATGGTCCGCATCGTCAGGAGACTGGCGAGCCTCGTGGTCTTCGCGGTCACGATCCTCGCAGCGCCCACTATCGCCAGCGCGGATCCTGCTCTGGACAGCAAGCTGTGTGACGCGCTGGAGGTCACCGAACCGGACGGCTCCCGGATCCGCCAGCTGCTGGACGAAGGCGCCGATGCCAACGCCACCTGTTCCACCACCATCTGGGTCCCCAAGACCCGGCCGCCGGGCATCCTCGAGAGCCTGGGCCGAAGCCTGGGTTCCGGCAAGCCGTCGGTCGGCAAGGCCGTCACCGGGCTGATCATGTTGCCCCTGATCCCCATCTTCGGCGTCATCGATGCCATCAGCTCCATCGGATCTGGCGGCTCGACGGCCAAGCAGGTGGAGACCACACCGCTGGTGATGGCGGCACAGGCCGGCTGCGACGAGGCGGTCATCGCGCTGGCGGAGGCCGGCGCCCAGGTGGACGTCATCGATACCTACGGCCGGCCACCGGTCTATTACGCCATCGAGCGGGCCGTGGACACGGGCAGCGTGTCGACGCTGGCGGTGCTGTTCGAGCATGGCGCCACTTTGGAGACCTGCGACAGCTGGGAGCCGGAGACGGTGCTGGGGTTGGCCAAACACGACGAGCTGTTCGCGCTGATGGCCGGGCACGGGCTGGACGTGAACGCCGGTGCGCGTCCCAGCAATCGCACGGCCCTGCACATGGCGGTTGAGACGGGGGACCCGGTGGTCGTGGAACGGCTGCTGGACCATGGTGCGTCCGTCCACATCTTGCTGCACGACGAGCAAACAGTGGTCTTCCTCGCCGGCCGGCAGCACGACGCGGTGATGCTGGACCTGCTGCTGGCGCGCGGCGCTAAGATGGAGGCCGTCGGTGCATTCGGCAAGACCGCGTTGCAGCTGATGGTTGCGGAGCAGGACGTGGAGGGGGCCGCCCTGCTGCTGGAGCGGGGCGCGGATCTGACCACACAGGATTCTTCCGGGTACACACCGCTGCATATGGCCGCCCAGAGAACCGAGGCGGACATGGTGGGCCTACTGCTCGTCCACGGCGCCGATGTGGAGGCCCGGACCTTGCTGGGGCAAACCCCGCTGGATCTGGCCATCGACGACAGCCGCGTCGCCGCGGCCGAGGCGCTCCTGGCGGGGGGCGCCGATGCGGCGGCCCTTGGTGGCCCCTATCTCGACACGACCCCCCTGTACCGGGCCTTGCTGTACTCGACGCCGGAGATGATGACGCTGCTGCTGGACCACGGGGCGCCCATCGACAAGGCCGTCGCCGAGTGGGCGCGATACATCGCCTACAACCGTGATCCCGAGGAGGACGCCCCCCGCATGGAGGTCCTCGCCGAGCACGGCCTCAGAGTGAACATGAGGTTGCTCAAGCGGGCCGTGGAGACCGAGAACGTGGGCCACATCCAGGTGATGTTCGGCCACGACCACAAGCTCAAGGCGCCGGCCTACAAACGCCTGCACCGCTGGGCTGGCAACCGCGGGCTGTCCGATGAGGTGCTGGCGGCCATCGACGCCGAACACCAGCAGCGGAAGGGGCGGGCGCAAACGGCCCGGTAGGTTGGCCCGTAGGTTGCTACCCCTCGGTAGGACATGGGGCCGGGGCAAGAGCTCGCGTTCCCCGGGGAGTCAAACCATGGATCCACGCATCATACTGAGCTTCATGTTGGGGATTCCGCTCGTGGGCCCATCGCCCGGAGGGTGCGGGCAGCGGCAGGATTGGGGGGACGATGACGAGGTGGACGTGGAGGCGCCAGAGTTCAACGGCCCGGAGCTGATCCACAGCTGGCCCGAGGACGGCTCGGACGATTTCTTGCACCGCGACACCGTGGAACTGGAGTTCAGGGGCCCGGTCGATCTGTTCTGGCTGAACCTGGTAGACGAGTGGGGCAACGTGATTGATGGCGATCTGGAGTTCAGCGCTGACCTCCAGTGGGTGACCTTCGACCCCTACGGTGAGGGCGCGGACATGGGGCTGGAACCCTCGTCGGGATACACCCTGTTGCTCGAGTGGAACGACCGCTCCGCGACCATCGATTTCGTCACCCACGAGTTCGGGGAGCCGATCTGGAACCTGGAGCAGGAGGTCGTGGGCAACGACTACGTGCTGGAACTGAGCAGCGTCCATTTCACGGAGCCCTACGGCGCCGCCGAGACGATGGAGGAGTTTTACGCGGGCCAGACATCGCGTTCCAGGTCACGGCCCTGCAGGACGGCCGCATCGAGGCCTTCGAGGGGGCGGTGGAGCGTATCGGAGCGCAGCACTTCCAGGACCTGTGTGTGCCCACGCGCGTCATCACCGACGAGGTGGATCTCTGGGACAACCCCTACTTCCACCTGGGACATCTGGATTTCACCGTGGACGTCGAGGGGGTCGCGGTGGACTACACGGACGCGCATGTGAGCGGGTATTTCCCTGGCGGCGGCGGGGAGATCATCGCCGGCGCGCTCGACGCCTGGATGGATACCCGGGACATCGACGAGCTCGTGGAGGAGGGGGCTCCGCCCGGCTCGGCCTGTGAGCTGTTCGCCAGCCTGAACGTCGACTGCGAGGAGTGCCCGGACGGCAGCGGCCCCTACTGCCTGCACATGATCGGCGGAGGCATGCACGGCGAGCAGGAGATCATCAACTGGACCCACCCCGAGACCCTGGAGCCGGGCTACGGCATGCTGGAGATCTCGGAGGAACAGGTGGCGGAGTGGATCGCGCTCGGGCTCTGCTGAGCCGATCGTCCTTTCCTTCAAATCACGAGCTGCTATCCTCCCCGCGAATCCTCACGGGGAGACATCCATGGTCGAATATGTGAACGCCTGGCTTCTGTACTTCGGATTATCGGACACCTCCGCCGACTTGGTGCTGCGCTGCCTCGAGGGGCTGGTGGTGGTGATCGTGGCCGTCGTGGCCTTCCTGGTGGCCAAGCGGCTGCTGCTGCGGGGTGTGGCCAAGCTGGTGAAGAAATCCTCCACCACCTGGGACGACGTGCTGCAGGAGAAGCGGGTCTTCCACCGGGGAGCCAACATCGCGCCGGCCATCGTCATCTATGCGGCCGCAGGCATCCCGCTGGAGGGCTACCCCCGCCTGATCGCCTTCGTCGAAGGGGCGTCGCTGATCTACTTCATCCTCGTGGGTGCGGCGGTGGCCGAGGCGCTGCTGAGCAGCTTGCTGGTCATCTACCGCGGCTACGACATCTCCCAGCGGGTACCCATCAAGAGCTTCCTGCAGGTCATCAAGATCGTGCTGTTCTTCGTGTGTGGGATCTTCATCCTGTCCATCGTGATGGGGGAGTCGCCCAAGTTCTTCCTGGGCGGCCTGGGCGCCCTGACCGCCGTGCTGATGTTGATCTTCAAGGACTCGATCCTGGGTCTGGTGGCCGGGGTGCAGCTGTCCAGCAACAACATGGTGCGCATCGGCGACTGGATCGAGCTACCCAAGTACAACGCCGACGGCAACGTCATCGATATCTCACTGACCACCGTCAAGGTGCAGAACTTCGACAAGACCATCACTTCGGTGCCCACCTACGCGCTGATCTCGGACGCGTTCAAGAACTGGCAGGGCATGACGGATGCCGGCGGCCGGCGCATCAAGCGGGCCATCACCATCGATATCAGCAGCATCAAGTTCTGTGATGAGGCGATGCTGGAGCGGTTCCGTGAGTTCGAGGACCTCAAGGAGTACCTGGCGGCCAAGGAGAAGGAGATCGCCGATCACAACACCCAAACCGGGGTCGACTCCTCGGCGGGCATCAACGGCCGGCGGCTGACCAACATCGGCACCTTCCGCGCCTACATCGTACACTACCTGCGCAATCACCCCCGCATCCACAAGGAGTTCACCTTCCTGATCCGCCAGCTGGCCCCCACCGAGGAAGGGCTGCCGATCCAGATCTATGTCTTCAGCGACGACCCGGCGTGGATCCAGTACGAGGAGCTGCAGGCCGACATCTTCGACCACCTGCTGGCCGTGGTGCCGGAATTCGACTTGAGAGTCTTCCAGAATCCCACCGGGGCGGATTTCCAGCAGATACTTGGTCATTCGGCGTAAGAATCAAGAAAGAAGGGCCGTCCGTCCTGGACGGCCTGAGGCCGCGGAGACGCGCGTCCAGCGCGCGCTGAGGCCGCAGAGGTGGAGGGGATAGGCTTCCGTTTTTTCTTCTTCCCGCAAAAAAAAGGCTGCGAAGTTCGCGAAGGGCCACAGTGCCCCGATCAGCCACCAAATACCTACTCTGCGCCCTCAGCGTCCCCCTCCGCGCCCTCTGCGTTTTTTTCTTGTACCTCACGCCGAACGACCACGACCATCCAAACCAGGAATCCAAGACACAGCACCGTGTTGACCGCCGCCCAGACCCCCCGCCAGGCGGGCACGCGCCAGGTGAACTCGACGGTGGAGTCGCCGGTGGGGAGGGGGACGCCGGCGAAGCCGGGGCACAACATGTGTACCGGGGCCGGCTGGCCGTCGATGTGGGCCTGCCAGCGGGGGTGCCAGGCGAGGCCGACGAGGGCCCAGGCGCCTTCGGTGGCGGCCTGCACCGTGATCCGCCGGTCCCAGGGGCCGTCGCCGCGCTCAACGGCCGTGACGGTACCCAGCTCGCCCCGGTCCGCGGTGGGGAGGCCCTGGAGCAAGCTCGGCTCCCGGGCGGTGACGTCGATGACCCGCTGGTAGTCCGCCGGATCGACGGTGGGGTCCCCCTGGATGCGGATCGTGGGGTGCTGGCGGCCGTGGTGCAGGCCGGCGAGGAACCAGGCGATGGTGAACCCGTCGAGGGTGCGGGTGCGGGCTTCCAGCAGAAGGTCCGAGCGCACCAGCAGCACGTCGTCGAAATGGCTGGGATCCGGGGCGATGTCCAGGAAGCGCCAGCTCTCGAACGCCCGCCCGCTGCCGGTGGTCAGGCCGCCGGGGATGGAGCCGGGAGGCAGCAGCAGCCGGTATGCGCCCCCGGCCCGCATATCCGCGCCGGTGATCTGGCGGTCACGTAGCTCCCCCAAACCCGTCATCCAGGCGGACCAGAACTTGGTGAACTCCACCAGGTAGCTGTAGTGATGCCCGGGCGTATGGCTGGCCGGTACGCCGCGGTACAGCATCCACTCCAGGGCGTCCACTCCGCTGGCCTCCGGTGAGGGACCACCGAGGGTGACCGGCTGGCCCGGGTGCTCGAGGGCGTCCTCGACCACCTCGGCCAGGCTCCACTCCTGCATGGCGAGGGCCTCCTGGGCGTCGCCATAGGCGTACAGCTCGGCTCGCACAGCAACCAGCTGCAACACGATCGCCGCGGCGGCTACACCGGTAGCGATGGTGGTGGTCAGGATCCGCCGCCGGGGCCTGGACGACGCCAGGCCGGCCGCCACCACGTCGCCGCCGGCGCCGGCGATGAGCCACGGCGCGATCAGGGCGATGCCCAGCATGTAGCGGCGGTCGAGGAAGCGGCCGAAGAGGGGCAGCCGGTCGATCCAGTCCCCCCAGGTCTCCCGCCCCGCGAATAGGAGCATCGTGACGCCTAGCGCCATGGCCAGGGCGAACAGCCGTCCGTCTGCCGCGTCTGCGGCGGTGCTGCCGGGGCGCAGCTCGACGACCTGCTGGGCCGCAACCCAGATCAGGGCGACCACCAGCACCAGCGTCCAGGGGCCGAAGACTCCACCGTCGAGGTAATGGCCGCTGAACAGCCACGACACCACTCGCCAAAGGCCGAAGGAGGCCACCACCGGCCTCGGCTCCAGCGACATGTCGCTGACGGCGGACAGGTCGGCAAGGAACGGCACGAGAAAACCTGCGGAGAGGAGCAGGGCCAGCCCACCGGCGGCGGCAAATCGCATCAGGCGCCCGATGAGCTCTCGCCGGGGACCCCAGGCGATGACCATCACCGGGGTCAACAGGCACACCACGAAGGCGGCGGGTAGGTGGGTGCGGATCAGCAGCGACACCAGCACTCCGGCCAGCCCGATGCGGACCAGCGGGCGCACGGCGGCCAGCCCGGCGCCGTCGTGGCGTGAGGCGGCCACCCAGGCGGGCAAGGCCACCGCGGCGAGGGCCATGCCCCACAGCTGAGCGACCATGCCCAGGCCCTCGATGAAGCCGTATTCGATGGGGGCGTGGCCCCAGTTGTCGGCGCTGCGCATGGTGGCCATTACCAGCGCCGCCAGCGCCGCCCGGGGCCGGTCCAGGCCCAGCATGCGTCCGCCGCCGTAGGTCAGCAGGGGCAGGGCCAGGACGCCCAGCGTGGCCGACAACGACAGGGCGCTGTAGGGCTCCATGCCGGTGACCCAGGCCAGCAACGCCACCGCCTGGTGCCCCAGGTGCGGGTAGACGTGGAACATGGCATAGCCGCCGTTGAAACCCATCACCCACGGGTCCTGGAAGGCGGTCCAACCCTGTTCGCGCAGGGCGGTCAGGGCGGCCTCGACCATCTTGCCGTGGAGCAGCAGATCACAGGCCGCCGCCGGCACGAGCCCGGCCACGATCGCCGCGCCGATGTTGACGGCAAAAGCCACCAGCACCAGGGCGAGGGCCAAGCGGGGGACGCGGTCGAGCGCTGACGGTTCGGGGCCTGCCATGACGGTTACTTTCGGCTATCCGGCGGCGGGTTGCAAAAGAGGGAGGGGGGAGGGGAGGGGAAAAGAAATAAACGCAGAGGACGCTGAGGGGGAAGCAGAGGGCGCAGAGTAGGAGTTTCGTGGCTGATCGGGGCCACTGAAGCCCCCGCGGACTTCGCGGCCTCTCTTTTTTGAAAGAGAAGGGGACGCAGTTTCCTTCCTGACTTCATGAGATGTTCCCTTCCCATTCCCCCTCTGTGTCCTCTGCGCGCGCTGGACGCGCGGCTCTGCGGCCTCGAGCCGTCCAGGGCGGACGGCCCATTCTTTCTTCTGCCGCACGCTGGCGATCCACGAGAGGGGTCGTTGTAGGATGGCGTCTTGCTGGAGGACCGGATGAGTACGACGACGACCGAGATGACCCACGAGGACCTGTTCGGCCTGACGGGCAAGAGCGTGCTGATCACCGGCGCGTCCAGCCTGATCTCCGTGTGGACCGCGCGGCTGCTACTGCAGGTGGGGGCGCGGGTGAACCTGACGGACCGGCTGGCCCCGGACGCCGTCCGCGGGGCCATCGCTGCTTTGGCGGCCGAGGCCGGCGACGAGGGACTGGACATCGGCGGCCAGGTGACGGTGGTGGGGCCGGTGGACCTGCGCAACCGCACCGCCGCAGACGTGGCCGAGCGCAAGGGCGGCGAGCTGGTTTCGGTGCACGAGATGGTTGGCGGGATCGTCGAGGAGGCGGGGGGGATCGACGTATTGATCAACATCGCCGGTGGCCAGGAGCCGGTTCCGGCAGCGGCCCTGTCCACCGAGCTGCTGGGCCGCACGGTGGACCGCATCCTGCTGGGCACCTGGAACGTCATCCACGAGGTCTTCGAGCAGGCCATGCGGGATCGGGGAGGGCGCATCCTCACCGTCACCGCCGACGTGGATCAGGGCTACCCGATGATGCCGGGCATGGGGGCCGCACGGGCGGCGCTGACCTCGCTGCACAAGGCGCTGGCGGTGGAGTGGGCGCCGATGGGCATCACCTGCTGCGTCATCGCGCCGGGGGCCACCGATACGCCGGGGCTGCGCCGCTACCCGGATCCGGACAAGGTCCGGCAGGTGGGCATCCGCGCCTCCAATTTGGGGCGGCTGTTGCTCCCGCGGGAGGTGGCCTGGCTGTTCCTCACCATGGCCAGCCCGTGGGCCGCGCCGGTCAACGGGCACACCCTGGTGGCCAACGGCGGTGACTCCTACGTCACGCCGTTGTACCGCGAGATGATGGGGGATTTCCGGAAGTAGTCCAGCCCGGCGGGGGCCTCAGGGAAGATCCCACTCGTTCCGGATCCACGGAACCGCATGATATCACAAAGAAAATGTAAGCG
>CAZDDH010000153.1:0-20830 GCA_964504165.1 uncultured Rickettsiales bacterium | reverse complement strand
GATGGCTCACCCCTACATCTTGTGGCAGGAGGCGCTAACCGTCTACCCCCCTTTATCGAATTTCCCTCAACCAAACTCGTACGTTAAACAGGATACCGAAACGTACAGCGCCTGGGAAACGGTTTTCCTACGAAGTGAATATGCTTCATAGCGTTCTTTTTTTTGATCCGTACTCGAATTATTCGATCCAAAGAAAAGCAAAGAACGTCGCCTAGTTGCAGCATCTCCTACTAATGCTATGTTCATAGTGTATTGGCGCTGTTCCTACTTCAGCAACGTCTATTATTAGCGCTATCTTGTCTATCGCCTTTATAGGCTATTACGCACCCATCATGAATCCAACGGAAGCCGTCATCCCATCAGATTCCTGAGACTGAATAGCGAGGACCGCGCTCCGGCGTCATTCGGGAAAAAGGGACGCTCCTAAGAACATAAGAAACTCGGTCCAGCGAACATCACGAATGGGACCGTGAAGCTCCGTTCTAGCCCGACTTTTGCTACATCCACCCGCATGCCAAGAAAATCACGAGTCGATTATCCCGGAGCGCTCCAACACGTCATGCAGCGAGGCGTGGATGGCATGAGAATCTACACCGACGACAAGGACAGGCACGTGTTCCTCGAGCGGGCTCGCAGAGAGTTCGACGGGGACCGCTTGAGCGTCCTCGCATGGTCGTTGATGCTCAACCACCCTCACCTCTTCACGCGGACGGCGTCGGATTCCCTTTCAAAGGCGATGCATTGCCTCGGTTCTGGATACGCGTCCTATTTCAATTGCCGCCACAAAGGGTGGTTCCCCGATTACCTCATCGAAGAGGTGTGTGAACACCTGGAGGTCGATCCTGCGGAGATGCGGGCGGGCCGCCGCGGAGGTTCGCGCAGCGATGCTCGCGCCGCCATTACCTGGTTGGCGTATACGTACCTGAATATGTCCCTCACGGATCTCGCACCGCGCCTAGGCGTCTCCCAGCCTGCGCTGAGTTTCGCACTGGAGCGCGGTCGATCGGTTGTCAGCAGCGAACTCGAGACTCTTGAAGAATCGCTGGTGGAAGCAGGCACAGTCGGAACGAACCTCATTTGACCGTCCGGAAATCGGACGCACCGTCCGGAAATCGGACCGCCTCTCTGTCGGAACCGAGTTTCTTATGTTCTTATGAGCGTCCCTTTTTCTTTTGGCGATGTCAGGAGCATCCTGGCCTGGCTATCGGGGCCGACGGGGACGATGGACGGGACGGGCCCTGGGGGCCGCGCAGACCCCTTGTTGGGCATGGCGACCAGGATCAGGCCCGGTATCAACATCACGGACGACACGGCGGCATGGGGGATGATGATTGCGGACAAGGCCACGGCCGCAGCCTGGCCTTCGGGGAAGCTGCAGAACTCGCCGACGGACCAGGCGATGCCCCCGATCTAGACGGCGGCGCCCACGGCAGCGACGATCCGGCCGCGATCCCTGTCCGGTGTGGAGCCCGCTCCCCCCGCGGTGGCGGATGTGACGAGCGGGAGGGCCAACAAAACAGCGCTGGTGTACCTCATCGTCGTCCCTCCTCGGTCGGGGCATGCAAGGCGCGTTGGGGGACCTTTGCAGGCCAATCCGACTTTCCCTCGTTCGATTTCAAGTTTCTTGTATCTTATGAGCGGCCTATTCATGGAGCCAGCACCACGGAAATGTGAGGCTGGTTGTGCGATCTTGCGTTTCCCTGATTGCCCTGCTGCTGGAGTCTTCTTCCCGACATGGACCGAGAACTTTACGAACGCGCCAACAAGCTCTTCGAGGCGCTCTGTGATACCGACCTCGAACGGCGGGCCGAACGGCTAGACCAGCTGTGCGACGGCGACGAAGTGCTGCGCGCCGAGGTCGAGGAGATGCTCGCCGCGGACCAGGACTCGTCGATCTTCCTCGACCGCACGACGGGCGGAGGCGTGGCGATGGCGCTGGCCCGGGACATGGCACTGTCCGCGTGCACCACCGAGCTGACCACCGGGCGCCCGCCGGAGGCCATCGGCCCCTACCGCATCCTGCGCAAGCTCGGCGCCGGCGGCATGGGCGTGGTCTACGAAGCCGAGCAGGAGCACCCCCGGCGCAAGGTCGCGCTCAAGTGCATCCACACCTACCTGCACACCGACAAGCTCCGCGAGCAGTTCCGCTTCGAGGCCCAGGCCATGGGCCAGCTACTCCACCCCGGCATCCCACAGGTCTACGAGGCCAGCGAGGCCGACGGCCAGCTGTACCTGGTGATGGAGCTCGTCGACGGCGAACCGCTGCACAAGTTCCTGCGCCGCCGTAATCCGACCCGCGATCAACTCATCCGGCTGCTGATACGGCTCTGCGACGCCACCCACCACGCCCACGCCCGCGGCGTGATCCACCGCGACCTCAAGCCGGCCAACATCCTCATGACCACCAGCCGGCAGCCCAAGATCCTCGATTTCGGGATCGCCACCGCGACGCGCCAGGAGGAGGGCAAGAAAGCGCCGCGCATGGGCACACCGGCCTACATGAGCCCAGAGCAGCTGGAGCAGGGCGGAGACGTGGACGCCCGCGCCGATGTGTACGCCCTGGGCGTGATCGCCTTCGAGGCGCTGGAGGGCCGGTTACCGTTCCGCACCACCAGCTCGTCGCTCGACGAGATGATCGAAGCCATGCGCGCCGGCCCGCCGCCGCTGGCTCTGGGTACCGATCTCGTCTCCCGCGACCTGGAAGCCATCGTACGCCGGGCCATGGCCCCGCAGCGCGAGGATCGCTACCGCACCGCCTCGGCCATGGCCCGGGACCTGCGGCGGGTCGCTCGCAGCGAGCCGATCCAGGCGATGCCAGCCACCCCCCGCTACCGCACCGAGAAGTGGATCGCCCGCCACCGCTCCACCCTGCGGCCCGTGCTGGCCGTACTGGTTCTGGTCGCCCTCACGCTGGCGGGTATCGCGCTGACCCGCGAAGCCACACGACGTTGGAGACACAATCAGCTCGAGCAGAGCGCCGTCCAGGGGCTGTCGGCGATGCAAACCCAGGTGGCCCGGCACCTCTCCGAGGGCGACACCGAGGGCGCTGACGCCGCCTTCGAGGCATTCGTCGACAACGAGCTGATTCGTGACACTCGTGCGGTGACTCAGGCCTGGATCGGTCGGGCCGCTTCGGTGCGTACCCAGGGAAGGACCGACCTGGAGCTCGAGGCGCTCAGCCGCGCCTACGCCACCGCCCCTGACCGGGACCTACGCATCGAGGCGCTCACCCGCCTGGCCTGGGCTTTCCACGACCGCTGGGACTGGGACGCCCTGGAGGTCGTGCTGGCCTCCCTGGAGGGCGAGCAGACCGGCGGCGACGATCTGCGAGCTCTGACGGTCGCGGCCAGGCTCGGCCGCGGCGACCTCCACGGCGCTGCCGAGCTGCTCGGCGACGATCCACGAACCATCGGTCCAGTGGTCTCCGCGCTGAACCCATTCACGCCGACCTCCCTGGCCGCCGATGAGGCCTTCACCGAGGACCTGAACGGCGACGGCACCGACGACCTGATGTTGTGGAACCAGGAAGACCTCAGCATCCACATCGCCGCAGCCACATCCGATCTGCAGCCCGCTGTGGAGCTGGTCCAGCCCTCCGGGATCGGCGATCCAGGCCGCGTCTTCGTCATCCCCGGTGATCCGGCACGGCTCGCCGTTTCATACTCGAGCAGCGACGGCGTGTTCCGCATGTTCCCGGTCACCCCCGAAGCCCTGGCCGGCCAACCCCTAGTCGAAGAACTGGTGATGGACTCCCTCGTGGGCCACTCCTTCCACGCGGCAGATATCGACGGCGACGGTGCCCAGGAGGTATACGTCGCCGGCGCCTATCGCGAACGCGGAGTACTCCGCCTGGACCACCATCCAGAATCCGACACCTGGACCTCGTCGATCCCCCACCCCCCGACCAACCGCCTGAATTCCGACATCTCGGTGATCCTGGACGACGACCTCGACGGGGACGGGCGCGACGAACTGGTGGTGGGCACGGGGCCGTGGCTGGCCTACTCGGCGCGGGTATACGGACCGGGCCCGGATCACACCTTGAAGCTCATCGACCAGGTCCGCCTCGGGACCGTCACCTGGATCAAGCACATCGACCTGGCCACCGGGGAGTCCGGGGTCGCGGCCCTGGCGCTCCATCACCTGATCAATCCCTCCCTCCTCGGTGAAGGCGAGACAGGATTCGCAGAGCCGGGGCTGTACTTCCTGGACATGGCCCCCGGGGGAGAACTGCAGAGCCGCTTGCTGGCTGCGCTGCCCGCGCCGGTAGAGGGAAAACAGCCCGGCTACTGGAATCTGTACGTGGCCGACCTCGACGGAGACGGCCTGCACGACATGGCGGTAGGCACCATGCGCGGGCCGATGTTGCTGTTGCGCCAGCTTCCCGATGGTTCGTTCACGAGCGCGCTGGTGGGCGGTGGTCGGCCCCTGGCCGCGATCCAGGCCGACGGGGATCCCGCCGCCGAACTCGTCATGCGCGGTGCCGGCCCTGACCGCCAGGTCTGCGTACTCGGTGTGGGGGAGGAGCGGCGAACAACCGCCGACGTGACCGCGCCCCAGCCAGTACCCAAGGCCAATCCCTCGCTGGGCCCCAGCTGGAATGCCGCGCGGGACCTGGTGGCCATGGGGCTATCTGCGGAGGCCGCTCGGATCATCGAGGATGGCGCTTCGATGTCCACCGATGCCACGGAGGTGCGTCTGGCTCGGCTCTGGGCCGCCGCCCTGTACGAGTCGCTGGACCAACCTCGAGACGCGGCGCGACTCCATGAACAGGTGCTACGGGTCACGCCGGATGACCTGGAAGCCACCCGAGGCCAGGCGCGAGCCCAGGCCATGCTCCACAACTTCCCTGACGCGGCAGACGCCTACGAGCGCCTCGCGGCCCACCCGGACGCCACCGAAAACATGGCGCAGGAAGCGGAGGACGCCCTGTCGTGGCTGAGGGTCGCTGCGGCGCCCGCGCCCCGATACGAGCTGAACCTGAGCCGCCCCCTGCCACCGCCATGGCAGGTCCAGTGGCCCGTTTCCCTGCGTTGGGTCGCTGGCCGCGAAGAACTGGTGATGCGGGCCATGTCGAACCAGCGCGAGGTGGCCACGCTGCCCATGAGCGCGACCGGCCCCAGGTATACCTTCGAGGCCACCTTCACCATCGAGGATCCGGACCTGCCGTCATACCTCGCCATCGGTGTTCGTCCTGTGGGCGGGCGCTGCACGGACGGCCTCGGCGTCAAGGTGATCATCTGGGGCGGCGGCGGGCTGGCGCGGCGTCAGATTGACTGGTACGCGCCCGGCAAGGAGTACTTCCACGACAACAAAGAGGACTCCCGCATCGAGCTGCTCGGTTACCACGAGACGTTCCACGTCCTTGTCACGTACGTGCCAGGGGTCGGTTCGCGCGCCGAGGTCCGCGACGAGGCCGGGGACCTGCTGTTCGAGGTAACGGACGGCAGCGAAGCGCCTGCACCGAGCGGCGAATACGAACTCGTCCTGGGGATCCCCGACAACGAGCCGGACTTCTACAGGACCCTGATGACGGCCCGCATCACCCAGCTCTCGCTGGAAGGATTCGAGGTGGTCGAGCGCGAATCGGATGTCGCCGCGCTGACCCTGGTCAACGGCGATCCCGCCGGCGCTCTGCTCCAACTCGAAAAGGACGATCTCGTCCGGCGCGCCCACGCGCTGGCCGACCTCGGCCGCCTCGACGAAGCCGCAGCGGTGGCTGCCCCCCTGGCCGCCACCGCCCCCAGAGACCTCATGGTTCTCCTACGGCTGCACGGCACGCCGCTCATCGAGCCCCTGTACCGGGAGCTGGGGGATGTCTTCTACGAGTTGTACGACGAGGTCATACGCGTTCCACCCCAGGACGGAACACAAGGTGGCGCCCTGTACACCGCCCCGTTCTCCCGTATCCCCGGTACTACGCCGGCCCAACGCCGGCTCATGCTGCACCGGGCCGAGGCCGATGTGCAGCGTGGACTGGAAGCCCAGGCCCGGGTCGATCTGGAGCGGCTGAAGGTCGGTGCAGGAACCGAGGAACTCGACGTACTTCGCCGAGCGGACCTGTTGCTGGCCCGCATGGCCATCGCCGCCGGGAACTCCTACGCGGCTCAGCAGCACGTGCAGGATTTTCTGACGCACTCACCCGACCCCCAGCTGGCGTGCGAATACATCGAGCGCCAGCCTAAGCTGGCGGCAATTCCGTGTGACGCTTCAGCCGACTGACCAGCCAGGCTCGGGCCATCCTCCACTCCTTGCGCACGGTGCGCTCGGCCAGCCCCAACACTTCCCCCACCTCGCGGTGGTTCAGCCCACCGAATACCCGTAGTTGCACGACGGCCGCGCGCCGCTCGTCCAGCGCCTCCAGCTCGGTGAGCACATCGTCCAGTGCGATGACGTCCACGACGTCGGCGTTCACCGCCAGGTTCGACAGGGTCACCCGCGCCCAGCCGCCACCCCGACGTGCCGCCCTCCGCTTCCGCGCCCGGTCCAGCAGGATCTGCCGCATCGCCTTGGCGGCCACCGCCTTGAAGTGGTGCTCGTCGGTGAACCCCAGTTCGCCGGCCCGGTCCAGCCGCAGGAACGCCTCGTGGACCAGCTCCGTGGGCTGGATCGTGGGGTACGGATCGTTGGTGCGGATCGTGTTGGCCAGCGCACGGAGCTTGTCGTAGAGCAGCCGAAAAAGCCTCTCTGTCTCCGGTTCTGATGGCCCGGGGCGGTTCCCGTTCATGGTCTGGAAGGATACCTCAGACCGCGGATGCCCATGCTCCGAAAAAATGTGAAAAAAACCTGTGCCGGTTTTCCCTCCGGACTGCGTTGAGCGAATCAGGAAAGCACATCACGACGGCAGCTCCTGACCTGCGACGAACCGGAGAGGACGACCATGGACACCAAGCCCCCCCTCACCCCCTGGACCGAATCCATCGCCATCGTCGGAATGGGATGCCGATTCCCCGGCAACATCGACTCCCCGTCCGCCATGTGGTCGTTTTTACGGGACGGCGGCGACGGCATCACCCCCATCCCCGAGGACCGCTGGGACCGCGACGCTTTCTTCGACGCCCGCAAAGAGCAGCCTGGGACGATCTACGCCCGCCGCGGGGGCTTCCTCGACAAAGTCGACCGGTTCGACCCCCAGGCGTTTGGGATTTCGCCACGGGAGGCATCGTTCATGGACCCGCAGCAGCGGATTCTGCTGGAGGTGTCCTACGAGGCGATGGAAGACGCCGGGTTGCGGCCCGAAGCGCTGGCCGGCTCCCCGGTGGGTGTGTTCGTCGGCCTGTTCATGCACGACTACGAGAATATCCACCTGGGCATGAGCGAGCGCGACCTCATCGGGCCCCACTCGCCCACGGGGATGTCCACGACCATCTCGGCCAACCGCATCTCCTATGTCTACGATTTGACCGGCCCGTCGATGATCGTCGACACCGCCTGTTCGTCGTCGCTGGTGGCCGTGCACCTGGCGTGCAACAGCATCCTGTCGGGGGAGGCGCCGCTGGCGCTGGCCGGCGGAGTGAACCTGCTGCTCAAGCCCGAGATGACCATGGCCCTGTGCCGGGGCTCGTTCCTATCCCCCGAGGGGGCCTGCAAGAGCTTCTCGGCGCGGGCCGACGGCTACGTGCGCTCCGAGGGATGCGGTGTGGTGGTGCTCAAGGCCCTGTCCGCGGCCCAGCGGGACGGCGACCCGATCCACGCCGTCATCCGCGGCACCGCGGTCAACCAGGACGGCCACAGCGACGGCCTGACCGTGCCCAGCGGCGACGCACAACAGGCGGCGATCCGCGAGGCCCTCTCCCGGGCCGGGATGGGCGCCGACGAGGTCCAGTACGTCGAGGCCCACGGCACGGGCACGCCCACCGGCGATCCCATCGAGTGCGGCGCCCTCGGCTGCGAGCTGGGGCTGAGCCGGGTGGATCCCTGCGTGGTGGGTTCGATCAAGTCCAACATCGGCCATACCGAATCCGCCGCAGGCGTGGCGGGGCTGATCAAGGCGGCGCTGATGGTGCGCCACGGCGAGGTGCTGCCCAACCTGCACTTCGACGAGCCCAACCCCGACATCCCCTTTGGCGAGCTGAACCTGCGCGTGGCCACCGAGGTCGAGCCCTGGCCCGCCGTGAATGGTGCGCCACGGGTGGCCGGCATCAACTCCTTCGGCTTCGGTGGGACCAACGCCCACGCGGTGCTGTCGTCCCCGCCGCCGGCGCCGCAAGAGAACGCCGCCGAGGTGGCGGGCCCGCAGGTGTACCCGCTGACGGCCCACAGCCGGGACGCCCTCGACGAGGTGGCCCGCAGCCTGCGCGAAGACCTGGACACCCTCGACCTCCAGGTGGAGGCTCCCGACCTGGCCCATACGCTGGCGGAGCACCGGGGCCGTCACCCGCACCGCGCGGCGCTGGTCGCCGGCTCGCTGCCCGAGCTGGCCGCCCACCTCGATGCGTTCGTGGACGGCGAGAAGCGTACCGGCATCGTCGAGGGGCAGGCGGGGCGGGGCGACGCCCGCTGCGCCTTCGTCTACTCGGGCATGGGCTCCCAGTGGTGGGCCATGGGCCGGGAATTGCTGGAACACGACGCCCGCTACCGCGAGGCCATCAAACGCCTGGACGCCAAGTTCGCCGCCTACACCACCGAGTGGTCGCTGCTGACCGAACTCGGCCGGGACGAGGCCAGCACCCGCATCGCCGACACCGAGATCGCCCAGCCGTGCATCTTCGCCACCCAGGTGGCGCTCACCGAGCGGTACCGCGCCCACGGCATCGTGCCCGAGGCCATCGTCGGCCACAGCGCCGGTGAACTCGCCGCCTTCTGGGCATCGGGCATCCTCAGCCTCGACGACGCGGTGGCGGTGACCTACCACCGCAGCCGGCTGCAGCAGCGCTGCACCGACACCGGGCGCATGCTCGCCGTGGGCATCCCCGAGGACGAGGCGCAGGCCATCGCCGCGCTGTACCAAGGCCGGGTCTCCCTCGGCGCCATCAACAGCGCCACCTCGCTGACCCTGGCCGGTGACGCCGACGCGCTGCAGGAGATCGCCGAGCAGCTGCAGGCCCGGGACCTGTTCGCCCGCTTCGTGCGGGTCAACGTGCCGTACCACAGCCCACAGATGGACCCGATCCTCCCCGAGCTGGCCGAGTGCCTGGCCGGCCTGCAGGGCCGCCCTCAGACCACCCCCCACTACTCCACGGTCACCGGGGAGCTGTTCGACGGCCGGCAGATGGATGCGGACTACTGGCGGCGCAACGTGCGCGAGCCGGTGTTCTTCCGCCGCGCCATGCACAACGTGCTCGGCCGGGGCATCGACACCCTCGTCGAGGTGGCCGCCCACCCGGTGCTGTCCGTGTCGCTGCGCGAGAACATCGCCGAGATCGACGCCCGCGCCACGGTGGTCCCGACGCTGCGGCGCAACGAGCCCGACCAGCGGATGATGCTGGCCTCGCTGGGCCAGCTGTTCACCCTGGGCCACGGTGTGGACTGGTCCCCGACCACCGGCGACGACCCGAGCTTCGTCCGCCTGTCGCCCTACCCCTGGCCCCGGGAGGAGCGCTACTGGCTGGAGTCCGACGACTCCCGCGCCGCCCGCATCGGGGAGCGCCCGCTCACCGCCAGCAAGCTGCTGCAGCCCGACGACCACCCCCTGCTCGGCGACCGTCTGACGTCGGCGGTGCCGACGTGGCAGGTGGAGCTGACCCCCGACACCACGCCGTACCTCCGGGACCACGTCGTCCAGGGCGCGGTGGTCTTCCCCGGCGCCGGCTACGTGGAGCTGGCCCTGGCCGCCGGGCGGCGCCTGGGGCAGGAGGCGACGCTGGAGGATCTGGAGATCCTCGGCCCGCTGGTCCTGCGCGACGGCCGGCCGACCACCGTGCAGGTCACCGTGGAGGCTGGAGACCGGGTGGTGATCCAGAGCCTGCCCGAAGGCTCGGCCCAGTGGGTCGCCCACGCCCGCGCTCGCCTCGGCGGAACCCGGCGGGGCACCCCGGCGCCGTTGGATCTCGACGAAACCCGTACCCGCTGCGGCGAGGAGGTCCCCGCCGACACCTGTTACGGCAGCTTCGACGAGCGCGGCCTGTCCTACGGCCCCGCCTTCCAGGCCATCGACCACGTGGCCCGGGCCGACGGTGAGGTGGTGGGCACGCTGGATCTGAGCCGCGTCGACTTGGCCGGCCATGTCCTGCACCCGGTGGTGCTGGACGCCTGCTTCCAGGTCAACAACACCGCCGTGACGACGGGCACCTACCTGCCCGTGGGCATCGAGCGGGTCACCTTGCACAGTGACGGCCTCGGGCGACGGCCGCAGGTTCACGTGCGTTTGCGCAATCAGCGCGGCGCCCAGATCATCGCCGACATCGCCCTGTGCGACGGCCAGGGCCGGGTGCTGCTGAGCGTGGAGGGCTTCCGCTGCCAGCGCGTCGAGGACGCCGGCGACGTGGATCCCCGCTCAGTGGCCGGCCTGCAGTACGACTACCGCTGGCTGATGGACGGCGAGATCCTCCCCGATGCCGCCATGCTGCCGGCGCCGGCCGACCTGGTCCACAGCCTCCAGGGGGCCGCCGCCGATCTGGCCGGACGCACCAGCATCGGGCTCTACTACGACGAATTCGAGCCCTCGATGGATGCCCTGTGCACCGCCTACATCGTGGACGCCCTGGGCTCGCTGGGACTGGAGTGGCCCTTCGACGGGGCCATGGACGAGGACCAGCTGGCCCAGCGCTGCTCCGTCCAGTCCCGCCACCGCCGGCTGCTGCACCGGCTGCTGCAGCACCTACAGGCCGACGGCCTGCTGCACGGCGATGCCGAGGGCTGGCGCTGCACCGGCGAGCCATTGGCGATCGACGATCCCCAGGATGCCTGGCGCGGCCTGCTCCGCGCGATGCCGGCCTACCAGTCCGAGGCGCTGCTGACCCAGCGCTGCGGCACCGCCCTGGCCGGGGTGCTGCGCGGCGACATCGACCCCCTCGACGTGATCTTCCCCCAGGGCTCCACGTTGGCCGAGCACTTCTATGCCTCGTCCCCGACCTTCGAGTTCTACCTGAGGGGGATCCAGGAGATGCTCACCGAGCTGGTGCAACGCCTCCCCGACAGCCGCCCGCTGCGGGTGCTCGAGGTGGGTGCCGGCACCGGTGGGCTGACCGCCTGGGCCCTGCCGGCGCTCCCCCCCGAGCGCACCGAGTACGTGTTCACCGACATCTCCCAGTCGTTTTGCAACCAGGCCGCGCGGCGCTTTGCCGACCGGCCGTATGTGGAGTACGCCACCCTGGACATCTCCGCCGATCCGGAGGGGCAGGGGTTCGAGGCACACAGTTTCGATATCGTCATGGCGTCCGACGCCGTCCACGCCACGGCGGACCTGCGCCAGACCCTGGGCAACTGCCGCAATCTGCTGGCTCCGGGGGGGCACCTGGTGCTGCTGGAGACCACCCGCCCGCCCCGCTGGTTCGACCTGGTCTGGGGCATGCTGGACGGCTGGTGGCTCTTCGACGACCACGACCTCCGCCCGGACCACGTGCTGCTGTCCCAGCGCCGCTGGCTCAGCCTGCTGACCGAAGAGGGCTTCGAGGAGGCCGCCGCCCTGGCCGATCCCACCGCCGACGGCGAGCCGCTCAACAGCGTCCTCATCGCCCAGGCGCCCGACGAGGCGACCTTCGAAGACTCCTATAGCTCCCTCGACGAGTACGAGGCCGGCCGCCGGGACCGCCCCTGGATCGTGCTGGGGGACAACAGCGAGCTGTGCACCCAGCTGATGGCCTCGCTCATCCACCAGGGGGTCCTGCCGACGCTGTTGCATCGGGACCCCGAAGAGGAGCTTCCCGGCCACATATCGTGCGACCCGGACGATCCAGGCGACATCGGCGAGCTGGTGCGCGACGCGGCCCTCTCCGCCGAGGGAGCGCCGGTGGTGATCGATCTGTGGAGCCACCTGATGCCGGTGGAGGATCCCAACCCCACCGAGGTGGCCGAGGTGACCCACACCGAGACCGCCCGCCTGCTCGACCTGCTGCAGGGATTGAGCCGCCAGCTCACCGACGACGACGCCGAGCTGTGGATGATCACCGCCGACACCCAGGCGGTGGACATCGGGCGTGGCGCCGAAGGGGGAGCCGGCCTGCTCGCCTCGCCCTTGTGGGGCCTGCTGCGGGTCTCGGCCACCGAGAACCCCACCCTACGTACCCACGCCGTGGACCTACCCGCCGCCCCGTCCGAGGACGAGATCAACGTGCTGGTGGCCACCCTGCTGGAGGGCACGGACGAGGATGAGCTCGTCATCCGCGACGCCACGCGCCTGGTCCACCGGCTGGCCCCCCTACCCGCCCTCTACGGCGGCGACACCCCGTGGGCCCTGCAACGCCGCACCGGCGCCTCCTTCGTCGCCGAGCAGCGGGCGATCCCCGCAGCGGAGCCCGGCCAAGTGACCATCGAGGTCCGCGCCGCCGCGCTGAACTTCAAGGACGTGGCCCGGGTCACCGGACTGCTGGACACCGCGGCGCTGCACAATCCGCGGCTGCTCGACAGCTTTGGCGTCGAATGCGCCGGGGTGGTCACAGCCGTGGGCGAAGGGGTCACCGGCCTACGGGTGGGCGACCCGGTGATGGGCCTGGTCTACGACTGCTTTGCCAGCCACGCGGTGGCCGACGCGCACACCGTGGCATCCATCCCCGACGGCATCACCTTCGAGCAGGCCGCCACCTTGCCGCTGGCGTTCATGACCGCCTACCACTCGCTGATGACGCTCGGTGAGGTCCGGGAGGGCCAGCGGGTGCTGGTCCACACGGCCACCGGCGGCGTGGGGCTGGCGGCGATCCAGCTGTGCCAGGGCGCCGGTGCGGAGGTCTTCGCAACCGCCGGTTCGGAACAGAAGCGCGATCTGCTACGGGCGATGGGTGTCCGCCACGTCTCCGACTCCCGGGACACCGCGTTCGCCAGCGAGATCCTCGCGGCCACCAGCGGTGAAGGGGTCGACCTGGTGATCAACACCCTGCCGGCGTCCACCCTGGAGGCGAGCATGGAGGTGCTCCGCCCTGTCACCGGGCGCCTCGTCGAGCTGGCCAACGTCTACGAGCGGGGCGTCCCGCTGTCGCCCCGGGGCAAGGGCTGCTCGGTCTTCGTCTTCGACATCGAGGGCCTGGCCGAGGCCGACCCCAAGTTCGTCCCGATGATGCTCTGGCGCGCGGTCGAGTGCCTGCGGGCCGGCGTGGTCACCCCCCTGCCGTACCGGGCGTTCCCGGCCAGCCAGCTGCCCCGCGCCATCGAGACCATGCGCCAGGCCCAGCACATCGGCAAGGTGGTGGTGACGATGGACGATCCGGCCATCCGCCCCGTGCCCACCTCCCAGCACCTGGAGTTGCGGCCCGACGCCAGCTACCTGATCTCCGGCGGCCTGGGCGGCTTCGGCCTGGCCACCGCCCGCTGGCTCGTCGATTGCGGCGCCCGCTGCCTGGTGCTGACGAGCCGCAGCGGCGCCGCGACCGACGAGGCCCGCGCCGCCGTGGAGCAGATGCGGGCCCAGGGAGCAAGGGTCGAGGTGGTCCGGGCCGACGCCACGTCCAGTGACGAGATGGCGGCCGCGGTGTGGCAGATCGACGACGAACTCCCACCGCTGCGCGGGGTGATCCACGCGGCGATGGTGCTGGACGACACCCCCATCGAACGGCTGACCCACGACCAGCTCCTGGCGGTGATGGAGCCCAAGATCCTCGGGGCCTGGCACCTGCACCGCCTGACCCGCGATCGGGAGCTGGATTTCTTCGTCAACTACTCGTCGGTGGCCGCCACCATCGGCAACGGCGACCAGGGCAACTACGCGGCGGGCAACCTGTTCCTGGAGTCTCTGGCCCGAATCCGGGCCAACGAGGGGCTGCCCTGCCTCACCATCGATTGGGGCGTCATCGGCGGGGTGGGCTATGTGGCCGAGCGCGAGGATATCCGCCGCCACCTGCGCCGGCAGGGGATCACCGAACTGTCCCTGCAGCACGCCTGGCAGACCATCCATCACGGCCTGTCCGCCGATCTCCAGCAGGTGGCCGTGATGGCCGGCGACTGGAACCGCATGGCCCGCTACATCCCGTCGGTGGACGGCTCCCCCCGGTTCGGGCTGCTGGTCACCGACCGCGGCGCCGGATCCCCGGACACGGAGCCCACGGACGAGCAGGAAGACGCCGGGGCCGCCATCGCCGCGGCGGTGGCCCATGTGCTCGGTGTGGGGCGGTCCGACCTGGACCCCGACACGGCCCTGGACACCCTGGGCTTCGACTCGCTGATGGCCGTCGAGCTGGTGGTGAAGCTCGAGCAGGTTACCGGCGTGCGCCTCCCCAAGATGTCCTTGCTCGAAGCGGGGCTGAACACCCGCGGCCTGATCGACCAGCTGGAGCAGGAGGGGGTCGATGTCGGCACCGCGGCCCCGGCCCCCGCGCCCCCACAAGTGGATCCCGCATCCCTGGACATCGATATCGACGCGATGACCGACGAACAGGTCGACGCGATGCTCGACGAACTGCTCGCCGAGTAGGTGAACCCGCAGCAGCGCACCCCACGGAAGGAAAGACCCGATGAAGAACTTGCGACAGCACAAGGACGACCTGGCCAAGCACCCCAAGGGAGCCCGCCGCGCATTGCTGGCCAAGCTGCTCGAGCGCAAGAAGGGCGGCACCGCGGGTGGTGCGACGACGGGCCGTGGGGCGCCGACCTACGAGATCCCGCCGGAGTTCCGCGTCGTGCGCGGCCGCATGCACGCCCTGATGGACATGGTCGACGACACCATCTACGACCACCTTTCCGAGGGCCTCAACAACCACCTGACGGTCATCGACGGCCGGGAGATGATCAACTACTGCTCATATAACTACCTGGGCCTGTCCGGGCACCCCGAGACCATGGACGCCGCCAAGGCCGCCATCGACCAGTACGGCACGTCCGTCTCCGCCTCCCGGGTCGCCTCGGGAGACCGCCCGCTGCACCACGACCTCGAGAAGGCCATCGCAGCGCTCATCGGCGCCGAGGACTCCGTCGTGTTCGTCGGCGGCTACTCTACCAACGAGTCGGTCATCGGCCACCTGTTCGGCCCCGGCGACCTGATCCTGGTGGACTCGCTGATCCACGCCTCGGTCCAGGAGGGGTGCCGCCTCTCCGGTGCGACGGTGCGGCCCTTCCCCCACAACAGCCACGCCGCGCTGCGCAACATCCTCGCCCGCGACCGGGACAACTACGAGCGGGCGCTGATCGTCATCGAGGGGGTCTACAGCATGGACGGCGACATCCCCGACCTGCCCCGCTACGTCGAGCTGCGGGAACAGTACGGCACGTTCCTGATGGTGGACGAAGCCCACTCCATCGGCGTGCTGGGTGAGCACGGACGGGGGCTGTCCGAGCACTTCGGCGTGGACGCCGGCGACGTGGACCTGTGGATGGGCACGCTGAGCAAGGCGTTCGCCAGCTGCGGCGGGTACATCGCCGGCCGCGCCGACCTCATCGAGTACCTGCGCCTGGGCTCCCCGGCGTTCGTCTACTCGGTGGGCATGACGCCGCCCAACGCCGCCGCGGCGCTGTCCTCCATCCGGCTAATGCTGGACGAGCCCGAACGGGCGGCGGCGCTACACGAGCGCGCCGCGCTCTTCCAGCGCCTGTGCCGCGAACGGGGGCTGGATACCGGGACCGCCAGCGGATCAGCCGTGGTGCCGGTGATGGTCAAGCAATCCAAGGCCTGCGCCCGCCTGTACAAGGCGCTGTTCGACGACGGCATCTACGTGCTGCCGATCATGTACCCCACCGTGCCGGAGGGCACGGCGCGGCTGAGGTTCTTCCTCAGCTCCACCCATACCGAGGACCAGATCACACACACCGTGGACCGCGTGGCGGTCCACCTGGAAACCATCACAAAAGACGAGGGGAAACTCCCATGAGTAATGTGGCAATCATCACCGGCGGATCCTCCGGCCTGGGGCTCGCCCTGGCCCGGCACATCGGCAAGAACGGCTACCTGCCGATCATCCTGGCACGGCGCCCCGAGGGCATCGACCAAGCGCTACAGGAGCTCAAACAGGATGGCGTCCACGCGGAAGGCTTCTCCGCCGACGTCACCGACGAGGGCGCCCTCCGGCGGGTCTACGAGCATGTCAAAGATACCTACGGCGCCGTGGACTTTTTGGTCTGCAACGCCGGCCGGGTCTCGGTCAAGCTGCTGGCGGACTACGAGAACAGCTCCGAGCTCAAGCGGGACGTGGAGGTCGACCTGTGGGGCACGATGCTGTCCACCTACGTGTTCCTCCCGCTGGTGCACGACGGCGGCAAGATCCTGATGATCTCGTCGGGCTACGGCCTGATGGGGCCGGCGGGCTACACCGCCTATGCCGCGGCCAAAGCGGGCATCATCAACTTCGCAGAGTGCCTGCGCCGCGAACTCCACGGCCGGCGCATCTCCGTGCACGTGGCCGTGCCCGGTGACATGGACACCCCCCAGCTCCACGAAGAACACGCCGCCACCCCCGAGTGGATGCACCGCGAGGCCCCCACCGGCATGATGGCGCCGGACCGGGCGGCGCGCATCATCCTCCACAAGAGCCGCGGCAACCGCCTGCTGGTCGTGCCCCACTTCGAGGTGGCGATGCTGGTATGGCTCGGCAAGATCCTCCCGCGCATCTGGCGGGACGCGGTCATCGACCGGATGTTCCCCCGGCCTTGATGATGCTGATTATCCCCTCGGTCGTGCTATAACCTTGCGACCTTGTCCAAGGGGGGGATATTGGATCACTGATGGCCGATTCACCCGTGGCCAACGGCAGCCCCAGCCAGGGCTCCACGATCACCGCCAAAGGTGGCAGCGACCAGGTCACATTCGACCGCTCCCTCACCGTCGGCCGGCATCCCTTCAACGGCATGGTGCTGAGCAATCCCCGGATCAGCGGGCGCCACGCCATCGTCGAATGGGACGCGGGGGGGTGGCGAGTGGTCGATCTGGGATCCCGCAACGGCACCTCGGTCAATCGGCGCCGGATCCACGGGACCAAGGCCCTCCACGAAGGGGACGTGATCTGCTTCGGTGGGGTGTCTACCTGGAGCGTGGACCGTCTGGCGGACCCCGGGCAGCAGGCCACCGCCATCGCCATCGTCGAGAACACCGCCAGCGGACGTAGCGCGCCCATGGTCAACGACCGTTTCCTGATCGGCACCGGTGCCCCGTGTGACCTGGTGGTCCCGGAGTGGCTCGACGAACCGGGGCCCACCATCCGCGCGGTGCTGTACCGCGAATCCAGCCACCTGTTCCTCGAGCCCGTCGGAGGGGACGCGAGCCCCGTGGACGACGATCTGCCGTTGCAACTAGGGCCCACGGCCCTGCGCATCCGGCCGCGCCTGGCCCCCACCTCGCTGGATCCCACGGAGGTCGCCTCGGGGCGCCCCAAGGAATACGACCTCGATCTGTACCTGCAGTTCGATGGGCCGGGGGAAGGGTTCGTGCAGGTGGAGTCCGGCAGCGGGTGCTGGACCGTCCGGACCGCCCAGCGTTTTGTGCTGCTGTACGTGCTCGCACAGGCCGGCGGTGATTGGGTGCCCGACGACACCCTCAAGACCAAGCTATGGGGACGAACCCAGGACGCGGTCAGCCTGCGCCCGGCGTTCAACAAGCTGATCCACGACACGCGCAGGATGTTCCTGGCCCACGATACCGACGGCTGGGTGCTGGAAAAAGACCGCGGCCGGACCCGCCTGCGGCTGCCGGCCCAGCGGATGCACATCGGCACCGAAACCGCGCCTATCCGGGGGCGAGAATTCCTGGAATCCTGACCGTTCAGTGGCGGTCAGGGAAAGAGTGCGCCGTCCTAGTGCACGTGTAGCGCCCCGTACATCGCGTCAGCTCCCCTGCCAGCATTCCAGGCCGAGCAGGGTTTGGCTTACTCCGACGGACCACAGCTCCATTCCGGTCGCCAGGTCGAACACGGCCACGCGGTTTTCTGTGCCGCTGAGATTGGCCACCAGGTAGTCGTCACCGACGATCGACAGGCCACCGATACCGGCCGCAACCGTGTCCAAGACGGTGTAGCCCTGGCTCTCCCCCGTGGGCATGCTGAATTGGGATACCCAGTGGTTGTTCAAACCGTGATGGATGCCATACAAGACGTGGTCATGGGTGTCGATGCCCACGATGCTCCCCTCGGCATCCGAGATGACGTGGAGGGCGTGATTCCTGCACTCCGCGTCCCGGTAGGTGGGGTACGAATAGAGCTGGTCCTCATAGTTCGGGGTCACCTCCTCGATGGGCCGGGTCAAAAGCCCTTGGTCGTAGGCGGTGACCGCACTGCAGTAGGTAAACGACTGGTCCACGTCCCCCGTCGTCAGGTCGAGCCGTTCCAGCACGTGGAACGGTTCGGTGCAGGCGTACACGTAGTGGTCGAGCCACGCGAACGAGGTCAGATCTGTACCGAGCTCCATCGTGCTTCCCATCAAGTAGCAGATGTTCCCGCTATCCAGTCCGACCACCTCCACGCCGCCGCCGTACCGCAAGCCCAGACACCAGAGGCTCTCGCCGGTTTCGGCCGGACAGAGTGCCTGGACGGGCGCCGGGTCCGCAGGGCCGTGGGTGATCCCCTCTTCGTCGCAGTCGGGCAGGGACGTTTCCACCGGTTCGTCGCAGGTGGACTCCAGTTTGAAACCGTATGCCGAGCAGGTCCCGTTGTAGGACGTCAGCGTCATTCCGGTGTGTTCTTCGACCTCGGTGACCAGATCCCTGGTCGTGGCTTTTTCCCAGTGCCAAGTCTGACCCGTGTCCACATCATGCAATTCGTAGGCCTCGATCGGCACGCCGGTGGGGGCCGTCACGCTCGATCCGGCCGGTTAGATGTAGATGATCCGTTCAATGTCACCCTCGCCGAGGTTTTCGACGATCCAGTGGATCCCCAAGTCCGAAACGAGCACCAGAACGTTGTCGTGGTCCAGATCCACCAAGACACGGGTATCCCCTATGTCCGGTGGAGGTACGGCCATGCAGTTGTAGATAATCCGGAGCGCCGTCGTCATCGTCCGTCAGGTCGGCTGGGTCCCCGTCGGTCGCGTGTACTCCCTGATCGGAGCACGCACAGACGGTCAGCAGAAAAACGCAACTCAGGAACAAATAGGTCAGGCTTGGCTGGATTGCCACGATCGTCCTCCCCGTTGTACGGCCTCTCAAAACGGCATACGAAACGCCGTCTCCCACATACAATTTGATCCCACGGAAAGACCGATCTGTAAAGTGATTTGGCTCACTCCGAGGGCGGCAGGACGGCGTGCTGCTGCCGCATCTTGAACTGGCGTAACAGAGCAGGGGGTGACTACCAGTTGCCGCCCGGGCCCCCGTGGGCACCCATGTCGTTGCGGGTGCCGTCGAAGTCGTCGTACGCGCCGCTGGGATCCCCCGTGTCGATGCAAGGCGAGCCCACGTCCAGCCAGACATCATCATTGGTCCAGACGCCGTCGGCGCTGTAGCTGATTAGCAACGGCGCCGCCGAGATGTTGCCGTCGCTGCCGGTGGGGTCGGTCATGGTGGCGCCGAAGTCCTGGGGCGTGTTGCCGTGGACGTCGGTATAGGTCTGGGTGGGCTGGTAATTGGTGTTGTCGATGTCGATGCCGGCGTCGCCGTCGTTGTAGGCAACGATGCTGTTGAGCAGCACCATCTCCCCGTCGTCATCCAGGTGCAGGCCGCCGCCGCCGGTAGCTGACGTGTTGTACACCACGAGTTCGTTGACCAACGACACCTGGCCCTGGGTATCGAGGAACAGCGCACCGCCTCCCGTATCGGAAGAGCTGTTCTCGACGATACGGTTGTTACTCAGCACCAAAGATCCGCCTTCGACCAGCAAACCGCCGCCGCCGTGGAGGGAGCCGCCGCCCGGCGCCGTGTCATCGGCGATGTTGCCGGCGATGAGGCTCGTGGAGATGGTGCCGTCGCAGTCCAGGAGATACATCCCGCCGCCGTCTCCCGCGGCGTTGCCGGTGAACTCGCTGCCCTCGATGGCCAGGGTGCTGGTGTCGCAGAAAAGACCCCCGCCGTCCGATTTGTTGTCGTTACCGCCCGAGTCGCAGTCGTTGCCACGCACGATGGTGTCCGTCAGCGTCAGGCCCGGGCTGTTCTTGGTGTAGATCCCCGCGCCCTCCTTGTTGTTCCCACATTCGCTGTCCTCGACGATGCACTCGTCGAGCACCACGGTGGCTCCATCTACGTGAAGCCCCCCACCCTTGTCGCTGTAGCCGTTTGCCATGGTGAGGCCCTGCAGGGTGAAGCTGGCGTTCTTGAGCTTGAGACAGCGGTCCCAACCGCCGGCGTCGATGATCGTGACATCGGCGCCGTCCAGCCCGATGATCGTCACATCGTCGCCATCCAGCTCGACACCGCCGTCGTAGGTGCCGGGGAGGACGTGGACGAGTTCACAGTTGTTGGGCAGCCCGTCCACGGCGTCTTCAATCTGCAGGTACGGGTCGTCCCAGTCCCCTAGCTCGGCGGAGCCGATGGCGGCCACGTCCACGTAGACGGGGCAGGTGCAGCCCTCGTCCACGTCTCCGTCGCAGTCGTCGTCGATGCCGTAGCCGCACAGCTCGGGGGCGCCGGGGTGGATGGAGCCGTCGCCGTCGTCGCAGTCGCCGTCGCAGACTCTGTAGCCGTCGTTGTCGGCGTCCGCTTCGTCGGCGGGCACGACGTTGTCGCAGTCGTCGTCGATGCCGTTGCACAGCTCGGTGGCGCCGGGGTAGATGGCGGCGTTGCCGTCGTCGCAGTCGCCGGCGGCCGCGGTCCAGCCGTCGCCGTCCAGATCGGGGCTGGCGGTGTCGTCGTCGTCGCCAGTGTCGTCGTCGTAGGACGGGTCGTCGTCGTACG
>CAZDDH010000152.1:0-21267 GCA_964504165.1 uncultured Rickettsiales bacterium | reverse complement strand
AGCACACTGGCGATCATGCTTTATGTGTGACGGTCTGCAACGTTGAGGTGTACTCGGCGCCACCCTCGATCCACCACCAGGGATCACCGTCGCCCACGAACACGGTGGCGCCGGTGTCCAGGTTGTACGCGCCGTCGCGCCAGTTGGCGGTGAGGAACCAGCCAAAGCTGTTCTCCGCCCACACGCCGTCGGCCTTGAGGGACACCACGTGGGCGTACTCGTGGTACATCACCATGCGCAGCCAGTCCCCGTGGCCACGCCAGCGCCACAGCATGTCGTCGTGCTTGGACGACACCACGATCCAGTCGAAGTTGGGGATCGTGTAGCCCTGCAGGTCGTCCGACTGCTCCAGGAGGATGACGTTTACCGTCTCCTGGAGGAAGAAGTCGTACTGCTTGCAGGTGGGGGCGTACATTTCTTCGTTCACGTACGCGCACTTACGCGCGCAATCCGTACCATCCACGTAGTACCGGTTATCCTCCGGTCCCTTCTTGGAGATCGGATAGAAGGTCCGGAAGTGCTCCGTCTCGATGACGTACCAGTCCAGATCCGGATGGTTGAAGATGTCGAAGAACTTGCCCGCCTGCGCCTCGTGAGCACCCGCCAAGCAGCTCACACCCACCACCGCTGTCAGCATTAATTTCGTAATTTGGCTCTGTGTATTCATCAACGTATTCCCCATTCCCATCAGAACCGGTAGGTCACGGCGCCGCTCGCGGTCCATCCGCGGGTCGGGCTCACATCTTCGAGGGGGATCAGGAACGCCTGCCGGCCACCCAGGGTGTAGGCAAACCGGGCGTCCACCTGGAAGGAGCGGCTGGGGGTCACGCTGACCATGCCGTAGCCGTCCAGGTACAAACCGTCACTATCCGCCACCGGATCGCAGTTCTTGCACGCGGCGATGCCGGCGCTCGACGGGCCGATCTTGGTGAGGAAGCGGTACTCGAACTCCCCCCCCAGGCCCAGGGCCAGGAAGTTCGCCAGCTGGAAGGTGAGGCCCACGTCCCACTGGATGCCGTCACCGGGGGCCAGACGCATCTGGAACAGGTTCCAGTCGTCCTCGGCCAGGTACATCACCACGTTGCTGGCGCGCCAGACGTACCCGGCGCGCACGTTCACCGCCATGATGGCAATCTGCTGCTTGAACTCCAGGTCCAAGCCCAGGTTGTACGTGCCCGTACCGGCGGGCAGCACCGTGATCAAGCCGGGGCTGGGGATGTTGCTCCCCGGAGACTCCAGGCCGGTGGGCGCCTTGACGTCGAAGTGCATGCCCAGCGAGCTGTTGAACTTGCCGCCCGGATCCACCTTGCGCAGGAGCTGCGCGAGGATGCCGAACTCCAGGTCGCCCAACGCCACCGTGTTGACGTTGACCACCGAGCCGTCCTCGCCCACGTTGCTGTTTTGCAACGAGTTCCACACGATGGGGATGTGCAGGTACACGTCCGTACCCTTGGTGAATCCCCACCGCGCATCCAACGACCACGTACGGAAGTCGAGACGGCCGTCGTTGTCGTACCGGCGGTAGTGTTTGTCCGGGACAAAACCCACGGTAGCTTTGCTATCCCCGGTCAGGAACTCGCTGGCCGAGTGCTTCCAGTCAAACCCCAAGCTCAGCTCGACCCAGCCCTTGCCCACCACCAGGGGGCGCTCGACGATCCGTTGCTCGATCTCCGCCTGAGACGTGTGGTGCTGGAACATGTCTGCCGAGGCAGGAAAAGCGGTGAACAAGAAAGCCACCACAAGGAGGCGGGGCGCCATCCGTCGCAACATATTATCCGGCCCTTTCCGTGTCTTGCACACCGGCACATCCCATCCAGAATGGCCGGGCGCACGGGTATTGTGTTTTTGTGACAGCCGCTCCAGGCCCGATGCCCGTTTGTCGTCACAAAACCTGCGACTACTGATTCCAGACTAGAGGTGACCCCGAACAGTTCCCGGGAAACGTTTTTCTTTGCCCGGAATTGACGCCCATGCTATGTTCCTCGTCTTTGGCGCGCGCGGCAAATCTCCTAACCACTTGATTTCACAGGACAAATTCGATGGCCAGCCGACTCTCGATGATCATTTTGTCCCTGTGGATATGTGGCTGTACCGTGGAGGGGGAATCCCCGGATCTGACGGGCAAGGACGTGCGCCTGACCCTGCTGCACACCAGCGACATGCACGCCCGCATGCTGCCGTACGACTACGACCCCATCTACACCGACGAGGAGCTGGGGCTGAACCCGGACCTGAGCCCCTTTGGAGGGATCGCGCGCGTCGCGACGATCGTCAATGAGCAGCGGGAGCGCGGTCAGCGCGTGATGTACGTGGATTCGGGGGACGTCTCCCAGGGCGCGCCGATCTACAACTTCTTCGGCGGCGAGGTGGAGACGCGGGCCATGAGCTTGCTGGCCCCGGACGTGGTCGTCGTGGGCAACCACGAGTTCGATCGCGGCGCCGACAACTACACCTACCAGCTGGCCTCGTGGAGCACCTTCCCGTCCCTGGCTGCCAACTACGATTTCCGCGAGTCGGACCAGCCCTGGAACAACGAACTCGAAGACCTCATCGTGCCCTGGCAGATCGTCACCCTCGACGGGCTGCGCGTGGGCTTCATCGGCATGGGTGACCTGCACTCCATCACCTCCATCGCCGACGGGGACAACTCCATCGACGTGGACTCCACCGGCGTGCTGTGGACCGTGGAACACTACGGCGCCATGCTCGAGCCGTTGGTGGACCTGCTCATCGTCATCAGCCACCTGGGCCTCAGCAGCGACGTGGAGATCGCCCGCAACTCGCGCTACGTGGACGCCATCATGGGGGGCCACCTGCACATCGCCATCGACCCGCCCAAGCTGGTGGCCAGTGAGACCGTCGAGGGCAAGAACGTGGTCATCTGCCACTCCGGCGCCTTCGCCAAGTTCGTCGGCCGGCTAGACCTCATCGTGCGCGACGGCGCGATCATCAGCCACGACTACGAGCTCTTCCCGGTGGACAGCACGGTGGAGCAGGACGGCGAGATGCTGGACCTGCTGGAGCCCTACGTGGTCGAGATGGCCCGCACCATCGACCTGGACGAGGTGGTGGCCGTGGCCGGCGACACGGACGGCGACGGTGAGGTGGACGACGAGGATTTCACCCTGCGCCGCTTTGGCGTGGACGGCGGCGACGCGCCCCTGGGCAGCATGGTGGCCCACGCCATGCAGACCCGACACGGCGTGGAGACCGATTTCTGCCTGACCAACTCCCTGGGGATCCGGACCAATATCCAGGCTGGGCCCATCACCCGCGAGGAGCTGTTCAATGTGCTGCCCTTCGACAACACCATCGTGGTGATGCTGCTGTCCGGGGTGGAGGTGCAGTCCCTGTTCGACTACGCGACCCAGCGGTCCGCCGGGCGCGGCTGTAACGCCCAAGCACAGATTTCCGGCGCCCGCTTCGTGATGAACTGCGACAAGGGGATCGCCGAAGAGGTGACCATCGGCGGCAGCTGGGAGGCCTGCTATGAGGACTCCGACTGCTCGTCCGCCGGGGAGATCTGCTCCGCCGGCGCCTGCGGCGTGCCCATCGTCTCCCAGGGCGTCTACGAGCTCGCCACGAACAACTACATCGCCAACGGCGGTTCCGGCTTCAGAGTGCTGGAACAGAACACCTCCAAGGTGGACACCGGTATCTCCATGCGCGACGCGGTGATCACCTACATGCTGGACCACCCCCACATCCCCTACGACGATCCGATGTATGCCGAATCGGATGGCCGCATCACCCCGGTGTATTGAGAGGGTTGACATGAAGCACGCCTGCATCCTGTCCCTCTCGTTGTTCGCGCTCGGTCTGTCGCTGGCCTCGTGCAAGCGCACAGCCACTCCGCCGGAAGGCCCGCTGACCATCCAGGTGCTGTTCAACGAGGCGGCCGGAGACGACCTGGGCCTGGACGAGCCCCTCCCCTTCAGCCACGACGCCACCACCTTCACCGTGGACATCGAGGTCATCGATCGGGACGGTTCGGTGATGGAAGACTTTGAGGGGGATTGCCGCCTGCGCACCCGCCCCGGCGACGTGATGGAGCCGCTGACCGTGGACCTCAGCGGGGGCCGGGTCGAGGGGCTGGAGGTCAGCATCAAAGGCGCCTTCGGGCCCACCCGCATCTGGGTGGTGGATTCGGAACGGGACGAGGCCAGCTGGGCCACCGGCGTGACCCCGGAGATCCGCTTCGCCGACCCGACCCTGGCCGAGACCCAGATCCCGACTGGTGGGGACGTCTCCCCCCTGCTGGGCAACCACGTGAACGTGCGCGCCGACGATCGCAACCTGATCGTCACCCATATCTCGTCGGATGGGATGTACGTCACCGACACCATCGACCCCCCGGGCAGCTACGGCTCCATGTTCGTGTTCAACTTCAACCGCCCAAAAGGCGTGGAGGAGGGGGACCGGCTCAAGGAGCTGGACGGCAACATCCAGGAGTACCTGTCCTTCACCGAGCTCTCCCACCCCTCGTTCCTGGTGGACAGCTCGGGCCACGAGATCCCCGAGCCCTCGCTGCTGACCGCCACCGAGATCTGCGGCGGGGACGACATCCTGGAGGGGCACGAGTCGGCCCTGGTGCGGGTGGAGAACGTCATCACCCGCTTCGTGGACGCCGAGGACTGCGACGATTACGTCAACTACGGCCAGTGGCCGATGGAGCTGGCCACAGAGGACTGCGACGGAGTGCCGGCCGAGCTCAACGTCGTCAACGCCTACACCGTTCCGGACCTGCGATTCAATTCTTGCGACGAAGGCATCCTGCCCGACGAGCGCGAGTTCGCCTATCTACAGGGAACGTTACGCCACAACTACGCGGCCGAGCCCGCCTGGATCCTCGAGATCCGTGGCTGTAGCGATCTCCCCGAAGAGGACCGTCCCGAGGACTGCGAGGATATCTCCGAGCGGGCCAAAGGGCACTACAGCGGCCCAGCCCCCGTACCGCGGCAGTACACCCGCGCGATTCCCTGGTGCGAAGGGGTCCCCTACGAGCTGGACTGAGGCCGCCTAGATGATGGACAGAGAGGACAGACACGTGAGTGAGACCAAGAAGATGAACAAGGACAGCCTGATCTGGCTGAGCGCCGCGCTGGCCATCGCCTGCGCCGGGCTGCTCGCCGTGAACCTCGGCGGCTGCAACGTCACCCCGGGCGACGACGACGACACCGCCGGCGACGACGACGACGACGACGCCACCAGCGGGGGCATCTACGACCTCCAGCAGAGCGGCTTCACCGACGGGGACTACGTGACCCTGGAGGGCAAGATCGTCACCACGCCCAAGGCGGAAGAGGGCTTCTTCATCCAGGAACCGGCCGGCGGCGAGTACAGCGGCTTGTACGTTTTCGCCTACAGCGACGTGCTGGACCAGCTGGACATCGCGCCGGGGCAGGTGGTCACCGTCAGCGGCACCATGACCGAGTTCTACGACATGACCGAGCTGACCCTCACCTCCACGTCCGACTTCGAGATCACCGACACCACCACGCCGCTGACCCCCGAGGTGCTGGACAGCAGCGCCCTGACGGCGGCCAACGCCGAGCCGTGGGAGTCGGTGCTGGTGGAGACCTCGGGCACGGTCACCTCCCTGGACGAGTGGGGCAACTGGGAAGTGGACGGCAACGTCAAGGTGGACGACCTCTTCTACCATGTGGAACCGGCCGTGGACGCCACGGTCAACCGCGTTGCCGGCGTGATGAACTACAGCTTCGAGGAGTTCCTGCTGGAGCCCCGTGATGCCGATGACGTGGACGTGGAAGGGGCCGCCCCGACCGCCTCGACGATCTACGAGATCCAGCAGGGCGACGTGGCCGAGGACACCGTGGTGTCCCTCGAAGGGGTCATCGTCACCACGCCGCTCACCGAGGTTTATGGTTCCAAGTGCGATAAACAGGGCTTCTGGGTCCAGGATCCGGCCGGCGGCGAGTACAGCGGCGTCTTCGTCGTGTTCTACATCGACAGCCTGCCCGGCTTCAGCGTCACCCCGGGCGATGTCGTGGACATGAGCGGGCTGTACAGCGAGTACTACGATCTCACCAGCTTGGTGCTACAGGACGCCGGTAATTATTCGGTGGTCTCCAGCGGCACGGTGCCCGATCCGGCCGTCATCGCCGACCCTTGCAGCTTCGACGAAGAGGCCTACGAGGGTGTGACGATCCAGATCCAGAACCTCACCGTCAGCCAGACCATCGACGAGGTGGGGTACGGCCAGTTCGAGGTCAACGAGTGCCTGCTGGTAGACTCGGCCTTCTTCGAATACACGACCTGCGGCGACGAGGACCTGACGCCGGACCCGCCGGCAGATCAGGTGATCACCTCCATCACCGGCCCGCTGACCTACGGATACGACGAGTTCAAGATCGAGCCGGTGGACGCGTCCTCCTTCGAAGGCTGGACTCCCTGAACGGACCCTGACCGAGAGAACGGGACGAAGACGAGGAAGCTCCCATGCGAAAAGCCGCGACCCTGTTGTTCCTGATGCCCGTACTTTTGCTGGCAGCCCCGGCGTCGGCTGGTTCCTTCATGGACACCACCATCACCGGGTACTTCGGCGACGACAACCTGCTGGCCGGCCCGGAGGATTTCTCCCCCTCCATCGGCTTCTCCAACGCCTACCCCGAGCTGTTCTTCGAGGGGCTGGAGGCGGAGAAGACCATGGCGGTGACCGAGTCCCATCTGGTGCTCTACAAGATGATGCCCGGCTTCGTCCCGGGCATGGCGACGGAGGCCGCGTTCGTGCTGGAGTTCGAGGTCTTCCGGGATCCGGACAACGGCGAGGTGGGTCCCTCCACGTCCAAGATCGACGCCTCGATCCAGGACGACGGTAGCTACCTCAAGCTCATCGGCTACTTCGACGCCGAGGCGATGACCGGCCCCAACATCAGCTTCACCATGTTCCCCTTCGACTCCCAGCGCTTCATGCTGGGCTTCTCGTACGACCTCACCTGGGGCGGCGAGATGGTCTTCCCGACCAACTACGGCCCCGTCCCCGGCTGCAAGCTCAACGCCGACCTGGGGCCGGCCTACTTCTTCGTGGGTGCCAAGTCCCAGCCCCGCATCCAGCAGTACTACGACAACCAGGTGGCGACGCAGTACGGCGTGCTGTTCGGCGGTGGATTCCACGCCGGGCCCTTCTTCCTGGATGCCAACGGCGGCGTCTTCGACCGCGGCCACTTCGATATCCAGGAGCACCTGGAGGACACCCTGTACGCCATGGGCGCTTCGGGGCAGGTGGGGCTGGCTTTCGGCGACGAGGTGGGCCAGTCAGTGGATTTCCGGCTGTACCAGAACGACCCGGACGCCAGGGACGGAGCCTCGGAGCAGATCGCCTACACCGAAGGCACCCATTTTTACGTGGCCAGCGAGTTCAGCGGCATCGCCCAGACCGCCATCGAGTTCGAGAATCCGGCCTCGACGATGAACTCCTGGGCCACCGCCGGCGACCTCAACGCCAAGCTGCGCATCAACCGCTTCCGGGTCCACCTGGACGTGGTCTACCGCAGCTTGAACTTCCTGGTCTTCAACACCCCCGGGCTGACCCCCTACTACTCCCTGTCCGAGGCGCTGGACAGTCAGGCCCAGCTCTACGGGGCCATCGGCGTGGATTACTTCTTCGAGAAGATCCACCTCACCCCGGGCATCATCTTCGGCATCATGCAGCCCGCTGCTGCATGGGGGAACGAGGATCTGGCCGCGCAGTTCGGCGGCAAGGTGGTGGTCCGGGACGCCAACGACCTGGAGTTCCTCCCCGACGGCTACGACCCCTTCACCATCATCAGCACCAAAGGTAACGTCCGCCTGGACCTCTCCGAGATGATGTCGGTGATGGCCGAGGTGAGCTTCACGCTGGACTACAACCAGTCCAAGACCATCGGCGAGGAGGCGGGCAACCAGGTCCGCGTCCTGGACGAGGATCGGGCCCGTCAGCTGGGGCTCAACTTCCTGATGCAAGCCAAATTCTGAGATCCGCACCATGCCCCGCGTAACCGATCTGCTGGATGCCTCCTGCGTCGTGTTCCCCAGGGGGGACAAGGAGCATGTTATCGCGGCCCTGTGCCGGGCTGCGACGACGGACGCCTGGCAGCGTCAGTCCCTGGAGGGGGCCGTGCTGGAGCGGGAAGAGCTGGCGGCCACCGCGCTGGATTGCGGGGTGGCGGTGCCCCACGGTCACATCCCCGAGCTGGATGATTTTGTCATGGCCGTGGCGATCCTCGATAAAGAACTGGACTGGGATGGGGAGGGCCACGGCGTGCGCGTCGTGTTCCTCATCGGCGCTCCCGAAGGCCACCAGACCGGCTACCTGAGGCTGCTGGCGACCATCGTCAAGCTCGTCAATCAGGGGGATTGCCCGAGGCAGCTGGCGGACTGTCGCGATCCCCGCCAGGTCGTGCGCTGGATCCGCGACCATCCCCTTTCGCCACCGCAGGGCGCAGGGCGCCGGGCGACCGACCGCTGCAATTGACCGGGCAACCTACGGTTCGCGAGGACCTCCATCGGCCCGCATCCATCAGGCGGCCTTGACCAATAAACGCCCTCCCCCGATCCTTGCGATGCCCCATCGGGGCCCGGAGGTTACCGATTGCCCACGCGCACGCACCGCATGCGGCGTCGCCTGACTGCACGCGTCCTGCGCGCGCGGCGGCGCGTGCTGGCAGGGGCTGGACGCCTGTTCGGCCACGCCCGCAGCGCCGATCAGCTGTTCATGATCGTGTCGTCCATCGGCATCGGCTTGGCCGCCGGAACGGTCGCCATCGCCTTCCGGTACCTGATCCAGCTCTCACAAGCGGGCTTTTTGCAGTCCTGGTCGCTGGGCATGGACACGCTGCGCGCGCTGCCCTGGTGGCAACGACTGTTGATCCCGGCCCTGGGGGGGCTGCTGGTGGGCCCGCTGGTGCGCTGGGTGGCCAACGAGGTGAGGGGCAGCGGCGTCCCCGAGGTGATGGAGTCCGTCACCTTCAAGGGGGGGCTGATCCGGGCGCGCGTTATCGTGGTCAAGGCGGTGGCGGCCGCCCTGACCATCGGTTCGGGAGGCTCGGCGGGCCGTGAAGGTCCCATCATCCAGATCGGCTCCTCCATCGGATCCCTCACCGGCCAGTTCCTTTCGGTCAATCCGGCCCGCATGCGCACGTTCGTGGCCTGCGGCGCCGCCGCCGGGATCGCCGCGACGTTCAACGCCCCCATCGCCGGTGCCCTGTTCGCCGTGGAGGTGATCCTGGGCGAATTCGCGGTGGCCCAGTTCAGCCCCATCGTCATCGCCTCGGTCACCGCCACCGTGCTGTCCCGGCATTACCTGGGCGACACCCCGGCCTTCGCGGTGCCGGCCTACGAGCTGTTGCGGGGGGCCGAGTTCGTGCCCTATTCCGTGCTGGGGATCCTGGCCGGGCTGACCTCCGCGCTGTTCATCTGGATGGTCTACCGCGGGCAGGACCTCTTCCGCACGCTGGTCCCACCGCTGTGGCTGCGGCCGGCGGTGGGCGGGCTGGTGGTGGGCGCCATCGCCGTGTTCCTGCCCCAGGTCTTCGGCGTCGGCTACGGCTCGCTGCACGACACCCTGTGGGGCCGTACCCCGTTGCTGCTGCTGCTGCTGCTCATCCCCGCGAAGATGGCGGCCACCTCGGCCACGCTCGGGTCGGCTGGATCGGGCGGCATCTTCGCCCCGTCACTGTTCGTCGGGGCGATGCTGGGCGGGATCGTGGGGCACTTAACCGGGATGTGGTTGCCCGGCGCCGCCGGATCCGGAGCCTACGCGCTGGTGGGCATGGGGGCGTTGGTCGCCGGCGCCACCCACGCCCCCATCAGCGCCATCCTGATCATCTTCGAGCTAACCGGGGACTACAAGATCCTCCCACCGCTGATGGTGGCCTGCATCCTCAGCGTACTGCTCGCTCGGTGGGTGTTGCCCCATTCGATGTACACCATGAAGCTGGCCAAACGCGGCATCCACCTGCAGGAGGGCAACGACGTCAACGTGCTACGGCGCCTGGCCGTGCGGGATGTGATGGAACCCAACCCCGAGACGATCCACGGCAAGCGCACGATCCACGAGGTCATCGACCAGATCGTGCACAGCGAGCGGGTCCACTTCTTCGTGGTGAACCGGGAGAATCACCTGCTGGGATCGTTCTCGCTGCGGGACCTCCGGGAGCTGCTGGTGGATCCGGGCCTGCCCGATCTGATCGTGGCCGCCGACGTGGCCCGCAGCGACACCCCCACGGTTCGTCTGGACGACAACCTGGACCTGGTGATGCACCTCTTCGGGCAGCACGACCTGGCCGAGATCGCGGTGGTGGAGCGGGGCCCGGAGCGTCGCCTGGTGGGCTCGATCCACCGCAAGGATCTCATCAACGCCTACAACAAGGAGATCTTCCGTCTGGATCTGGCCGGCGGCTTCCACAGCCTGGCCACCGCCACCGAACGGGACCACGGCGTGGACCTGCTGGCCGGCTTCCGGCTGGTGGAGGTCACCGTGCCCCCCAGCTTCGTTGGCAAGACGATCCGTCAGGTCAACGTGAGGGTCCGCTACCACGTCGAGATCATCCTGATCCGAACCGGTGAAGGCACCGAGGGTGACATCCCCACCCGCCCCGGCGCGTTCCCCCACGCCAACTACCGGCTGAAGGCGGGTGACGGGCTGCTGGTCATCGGCAACCGCCGCGACATTCGCCGCTTCCGCGACGCGCTGCCGGCCTCGGACGAGCGACCGGAGCGCGAACATTGAGGCGCCTGCTCAACCGCCTGGCGGAGACGTGGAGCCGGCTGTTCGGCGCCATCGGCGTGGCGATACGTTTCTTGCACCGCTGGGCCGTGCTCAACGGGGAGATGGAGCACGGGGACGGCATCGCTCGGCCACCCCAGCTGGTGCAGATCAAGGTCACCAACCGCTGTAACATGCGCTGCAAGATGTGCGGCCAGTGGGGGGAGACGGGCTTCCACAAGGAGTTCGAAGGCCGTCAGACCGTCGATCTGGACGTGGCCCGCAAGTTCATCGACCAGGTGGCGCCGCTGAAGGCAAACCTGACGCTTTGGGGCGGCGAGCCGCTGATCTACCCCCACCTGGACGAGCTGCTGGCCCACGCGCGGCGTCGCCGGGTGCCCACCGGCATCATCACCAACGGCCTGACGCTGGCCAAGCAGGCCGACTCCATCGTCCGCAACCGGGTCGCCGATCTGGTGGTATCGCTGGACGCGCCGCCGGCGATCCACGACGAACTCCGCGGGGTGCCCGGCGGATTCGCACGCATCGTGGAGGGGCTGCGCGAGGTGCAACGCCGCCGCCGGCAAGAGGGGCTCGCCCGGCCCACGATCAGCATCTCCAACGTGGTGAGCGAATACACGTGGCAACACCTCGAGGAGTTCTACGACATCCTCGCCGGGCTGGACGTGGACATCCGCCACGTGGTCAGCACGCTGCGCTGGTGGACCGACGAGGAGACGGGCACGGCGTACGAGGACGAGATGTTGCGTCGGTTCGGCTGTGCGGCCCCGTCCTGGACCGGATTCCAGGTCACGCCGCCGCTGGGCATCGACACCGAAGCGCTCGGCGCCACGCTGGGCCGCATCCGCAAGCGCCGTTACCCCTTCAAGGCGCTGGTGCACCCCCACCTGACCCCCGAGCAGCTCACCGTGTTCTTCCACAACACGTCGATGGCCTTCGGCCGTAACACCTGCCGCGCCGCGTGGGTGTATGCGCTGATGCTCCCCAGCGGTGAGCTGACCTTCTGCCCCGATTTCCCCGACTATCGGATCGGTTCGATGGCCGACGACGATTTCGAGGCGCTGTGGAACGGGGAACGGGCAAGGGCGTTCCGTGCGCGCATGCTCGAAGGCCTGCTCCCCGTCTGCCCGCGCTGCTGTGGTTGCTACACCACGGGGACGGCCTGGCGGCCCAAGAAGCGGTCAACCTGACGCGTCAGCGGTCAGCAGCCTATCCAACGTCAGCAAGAAGAAGTGGTTGGCCAGCACCGAACTGTGGCCACCGGCGAATCGCTGCATGTGCCTACCCAGGACGGTCACCATGGCGGCGGGGACCAGGTTGCCCGTTTGCCAGATTTGCCGCAGTTCGGCCTCGGCGGCGGGCCAGTCGGTATCCGTGACCAGGGCCGATAGATAGTGGTGGATGAAGACCTTCTTCCCCGATGCCCATGGCCCTAGCGGAGCGATCACGCCGCTCTCCAGATAGGACGCGATGGCCGCCGTCAGGCCATGGATGTCGAACACCTCGTCCGGGTCGATGTCGGTGTAGTCGAGGATCCAGTCTGGATCGACACCGGCGGCCTGGTTGTTGGCGCTGCACAGCTGTACCCGCACGTTGCCGGGCAGGGGGATCTTGAACAACCCCGCCCGGCGGGTGGCGCTGGTGCCCTGCGCAAACCCGTTGAACATGCGGCTGCGGGCCTGCATGTCCTCGAAGGGGGAGCCGGTGGGGATGGGGAGCCCGGGCCCGGGGAAGCCGTGCCACGGGGTGTCCATCGCCAGGAAGTTGATGCGGGTGAACGTCCCGATGCCGCCGGGGCCGGCGGTCAACTCGTTGAGGGCCCAGCGGGTGACCAGGCCGCCCATGCTGTGGGCCACGATGTCGGTTTGGGTCCAGGACGGGTGCCAGACGCGGTACCGCATCATGTCCACGGCCATCTCCAGGCCGCTGTCGTAGACCGCGCTGTGTTTGTCGTCGTAGGCGAACACCAGCACCTGGCGATCGAGGTCCCCCTGGAAGTGATAGATGACCGGCTGCAGATCTCCAAAATCAGCGTTGATACCGTGGACCAGGATCACCGGGCGAGCGGTGGGGGACCAGCGGCCGACGGGCCACAACGTGCCCACCCCGCCGGTCTGTTCCAGGAGCTCTTTCTCCACGCCGGCCTGGGTGCCGA
Source organism: uncultured Rickettsiales bacterium (assembly GCA_964504165.1). Taxonomy (GTDB): domain Bacteria; phylum Myxococcota_A; class UBA796; order UBA9615; family CAYRNR01; genus CAZDDH01. The sequence goes on along the minus strand of CAZDDH010000152.1, from coordinate 8,386 downwards.
CGTTCCACGGAAGGATGTGCGGTCGGGGAAGCCGGAGGGGATCGGTGGGATCGGGCATGGAGCCTCCTGGGCCGCATTTTGCAACAACGGCCCGGGCGCAGCCAATGCATGCAGCCGGACACGGTGCGATGTTGTACCCTGTGTCGCTCAATGACCGATTGGTGAGGTGAAGGGCCATGAACGATCTGGCTCCTGGCAAGGAGGCGAGCGCCGGTTCTACTGCCAGCGGTGTGCCGCCCACCTGCCCCATCTGTGGCGGCGGGGCGCGGTTCCGGTGGACGCTCACGGATCGCTACTGGGAGCAACCGGGGGAGTGGGACCTGTGGTCTTGCAAGGACTGTGGCCACGCCTTCTTGTTCCCCATCCCCGAAGATCTGGGCAAGTACTACGACCACTGGTACGTGGGCCCAGGCTGGGAGAAGGTGCGGGAGCTACAGTCCGGGCCGGGCATGCGCTTCTTGCATCAGATGCGGCTCAAGCGGCTGCGCCAGTACGTGGAGCTGGACATCCGTTCGGAGATCCTGGACCTGGGGTGTGGCCAGGGCATCTTCCTGGAGGAGGTGCGGCGAGCGTTCGGCTGCGGCATCTCCGGCTGCGACACGAACGACAAGGGGCTGGAGGACATGAGCCCCGAACCGCGGCGGGCCATCGATTTCCGGCTGGGGGAGCCCCACGAGGTGGATTTCGAGGACGAGCACTACGACATGGTCGTGGGGCTCCATGTCATCGAACACATCCCCGACGCTGAGGGCTTCGTCCGCACCGGATGGGCCAAGGTCAAGCCGGGGGGCATCCTGGCCATCGAGACCCCCCACTTCAACTCCCTCGTGCGCCTGCTGGTGGGCCGTTGGTGGACGGCACTGGAGCCGCCCTACCACGTGCACGATTTCACGATGGCTTCGATGAATCGCGTGCTGAGCAACGCCGGCCTTCCGGCGCCGGCCTATATCCGCACGGTGCCACTGTTCCCCGAGGCGATCGGGTTCAGCGTGATGGCGTTCAAGCGGTTTTTGCTGGGGGACGGGCTGTTCACCAAGCTGTTCCGCATCCTGTTTTGGGTGGTGATGTTCTTCACGGCGCTCCCATTCGACATCTTCGCGTCGCTGGTGCTGACCAGGATCGGCCTGGGTGGGTCGGTGTTGGCCGTGATCAAGAAGGCAGCGGCCGACGAGCCCGCCGCCAAATCGCCAGAAACGAGACCCTGACCCGATGAACGCCGCCCCGGACCGGTTCAAGGCACCCCACTGGTGCGGGCTGCGCCTGGGCGCCTACCTGCTCGTTGTCGAGCTACTGTTCGTGATCATGCCGGTGATGTACAAGCTGCATCAGTCGGGGCTGCTGCTACTGATCGTCGCCACGGCAATACTCTACGCGGGCCTGCTCACCGCTCTGGCGTGGCTGCTGGGGCGCGTCGGATGGCTGGCTCGGCACCCGGCAGCGCTGTTGTTCGCCGTGCTGGGGGTACTGGTGGCAGGAACCCTGGCAGTGGGGGAGAACGCCATCCCGGTGTTGCTGTTCGGCGTCCCCGCCGCGTTGATGGCCCTGGCCGGCACGCACATGTCTGGCCGACCGACACGACTGCGCCTGATCCTCCGGGGTGTGGTCGTGCTGCTCTTCGCCGCCGCCCTGCTGCCGCTGCTGGTGCCCTCCCCCGGGCAGCGCTCCCCTACCCTGGCCGCTCCCCCCGCCGACGCCCCCAACATCGTGATGATCGTCCTGGACACGGTCCGGCTGGATCATCTGTCTACCTACGGGTACGAGCGGGAGACCAGCCCGGCTCTCAGCCGTATCGCTGCCCAAGGCATGCGCTTCGACGAGGCCCGCGTCAACGGTATGTGGTCCCTTCCCTCCCACGCCTCGTTCTTCACGGGCCTGCCCCCGTCCGTCCACGGCGCCCACTACGAAAACTGGGCCCTCGAAGGGGACACGCATACCATCGCCGAGGTCCTCTCCGACCACGGCTACCGGACCCTATGCGTCACCGGCAATCCCCTCATCTCTCGCGGGCTCGGCACCGCTGCAGGCTTCCACGAGGTCGAGGAATCCTGGCGCTCGTACTGGGTCCAGGAGTCCATGTCCGTGTGGCGTATGCTGCGGCCGGTGTGGGAGCGGGACCGGGACAAGGGCGGGGCGTCCACGGTGCGCTTCCTGCGGCGCTGGTTCAGCCAGGAGCAAAGGCGGCCGTTCCTGCTGGTGGTCAACGTCATGGACCCACACGCCCCTTACAACGACGTGCCGGCCGAGTACCAGGACCGGTTCCGCAGCGACGGTGTGTCCCGCGGGGAGGCGCGCCGGCTGTCCGCCAAGGTCTTCTTCCACCATGTGTTCGCCGGGCCGCTGAGCTTGACCGATGACGAGCTGGACACGGTGAAGCGCTCCTACGATGGCTCGGTGGCCTACGGCGATGCCGTGCTGGGGGAGATCGTCGACGCACTGGACGAGCAGGGGCTGGGGGACGACACCCTGCTCATCGTCACCTCGGACCATGGCGAGCTGCTGGGTGAACATGGCGGCACCTGGGGCCACGTCCATACGTTGTATGACGAATTGCTCAGGGTGCCGTTGGTGATGCGTTATCCGCAGCGCATTCCGGCCGGACGAGTCAGCAATGTGCCGGTGGAGTCCCTGGACCTGGTCCCCACCGTGTACGCGGCTGCCGGCGTCCCCGCCGCGGAGCGCCCCGCCACCGGCGGTGCCGACCTGGCGCCATTCTGGCCCGCGCCGGGCGGCGACAACGGCGGTGAGGACGGCGAGCGTCCCGGCTGGTGGATGGTCGCCGAGCACTTCGTGCCCTCCATGCTTCCCGAATCCGCGGGCCGGGATCTGTCCGGCGAACGTGGGGAGCTGTTCGTGCGGCGTCGAGCGGTGCTCGCCGGGGAGACCAAATACGTGGTATCCAGCTCCGGCACCGAGGTGCTCCACGATCTGGCCGTCGATCCTGGGGAGACCCGGGACATGAGCCGGCAGGACGCGCCCCGCATGGAGCGCGGCCGGAACCTGTTGTCGGCCTGGGTCGAGGCCGGCGATCTGGCCTGGGGGGAGCAGACCGAAGGCGTCGGGCCCGAGTTGGACCCGGCGACACGCCAGCGTCTCAAGGAGCTGGGATACATCGAATGATCACCAGAGCCGGTGCGGTCCAGCGGGCCGCCCGGAAAGGGTTTCGTCCATGACTGATAGCGCTCGCAAACCGTTTATCGGCCGGCAAGACCAGATCGCCGCTCTCCAGGAGGTGCTTCCTGGGCCTCAGGACGGCCCTCGTATCGCCCTGCTCCACGGACAGGACGGGAGCGGGCGTAGCACTCTGCTGTCCCGCGCTACCGAGGGCCAGACGGATCGGCTGCTCATCCGCTGGCGATTCCAGGCTTCAGACGACGGTGTGGCCGCCCTGCTGCGCATCCACGCCGGCGTGGCCGTGGCGCTCACCCGGGGCGGGGAGCCGGCCGCACAGGCGGTACGTTACATGCGGGAGCACCCGCCCGAGGAGGAGCGCCTCCAGGCCTGGATCACCACCTTCCTGGACCAGCTGGAAGAAATGAAGGCCGATGAGGAAGGCCGAATGGAGCTGCGCCTCCCCAAGGACAACCCGTTCATGGGATTGCTACAGGCCGTTGCCGGCGCCGCGGCGGCCGGGCCGGTGGTCATCGAGCTGCACCAGGTCAACGCCATCACCTCACCGGCCTTCTGGACGTGGCTGCTGTGCCTGATGCGCGCCATCGATGGCCAGGGCAGCCCCGTACTATGGGTCGTGTCGCCCACGGTCAGCCCCTACGGCGAGGAACAGGGTGAAGCCACTCCCACACCTTCGGAGATGCTGTTCCAGGCCATGTCGGACCGTGTGGCCGCCACCATCGAGCTGCCGGTCTTGAAAGAAGCGGATGTCGCCGAGTTGCTGGAAGAACGGTATCGCCCCAACCAGTTCCCCGAGGGACTGGCGACGCGTCTGACGCAACTATCCGAAGGGAATCCGGCGCGGCTGGACGACGCGCTGTCGCTGATGGAGGGCGAGGAGATCATCGTCTGGGACGAGGCCAGTGGATTCACGCTGGAGCGGCCCGTCGCCGATCTGACCCATCGCCAGCTGGTACCCGAGCCCTCCCTGGAGACCGAGGAGGATGCCAACCCGGAGCGCACCAAGGAGCGGGAGCAGCAGGCGCTATCCGTACTTTATGTGGCCGCGCTGGAGGGTGTGGATTTCACTGCAGGGGTTGTCGCCTCCACGCTGGAGCTGGAGAGGGACGTCGTCGACGATCTGCTGGATGAGATGACCGACCTGGTGGAAGAAAACAAGTACATCGAAGCGCTGCGCTCGTGGACCTATCGTTTCAAGCGACGCACCTACCGCGATTTCTATCTGGAGGCGGGCAAGACCAAGGGGAATCGCAACATCCCCGGTAGAATGGCTCGCGCCCTGCTGGACGGTTATGTGCCCGCCGCGCAACGGTATCTGCCCATCACGGCGCGCCTCTTCCAGCAGGTCAAACAGCAGCGCCAGGCACGCAATCTGCTGGCCCTGGCGATGGGATCGGATCGGCTGGATCTGAGCCTCTCGTCCATCGAGCTGATCCATCTGCTGGGCCACGAAGGGCTGCCCACCAATCTGGTACGGCTGATCCATGCCGAGCCGGCGGAACGGGCTGTGAACGGCGCCCCCCCCGAAACGGCCGCGCAGATGCTGGGCCATCTGCACCGCTGGGCCGAGACGACCCGGGACGACGGGCTAGCGGGCTACGAACAGCTGCTGCGCTCCCGCCTCGCGCTGCGGGGCCAGGATCTGGACGCCGCCGTGCAGCACGCCGAGGGTGCACTGGGGCTATTCAAGCAGTCCGGCGAGTCCGTGAGGGCTGCCGAGACGCTCAACCACTTGGCCATGCTCTCCCTGCACCGCAAGGACCCGCGGGGGGCGCGGGATTACCTGGACCGCTCTGGGCGCCACTCCAACATCCCGCCGGTCAAGGCGCACGTGCAGTTCATCCGCGGCCTGATGCGGCGCGGGGAGCGCAAGTTCGCCGCCGCGGCCGAATCGTTCGGGCTGGCGGCCAAGACCGCCTCCGACGCCGGCAATGTGCTGCTGGCCCTCGAGTCCCGCATGAACCAGGGCGAGATGTTCATCGTCCAGGGGCGGCCCAAATCGGCCGAGGTCCCCCTGCGCAAGGCACGGGAGACGGCCCAGGCGCTGCGGGCGCACACCATGGAGCGTACGACCACCACGCTGCTGGCTCAGGTGGAGGCGGCCAAGGGCAACAACCAGGAGGCCTTCGATCTGGCCCGCGACGCCCTGGAGGTCTCGAGGCAGCTGGGCAACACCCCCACTTTGGCCGCGGATCTCTATCACTGTGGTCTGTTCGGCGCCGCCGCCGGGCAGCGGGACGAGGCTCTGGAGTACCTGTCGGAGGCCAGCAAGGTGGCGCACGAAAAGGATCTGGGATTGAAGAAGGAGATCTTCTTCCATATCGGCCAGCTGAACTTCCTCAAGGGGAACCTGGACGACGCCGAACAGGCGCTCCACCGCAGCTGCAAGCTGGCCAACGAGGTCCATGACAACACCCGCGAGATGCGGGCCATCCAGGCACTAGGCATGGTGGAAGAAAAGCGCGGCAATGTTCCCGCGGCCCGGGAGTTGTATCGGGAAGCCATGCAGGGAATGACCTCCCCTGATCTCGCCGGCGAACGGCAAGCCATCAAGAGGCGGCTCGACGAGCTGCGTTGATCCCATCGTCTACCTGTCCATATCGCGCACGAGCCAGCGCAGTATAATGAGCGCATGGACCGGCTCATCGAAGAAATCGCGGATCTCATCCGCGCCCGCTATTCGCTGCTGTATCTGGTGACCTGGGAGGAGGATCGAGCGGTCCGCCTGCTGGAACGAGTGGCCGAACGGACGGGGCGCAAGCTCAGCGTCCACACGGTGGACTGCGCACCGGAGGCCATGCCCGAAGAGGCGGCCCTGCGGCTACTCGAGCACATCGATGAACACCCGGAGCAGGTGTTGTTCGCCATCCAGGATTTCCATCCCCACATGGCCGATCCGCAGGTCGTCCGCATGCTGCGCAACATCGAGCCCAAGCTCACCGCCGCCGGCAAGACGCTGTGCCTGGTCAGCCCGATGGTCCGCATCCCCCGGGAGCTGGAGAAGGACGTCCGCATCGTCGATCTGCCGCTGCCGGACATCGCCGAGGTGGCCCACCTGCTCGCGGTGTTGATCAAACGCCAGAAGCTCGAGATCGATCCCGATCTCTTCGAACAGTTCGTCAAGGCTTCGTTGGGGCTGACCGAGAACGAACTCAAGCGGGTTTACACGCGCATCGCCATGGCGGGCGGGGGTTTCGACAGCGCCGATCTCGACACCCTGATCAACGAGAAGAAGAGCATCATTCGGCGTTCCCAGTTCCTCGAGTTCTACGAGCAGTCCGAGACCATGGACGACGTGGGTGGACTGGAGCAGCTCAAGCAATGGTTGGTCGAACGCTCTTCGGCCTTCACCGAGAAGGCCCGCAAGTACGGCCTGCCCCAGCCCCGGGGCCTGTTCATGGTTGGAGTACAGGGTTGCGGCAAGTCCCTGGTGGCCAAAGGGGTCGCCAGTTTGTGGCGTGTGCCGTTGCTGCGCATGGACGTGGGATCGCTGATCCAGGCCTCCGGGACCGCCGAGGAGAAGATCCGCGACACCATACGGCTAGCCGAATCCCTCAGCCCGGTGGTCCTGTGGGTCGACGAGATCGAGAAGGCATTCTCGGGCGTCGAGTCGGGCGGTGGGGAGTCGGCGACGGCGACGCGCACGTTCGGAGCGTTCATCACCTGGTTGCAGGAAAAGACCAAGCCCGTGTTCATGGTGGCGACGGCCAACGACGTCAGCAACATCCCACCCGAGCTCGTGCGCAAAGGCCGTTTCGACGAGATCTTCTTCGTCGATCTGCCCGACATTCACGAGCGGGCTGCCATCTTCCAGATCCATCTACGGCAAAGAAACCGAGACCCGGAAAAATTCGACTGCTGGAGCCTGGCTGACGCCGCCAACAAGTACAGTGGTGCCGAAATCGAGCAGGCCGTGATCTCGGCCATGTTCTATGCCTTTTCCCAGAACCGGGAAGTTGGTACCCAGGACGTCCTCAACGCCATGCGCGAGCAGGTACCCCTGGCCATCACCATGGACCAGCGCATCAAGGACCTGCGCGACTGGGCCCGGGATCGCACCCGTCCCGCCACCTACGACACCCGCCGCATCGATTTCTTCGAACTCGTCCAAGGGGACGACGACGAGGCGGACGCGGTTTGACAAGAGCCTGAAATGGTACCGATCCGGGTAGGGCTGGACGTCCGCATGTCGCAGGCCTCGGGCATCGGGACGTATATCCGCAATCTGCAGGAACAGCTCGGGCGGCGGCGGGACATCGAAGTCGTGCCCATCAGCGCAGATGCCGGCCCCTATACGCTGGGCGAACAACTCAAACTGCCAGGGCAGGCGCTGGGCCTCAAGCTGTTCCACGCCCCGCACTACAATGCCCCGCTGGCGGCCCCCGCCCCGATGGTGATCACCATCCATGACCTGGCGCACCTGGCACTTCCCGATCTCTTTCCTGGGGCCACCCGGCGGGCGTACGCCCACGCCATGTTCCGCGCGGTGACACGGCGGGCGCGCCGGATCATCGCGGTTTCACAATTCACCGCCACCGAGCTACAGCATTGGCTGGGCGTCCCACCGGATCGCATCCGGGTCATCCACAACGGTGTCTCCCCCGCCTTCAGCCAGGACCCAGACCCGGTACGCAGTCAGCGGACCGTTGCCGAGCTAGGCATCACCGAGCCCTTCATCCTGGCTGTAGGCAACGTCAAGCCCCACAAAAATCTCACCGGTCTGCTGGCGGCTTTCGAACACCTGGCTGGAGAACCGCAGCTGGCCATCGTCGGGCAGGCTCGCCAGTTGCTCACCGGAGACGAAGCGTTCCCCCGGGCCCTAGCCTCCAGTTCGGCGCGACGCCGGGTCCATGCCACGGGAAGAGTACATTTCACCGCGCTCCTGGCTCTATACCGGCGCGCGCGGCTCCTGGTGTTACCCAGCGTGTACGAGGGGTTTGGCTTGCCGGTTCTCGAAGCCATGTCCTGCGGAACACCGGTCGTGGCCAGTGACCGTGCCTCCCTACCCGAGGTAAGTGGCGACGCCGCCCTGCTGACCGACCCCACCGATCCCGTCACGATGGCCTTGGCTATCCAGCGACTGCTGGACGACGATTCGCTGCACGCCGAGATGACCGAAAGGGGGCTGGAGCGGGCCAAACAGTTCAGCTGGCAGCGTTCTGCCGAGGCGCACGCTGAGGTTTACCTAGAGTCTTGTCGATAGCGTCCGGAATCCGGACACCCAGACCGGATTCCGGTCCGCTGGACTCGTGAACGG
>CAZDDH010000151.1:16001-21485 GCA_964504165.1 uncultured Rickettsiales bacterium | reverse complement strand
CCTGTTCCAGGAGGACGGCTCGGAGACCTACGTCAAGCCTGCGTGGCTGTACTTCGAGCAGCTGCCGGTGACCTGCACCTTCGGCGATCTGATGAAGCTCGTGCAGAAGCGGGACGAGGAGATCTGCATCGGCTACAAGCTCAAGGAGCTGGAGACCGACGGCGACGAGAACTACGGCGTCAAGCTGATCCCGTTCAAGGACACCGAGGTGACCCTCGGCGCCGAGGACGGTCTGGTGGTCGTGGCCGAAGACGACATGTAGGCACGGGGGAGGGGGCCCTGATGGGCGTAGGCGAACTGGTCATTCTCGCGGTCACGGTGTTGATCATCCTGGCGTCCACCTGCTTCTCCATCGTGTTGTTCGCGGCGATCTCGGTGGGGACCTGGTTCCTGATACGCAAGGTGATGGGCGGCGGTGGGGGGCTGGTCATTCAGACCAACCTGCCCATCGAGGGGCTCATTGCGGGTGTGGCGGCCCCCCAACAGCAGGGACCCCAGCAGATCAAGCGCGTCTCCTGCCGCAGCTGCGGCGCGGCCAAGATGCGGCCGCCGACGACGGCCTACCTGTACTGCGACTATTGCGGCGCCCTCATCGACTGGGACTTCAAGATCGCGTGCCAGTCCGCGGCGTCGGCCAAGCCGGGCCCGGAATACGAGCGGTTGAACCAGACCCTCGCCCCCCGGCAGGCCGCGGCAGTGGCGGCGAACGATAGGGAGGCTTACCGGGCGACGCTGGTGCAGCTGTGGGAGACCCACCTGCGCACCTGCCCCGCGTCCTACTCGCCGAGGCTGGGGGATCCGGCCTACCGCGACGCCCTGCTCAACTACATGGTCCAGGTCTACCTGGCGGCGGCCTTCGACGACGAAACCCGGCTGCTGGAGGCGGAGATGCGCAAGGCGGTCGCCGCCCTGCAATGGGTCCACGGCATCGGCGGCACGCGGGTGGAGGCCACCAGCTTCAAGCGGCTCATCGACACCTTCCGCGCTCACAATGGGCGGTTCCTGGACATGGGCACGCCCTACCTGGACGTCCACCCGGACGAACCCAACCGGGAGCTGCTGGACGCCATCGGCTCATCGGCCTTCGTGCAGGGGTGGCTGCCGTACCTGGACCAGGCGGCCCAGGACGAGCTGCTGGCGGAGCTGGGGTTGGCCGGCGAGTACGTGGCGGTGGAGCCGGTGGAGACCACCGAGCGCCATTGCGGCGGCTGCGGCAAGGAGCTGCACGTGGTGGCCGGGGCCCGCCGGGTTGTCTGCGAGCGGTGTGGCCACACCAGCGACGTGGAGCGGCCCGAGATCCCCTGCGCCGGGTGTGGGGTGCCCGTGTCGATCCCGGTGGGCAAGACGATGTTCAGCTGCCCCAGCTGCCAGTCGGACATGCGGGTCGAGGGGACAGCGCCCCGTTGATCTCGCTGTTCATCCACCACTTTTTCCATCTGGTGATGTTGCCCTTCACGCTGGGGTTGGTGGTGTGGCTGATCCGCTACCGATCGATCCCCGGGTTGCTGGCGCTGCTGGTGCTGTATTTCGGCGTCGGTTCCGTGCTGTGTGTCGCGACGGGCGCCTCGCGGTTGATCGGGGCCTTTTACGTGCTGACGCTGGGCTCGTGGCTGCTGTTCGCCTATTGCCCGGCCCTGTTCCTTGCGGTGGCCGTGGCTTGGCGGAGCAAGCATCGCCCCATCGCCATCGGTGCAGCCATCGTGGCAGGGATGTTCACCGTCGTGGGGGTGGACGCCTTCGTGGTGGAGCCGTCCTGGTGTGAGACCCGCACCTACACCATCCCCACCGGCAAGCTGGAACAGCCGCTGCGCATCGCGTTGCTGGCGGATGTTCAGACCGAGGACGTGGGTGGATACGAACGGCGGGTCCTGCAGCGCGTCATGGACGCCGAACCGGACCTGATCCTCTTTGCCGGTGATTACGTGCAATGCAAGACACCTCAGCGCCAGCAGGCGGTGATCCGCGAGCTGCACGATGCGCTGGTTGGCACCGGTATCGAGGCGCCGCTGGGAGTCCATGCGGTGCAGGGGAACATCGATGGAGATGGCTGGCAGAGAATCTTCTCCGGGATCCGGTCTTCCACCGTCTCCACGAGCCGGACGTCCGACCTGGGGCCGCTGGTGCTGACCACCCTGAGCTGGGAGGACTCCCGTAACGGTACCGGCCGGATCCCCCGGCAAGACAAGTTTCACGTGGTGGTCGGCCACGCCCCGGACTACGCCCTGACGGACCCTCCTGCGGACCTGTTGCTGGCGGGGCACGTGCACGGCGGCCAGGTGCAACTGCCATGGGTCGGGCCGCTGATCACCTTCACCCGGGTCCCGCGTGCCTGGGCCTCCGGTCTCACCGAGCTGCCGGGGGGCAACCACCTGCTGGTCTCCCGCGGGATCGGCGGTGAGCGGGGCGAAGCGCCGCGGCTACGGTTCCTATGCCGCCCCGAGCTGGCTATCATCGACCTTCTTCCACGCTGAACCCGAGAGGTACGCCATGATCACCATCGTCCTGGTCGAACATAAAAAATGGGCCCGCCACATGGCCAAGAACGCCGGCGGCGAGGACGTGCGCGTCGAGCGCTTCCGCGACGAGGCCACCGACGACTGCATCGACCTGTTCATCAGCGAGAACGACGAAGGGGCGGTCGTCGCCACCGTCGGCCTGATGGAATACAACCAGAGCCCGCTGGCCGAGCTGGACATTCGCTCCGAGGTCATCCTGGACATCCGCGGCGGCCACCCGGCCATGACAGACGTGGCGTGCGCCGTCGCCTACGGGGTCATCCGGGGCGAGTTCAAGGTGGCCCACGGCATCGTGCTGGAGGGGCTGATGGCGCAGATCGTGCCGGAGCACCCCCTGCCCCATATCCTGTGCATCACGCCGTTCCAGTGGGAGCAGGGCATGGATCGGGTGGAGATCGAGGAGCGCGTCATCCACCCCCTGGTGGCCCTGCCCATCTCCGACGCCGAGAAGGCGCTGGTGGACGGCAGCGGCGTGGGGGCGCTGGAGAAGGCCTGGGTCGAGGCCCGCTGCGACGTGCTGGACTGGGGGCGGGCCGGTGCCTGCTGACGTGGAGCTCCCCCTCTTCGACGGCCTCAAGCTGCGCCCGTGGCAGGACGAGGACGCCGAGCCGCTGGTGAAGTACGCCGACGACCGGGAGGTGTGGCTCAACCTCACGGACGTCTTCCCCAATCCCTATTCCAAGGACGACGCCCTGGAGTTCTTTGCCAAGAACCGCGAGTGGGACGACTTGATCTGGGCCATCGATCGGGCCGGCGAGCCCATCGGCGGCTGTGGCCTCCACTTCAAGACGAACGTCTGGCGCAAGAACGTGGAGATCGGCTACTGGGTCGGCCGCCCCTTCTGGGGGCGCGGCATCGCCACGGCAGCAGCGCGGGCGCTGGTGGACCATGCCTTCACCCACCTCGATATCCAGCGCATCCATGCCTCCGCCTTCGAGTGGAACCCCGCGTCCCAGCGGGTGCTGGAAAAGGCCGGCTTCCTCCTGGAGGGACGCCACAGGGACGCCATCTACAAGGACGGCCGCACCACCTCGGAAATGGTTTTTGGCTTGTTGCGGAACGAATGGGCCGAACGGCGGGACCCCGCTGGGCGTTCATCATAGGGTTCATCAGCTATTGAAATGCGCGAGATGCTGATCTCAACCCACCCAGGGTGAGGAGGCATCATGAGCAACCTACGTACCTTCATCGTTCCCATCGGCCTGCTGGGTTTCGTGATCCTGCTGTGGGTGGTGACCGGCTGCAACGACTACGACCTCGTCGGAGAGGACGGCGATCACCTTCCCGGCGGAGACCAACCCGGCGATGACGACACGGCGGACGACGACGACGACGATGACGACGTGGCCGGCGACGACGACGACGACGACTCAGAGAGCGGGAACTGCGGTGAATCCGCCGAGTTCGCCTGGGACGATCCGGACGGGGACGGCTGGCTGGTGGTGCTGTCGTGGAGCCCGGACACGGACTACGCCACCCTGTACGTGACGGTCACGGGCAACTACGCCATCTACGACGAGCAGCTGGCCGAGAGCGGCGCCAGCCAGATGAACGAGACCGGCTACATCACTGTCGCCAACTCCATCAACCCCGGCGGGGAGCCCCTGTACTCCAACTGCGGCGGGGTGCTCATCGTCCAGGACCCGGACAACAACGGCACGCCGGCGTCGGACCAGTACCTGGGCACCTTCCCGCTGGTCGCCGGTGAGCCCAACCAGCTGACCCTGCGGCACGCCTGCCCGATGATCCGCGCCGGTCTGTGCACCAACTGGGAGATCGATCCGGGTGGCGGCACCAGCTGCGACTCCGGCGACGCCAATAGCCTGCACATGACATTGGATGGCATCTGCCTCGAGCCTGTCTGATAGGTCGGAATGGGGGACGCTAGCACGCCCCGAGGCCATGCCTCGGGGCGTTTCTCCGTCTGGACCGCCACCCCCTCCCTTGGCATCCGCAGCCGACAGTGACAGGATCGATTCCATGATCCGCCTAGACATCCAGGGCAAGGGACCCGTCGAAGCCGAGCACGGCGTGCGCATCGGTCGCGAGCCCAAGTGGGCCGACGTGGTGCTCGACCGGGCGTCCATCAGCCGGCACCACATGGAGATCCGCCCGGAGGGCGCGGGCTATCGGGTGTTCGACATGGGCTCCCAGAACGGCACCATGGTCAACGCCCAGCCGGTGGGCGCTTCCGGGCGGCTGCTGGACGAGGGGGACCAGATCATCATCGGCGGTGTGGTGGAGGTGCGGGTCATCGCCATCCGGCCCCCGGAGACGGCGCGCACCACCGTGGCCCGCCACAACAGCCAGAAGCTCAGCGTCCAGTTCACCTCGGATCAGTTCATCGTCGAGTTCGTCGGCCGCCACCACGCCGTGCGGGACGCCATGCCGTTCCAGCTGGGCCTGGCCCTGTCCATGCTGGTGCTCTACCAGCGGGACCGGCTGGGGCCGGTGCCGGACGTGGACATGCGGGCCATCGTCTGGCGCGGGGACGCCAAGCAAAAGGAGCAGGGGGACATCAACCGGCTGCTGCTGCGGCTGCGCAGCTGGTTCCGCTCCCGGGACGTGGAGCCGCCCACCATCAAGCGCCCCAAGCGGGCCGGCAGCACCTGGCTGCAGATGCCCGTCGCCACACTGGAGATCACGCCGGACGACTGGCTGTACAAGTTCCTCGACGGGCGGTGAGTGGGGGGCTCATAATCGATCCGGGTACCCCGCCATGAAATCTCTGAATGTGATGAGCCTGGCCCTGGTCGTCGTGATCGCCGGATGCACGGATGGCGACGAGTGCGCCCCGGGGGACATCCAGCTGTGTGATTGCCTGGCCGGTGGGGCCGCGGTTCAGGAATGCCTGGAGGATGGCAGCGGCTGGGGCGACTGTGACTGTCCCGAAGGGGACGACGATTCGGCGGACGACGACAATAGCATCCCCCCGGACGACGACGACTCCGCGGACGACGACGACTCG
>CAZDDH010000151.1:1609-15991 GCA_964504165.1 uncultured Rickettsiales bacterium | reverse complement strand
CGGGTACGCAGGTTGCGGCGCCGCCCTCCTAAAGACACCCCGGGTACCCCGACGACTCGGCGGACGACGACGACTCGGCCACCACCACCGATGATGACGACGACGCCCAGTTCGACTGCGCCGTACTGCCCGAACCGCCCTTCGACAAGACCCGCCTCGATGCCCCTCGGGGGTACAACGATCTGGTGTTCGACAACAACGGCGCGATGATCGGCAGCGACAACAGCGCGCTCATCATCGCCACCTCCGCCGAGGACTCCCAGATCTACGCCCCGGCCACCGGCATGATCTACAAGATGGGATACCTACCCAACGGTGATATCGTGGCCACGACGAACGAGCTGACCATCATCACCATCGCCACCGACGGCTCCCACACCGTCCTCGTCACGGATTTTGACGGGTATGGCCTGGCGGTGGGGTCCGACGGCATGGTCTACGCGGGGACCAACTACACCTCCGATACGCCGGAGATCATCCGCGTCGATCCCTCCAACGGGGATGTCACCCAGTTCATCGACGCCACGGACTACGCTCCCCGCGGCCTCGAGTTCAGCTACGACTACTCGACGCTCTACTTCGGGACCCTCTCCGACGGGTACGTCTATCGCGTGCCGCTGGACGGGAACCTGGACCCGGTCTCCGACCCCGAGCTGCTCGTCACGATACCCGTGGGCTGGCACGACACGCTGGAGGTGGACGCCTGCGGCAATCTGTACGTGGGATCGTTCTTCGGCCACCAGATCTTCCGTGTGGACGCCAACCTGGACATCACACGGATCATGCAATGGGACTTCGACAACTACGGCCACGGCTTCGAATGGGGCAGTGCCGTCGGCGGCTGGGACGAGTTCTCGGCCTATGTGACGCACCCCTACAACGGCTGCTGGGTGGACGAGGTCCAGGTCGGTGTTCCCGGGCGAGCGTGGAGCGGTACGGCGATTGGCCGCGTGGTGTTGTGATGCGGCACCGGATCTTGGCGGTGCTGGCCGTGGCGGCCGGTTGTTTCCTGGCCGGCTGCGGCGCTGGGCCTACCGGCACTCCCGCCCCCCCCGAGATCATCGAGGGCAGCAGCAACTACGAGTTCGTGTTCAACCAAGAGCGCATCGTGGAGGTGGCGCTGGTCATCGATGCGGAGGACCTGGCGCGCATCTACGACGATCCGTTCTCCCAGGAGTACGTGCGCGCACAGTTCACCTACGACGGCGTCACCGTCGAGGACGTGGGTGTGCGGCTCAAGGGCAACCTGCAGGTCAACTTCTGGGTGGTCAACGGCGGCCACAAGTTCGCCTTCAAGGTGGATTTCAACCGCTACGTCGATGACCAGGAGTTCAAGGGGCTGACCAAGCTCAACTTGCACTGTGCGGTCAACGATCCGTCGTTCCTGCGGGAGAATGTCACCTACAACCTGCTGCGGGATGCCGAGCTGCCCGCCTCCCGCGCGGCCTACGTGCATCTGACCGTCAACGGGGAGGATCACGGCCTCTACAACGCCGTCGAGCAGGTGGACAAGCGGTTCTTGGCCGACCGCTTCGACGACAACGACGGCGACCTGTTCAAGCCCATCGAGCACGAGGGATTGCTGGAATACCGCGGCGACTCGCCGGACGACTATCTGGTGGAGTTCTTCGGCCTGGAGACCGACGAAGATGCGGCGGATTACACGCGCATCCTCGAGCTGATCCGGATCATCAACCACCCGGACGAGGCGGACTTCACGCAGCAGCTGGAGGCCATCTTCGACGTGGACCGGTTCCTGCGCTTCCTCGCCGTCAACACCTTCATCATCAACATGGACAGCTATGCCGAGCTGGGGCACAACTACTACCTGTACGACGATCCCGACTCGGGGCGCTTCGTCTTCATCCCCTGGGACATGACCGAGGCCTTCGGCAACTTCGCCTGCTGGCCGGACGAGGAGGGCATGTTCTCGTGGGACATCTACCACCCCATGTGCGCACAGTGGCGGCCGCTGATCAGCAGCATCCTCGGCGTTCAGGGGTACCGTGACGACTACCTGGGGCACCTGGAGTCGATGATGGCGGAGGGCGGCGTGCTGGAGGAACAGGCGTTGACCCAGCGGCTGGAGGACCGGCACGAGTTCATCGACGAGGCGGTGGAGTCCGATCCGGCGCGGTTCTACACCTACGAGGAGTTCCTCACCAACCTGAGCGACAACGTCACCAACCAGGCAGAGGCCACGGCGGCCCCTCCGGAGATCTTCGGCATGACGCGGGTCGTGGAGTACCGCACGGCATACATCGAGGGGCGGCTGGAGGAGCCCTGGCCCGAGTAGGCGGCCGCGCTGAACCTCATTCATGGTAGGGTGGCCGCGTCAATACCATCATGAGGAGGCCCTGCCATGAAACTCTGGATTCCCTGGACCCTGGCTCTGATCGCGATGTTGTTCCTCGGCTGCCCCCCGGCGCAGGATGACGACGACGCCGCGGACGACGACGCCGACGACGACGATACCGGCGACGATGACGACAGCGGTGACGACGACGACGACGATGACGACGATGACACCGGCGACGATGACGATGACGACACCGGTGACGACGATGATGACGACACCTCCAGCGGCACGATGACCCTCTCCGACGACGAGTTCTACGAGGGTGACTGGCCCACCATCAGCATCACCGTCACCGATTTCGAGATCGACGACCAGACCAGCTGGTGCTGCTACGACGACACGGCCATCGCCATCAGCCAGACCGCCAACGCCACCGCCACCACCATCGACGTGATGCTGATGATCGGGCTGCTGGCGGAGGGCACCCAGACCATCGGTCTGGAGAACGACGACGGCCAGGTGACGGCGACCTTCGACGTGCTGCCGTTCACCATCGACGACGTGAGCGACGGCGAGCCGGCCGGCTCCGGCGTGGCCGGCGGTACCACCAACTACGACGCCTTGCATTTCACCGGCGCCGATGCCGGGCAGTTCGTGCAGTTCAGCGCCACCAATCACAGCTTCGATCCCTACCTGTGGATCACCGAGGGCGACGGGATCACCTTCGCCGCCCAGAACTGGTACGCCCCGGACAACGTGATGGTGGACTCGTCGGCCATCTACCTGTGGGATCAGTCCGACGCCTTCGCCCGTGTCTGCGCCACCGACTTCGCCAACGACCCGGGCCAGACCTTCGACCTGGATATCGTGCTCAGCGAGCCAGCCGCCACCGCCGCCGAGGCGGAGGTCGAGTCGAACGATGATCCGGCCGACCCGCAGGAGCTGGGGATGATGTCGGCCGGCACCGTGCTGACCCTCACCGGCGAGGTGGACGCGGTGGGCCACGACGCCAACAATTACTGGAACGAGGACCTGGACTGGTTCGGCTTCGAGGTGGACACGGACACCAACCTCTCCGTCCAGCTGGACTGGACCGACCCGGCGGACGACTACGACATGCTCATCTACGACGCCACCACCTACACCCCCGACGAGACCAATTTCGACGAGGTCGTGGGATGGCTCTACGCCGCCACCCTCAACCACCCCGAGCGCACCTCTACCGTCCTGCGCGCCGGCGTCCCCTACGTCCTGTTCGTCGCTGGCTGGGACGGCAACCCCGGCACCTACGAGGTGACGATGGCGTTTTCGCCGGAACTCTAGGTTCGCCCCCGGAACACCCCACCCCCACCATCTGTCAATGCTCGCTCGAACCGACTAGAAC
Source organism: uncultured Rickettsiales bacterium (assembly GCA_964504165.1). GTDB lineage: Bacteria > Myxococcota_A > UBA796 > UBA9615 > CAYRNR01 > CAZDDH01. Next base: position 12,308 of record CAZDDH010000151.1, on the reverse strand, counting down.
AAATGGTGTTCCTGTCCGTGGATATGAGCTGTCCACAGGCGGGCATTGTCCACACCTCGCGGCAGCCCCAAGATATTGCGCAACAGCCGGGATGATGCGTCATCCCCCGAGAACCGCACGAAAACCGTGCGCAACTGCCGTGATGGTGCGCCGTCGTCTATTCGGAAGCGGAGAGGAAGACCTCACCAGCCGGCTCCCGCATGTTGTACGAGGAGCTCATCACCCGGCCGTAGGCCCCGGCCGTGGCGAAGAGCATCACGTCACCCTCGTGGGTCGGTGCCACGGTGCGGGCGTAGCCCAGGACGTCGCCGGACTCGCAGATGGGGCCGACGATGTGGGCCGTCGTGGTGCGCGGCTCGTCCAGGCGGGTGAGGTTGACGATCTCGTGGTACGAGCCGTACAGGGCCGGCCGCACCAGGGAGTTGAGCCCCACGTCCGTGCCGATGAACTCCAGCTCCCCCTTGTGCTTGAGCTGGGTCACCCTCCCCAGCAGGACGCCGGCCTGGGCCACCAGGAAGCGTCCGGGTTCGAGCCACAGTTCCAGGTCCGGCCGGGTGGACTGGATCTTGGCCAGCGTCCCGGAGACGGCCTCTAGATCCAGCGGGGACTGGCCCGGCTTCTCGACGACCCCCAGGCCGCCGCCCAGGTCCAGCACCTTCACCGACGGTAGCCGCTCGGCGATGCGTGCCAGGAACAGGGCGGTCTCGCCCCAGGTCTCTGGCGCCAGGATGCCCGAACCCACGTGGGCGTGGAGCCCGGTGATGGTGGCGCCGGCGGCGTTGGCCTGGCCGCACAGCTGCTCCAGATCCGCGTGGGCGATGCCGAACTTCGATCGGGGGCCGGCGGTGCGCACGTGATCGTGGTGGCCCCGGCCCCGGCCCGGGTCCAGCCGCACGAAGACCGAGTGGCCCTCGAACAGCTCGGGCCAGGCGCCCATGGGGTGCAGGCTGTCCACGGTGACGGTCACGCCCCGGCTCAGTGCCCGGGCGTATTCCTCCCGGGGAGCGAAGTTGGGAGTGAACAGCACCCGGCCCGGATCCAGGCCCGGGAATAGCCGGAACAGGTGCTCCAGCTCGCCGGCCGAAACGCACTCGAAATCGACGCCGGCTGCTTCGAAGGTCCGCAACACATCTGCGTTGGCGTTGGCCTTGAGGGCATACAGCACCCGGCTCACGCCGCCGATCCCCCGCACCGCCGCCGCCGAGGCGCGCAACGTGGCCTGGTCGTAGACGTACGTGGGGGTGGCGTCGCCGGCTAGCTCCAGCAGCTCGGCGCGCCGCGTCTGCCACCACGCGGGGGCGGGGTGATACGTTCCGCCGGCGTCCCGCCCCTCGAACAGATTCCGCCAGGTGGGCCCCAGGAAGGTCTCCGCCGGCCGCTCGCTGAACAGCAGCCCGTGCAGCTCCCGCAGCAATCGCTCCGCTTCCCGTTCGTCCACGACGAAGGTGATGTTGAGGTCGCTGGCCGCCTGGGTGACCAGGTGAATGCGCTTCTCCTCGAAGGCGCCCAGGGCCGGCCCCAGCTGGTGCAGGGCGGCGCGGATCCGGCGCCCCACCAGGCTCACCGCCGTGCAGCGGCCGATGATGCGGGCCCGGCAGTACGGTGCCAGGTCCTCCACCAGCCCCTCCAGCGTGTCGTCGTCCAACGGGTTTGCGCCGGGGTCCAGGGAGACGGTCACCGTCATCTCGGAGGTGGAGACCAGGTCGATGGACAGGCCGCGGGCCTTGAAGCAGGCAAAGGCGTCCGCCAGGAACCCCACCTGCTGCCACATGCCCGGCGTGTCCATCGACACCAACGTCACGCCGCTCTTGTGGGTGATGGCCTTGACCTGTGCCTCCCCACGGGTGGGATCTCGGGCCACCTCGGTGCCCGCCACCTCCGGCCGCTCGGTCCAGCGGATGTGCAGCGGAATGTGGTGGCGGCGGCAGGGGGCCACGCAGCGGGGATGCAGCACCTTGGAGCCCATCGAGGCGATCTCCTGGGCCTCGTCGTAATCCAGGAAGCGCAGCAGCCGGGCCCCGGGGATCATGTGGGGGTGGGCGGAGAAGACGCCGGGGACGTCGGTCCAGATCTCGCAGCGCCGTGCCCCCAGCCGGGAGGCGAGGGTGGCGGCAGTGGTGTCCGAACCGCCCCGCCCGAGCAGGACCGTGTCTCCCGATCGATCCCTGGCGATGAATCCCTGGGTGACGATGGCTCCCGGCAGCTCGGTGAAGGCCTCCGCCAGCGTCGCGTCCGGGGCATCGTCGACGGCCGCCGAGAACCAGCGTCGGGACGGGGATTCGTGCGCCCCGCCGGCCTGTGCCGTCAGGTGATCGCGCACGTCCACCCAGCTGGCCTCCAGCCCGCGGGCGGCGAGGTAGGCCGCCCCCAGCCGCGTGGCCAGTAGCTCCCCGAAGGCCAGCGTACGGGCCCGCAGACGGGGGCTCACGTCGAGGGTCAGCGACGCCCCTGTGGCCAGGCGGTCCAGCTCGGCCAGTTCCTCCTCCAAAACGGCCCCCGCATCCAGGCCCAGCTGATCGCCCAGGGCCTCGTGAGCGGCACGCAGTTCCTGGAGGATCGGCCCGTGCTCGGAGCGCATCGCCGCCGCCAATAACTTCTCCAGCAGGTCCGTGGAGCCGGCCAGCGCCGAGCACACCACCACCGGTTTTTCCCCGTCGTCGAACCGTTTACGCAGCTCATCCGCGATGGTCTGCCAGCAGGTTGGGGACGACACGGATGTGCCGCCGAACTTCATGACGACGAACGGCCCGGCCGTGGGTTCCATCGGACTTTTCCTCCAGAGCGGACCGCACTTTGCCCCACATCTCCCATTTTGGCCACCTGCGCGTGAGCGCGCCCACCAAACATGCTCGAAATACGTGCTTTTCACACCGCGGCAGTGGGCTATAATGCGCCCTTCTTAAGGGATCTCGATGCGGCCATTACCTGGACGTTCCGGGCTTTTCCAACAATCCAGCAGCACCCCCGACCCTGCTCGGCAGGAAGGCGGGGGGTGTTTCCGGGGGTCACGATGACCAGCATGCCGTCCGCGGCCCGCGCAGTCGCCGAGAAGATCGGCGAGGAGCGCATCATCCTCCACTCTCCCGAGGTGACCCTGTTGTCCCGCGATATGGGGGAGCCTCCCGAGCTGTTCGAGCGGTTACTCACCGGCAAGCGGCCGGAGTTCGCCGTCCAGCCCCGCGACGTCACGGAGCTCTCCACAGCCGTGAGAATCCTGGCATCCGAAGGCGTTCCCATCACACCGCGGGGGCTGGGTTCCTGCGGGGTAGGGGGGGCCGTACCCGTGGCTGGCGGCGCGGTCCTGGACCTGTCGCGCCTGGACCAGGTCTTCAACGTGAACGAGGCCGGCGGGACGGCCACCGTCGGGGGCGGCGTGTCCTTCTATTTCATCCAGCAGGCCCTGGCGCGTTCCGGGCGATCGTTGCTGGCACGGCCGACGAACGCCTTCGGCACCATCGGCGGATGGGCTTCGGCCGGGGGCATGGGGCTGGGAAGCCTGGCCGCAGGCCCCATCACCGAACAGGTGGAAGATGTCCAGGTCGTCCTGCCCGGCGGGGACGTGGTGAATCTGTCCCGTGGTGAGAACGGTTTTTCCGATTGTTTCGACACCGAGGGGCAGCTGGGGATCTTCAGCCGCCTGACTTTGCGTCTGCGGCCGGCGGATGAACACTCGGAGGTGGTGGGCTACGTGCTGCCGGATCTGGAGCAGGCCCAGGCGGCCATGGCCCAGGTGTTGGCCAGCGATCCCTGGCCTCGCACGGCCATGTTGGCCGGCAATACGCGCGAACTCGAAGGTCTGCAGGATGCGGAGCCCGGCGAAGCCCTCCTGCTGGAGCTGCTCCCCGGCAAGCAAGTTGGCCTGGGCGGCGCTGGCCGACTGCCCAAGGAGCTGGCGCTGCGCCTGTGGAACCGACGTTTCTTCCCGATGGACAGCCCGATGGGGCCGGTCTTCCTGGCCAGCGAGGCGATCTTGCCGGTGGACGAGGTGGCGGGATTCATCAAGGCGGCCCGGCGCCTGGGCAAGCGCTATGGTGTGCCGCTCCACGCACATTCCTATGCGGTCAGCCACGGCGGCGAGACCGGTGTGCTGGTGCTGCTGTTGTTCCCCAGCGATCCGCGTCAGGGATGGCATCACCTGATGCTCACACCGCTGGCGGCCGTGCTCACCTCGGCCGCGGTACGGCGGGGCGGCAAACCCTACGGTGTGGGCATCTGGAACACGCCTTTCGTCCGTCAGCGATTCGGTGAGGAGCGGCTGGCCTACCTGCAGCAGCGCAAGGAGGAGCTGGACCCCCGGGGCCTGCTCAACCCCGGCAAGTTCTTCCAGGTGGGTACGGAAGCCAAGGCGTTGCCGGCGGTGATGAACCCAGGGTTCTACCCCACTTCGCTGCGCATGGCGTCGGTGACCACGCCGATGATGATGAGCCGCCACGACCCGTCGGAAAAACCATCGACGGTGGCGGACCGCTGTGTCGCGTGCGGCGCCTGTGTGCCGGTTTGCCCGGCGATGGCCGCCACCGGCACGGAGACGGTCTCGGCCAGGGCCAAGTTGACGATGATGCGGCGCCTGGACCGGGACGAAGCCGTCGGGGCGGAGGAGCTGCTGGGCGCGATGCGGTGCCTGGAGTGTGGCCAGTGCGAGGAGGTGTGCGCGCGCAGCCTTCCGCTGGTGGAGACGTGGAATGAGCTGGAGCAGCATGTGCGGGCTGTCATCGATGGGGAAGGCGAGCCTGACCGGACGATCCGAGCATTCACCGAGCTGGTCGACGACTCACGCGACCAGGTGATGAAAGTGGCGTTGTCGTAATGGGCGCAAAATTCGAGCTCCATACGGAAGTCAAGGAGTCGGCGGCGGCGCCTCCAGGCCGCCACGCAGTGCTCCGTAATGACCGGTGCATCTCCTGTGGCGAGTGTATCCGTCGCTGCATCTACGGGGTCCACTCCCGCAGCGAGGCCAACCCGCGCGAGCTGGCGGACCCGGTATCGGAGCAGTGCCGGTCCTGCCTGGTTTGCCCGCAGACCTGCCCCCGTCGGGCCCTGACGGTCACCCTCAACCCCGAGCTGGACGCCATCGGCGTGGCGCCTTTCGACGCCGACGCCGTGCTCACCGGCTGGTCCGAGGCGCTGGACGGCAAGATCCCCGTGCGCGGGGCCGGATATGCGGGCCCCTTCCGGGGCTGGGGCTTCGACGGCATCTGGACCGACATGTCCGAGATCGTACGCCCCACCCGGGACGGCATCCACGGGCGGGAGTACATCTCCACCGAGTTCGATCTGGGGCGCAAGCTGCCGGATCTCAGCGGGCTGCGTTTTGACGCCGAGGGCCGCCTGCTGGACCGCATCCCGCTGACCCGCGAGATCCCCGTGCCGATCATGTTCGGCCGTATGCCGCTGGGTCCGGGTGGGCTGCGCACCAACGCTTCGATGGTGCGCGCGGCGATGGAACTCAAGACCTTCGGGATCATGGATCTAGAGGGGGTGCGGTCCCTGGCACGGCCCAGGGATCCGGACGCCGAGGACGCCCACGCCATCCGCTACCTTGAGGAGAACCGCAACCACATCGTGCTGCACCTGGGGCTGGACTGCTTCGACAAGGAGGGGCGCCTGCTGGACGAGCTGTCCGTGGACCCGGAAGCCGTGCTGCCGATGATGAACGTGGCCAGCTGGGCCAGCGTGGTGGAACTGGCGGACAGCCCCGCGGCGCTGGACCAGGTGGATCAGCTGCGCTCCGCCAACCCCGACCTGCTGGTCATCATCGAGGTCCCGGCTTCACCCGACGCACCGGCGCGGGTGGTGGAGCTGGCCCAAGGTGGCGTGGACGCCATCCATCTGGCCGCCGGCTGGTGTGGGACCTGGGACGATGGCCAAGGTGACCACACGGTGATCGTGCGGGCCATCCGCGAGACCCATCTGGCCTTGGTGGAGGCGGGAATCCGGGACGAGCTGTCCCTGCTGGTCTCCGGGGGCATCGCCCGGGCAGAGCACCTGCCCAAGGCGATCCTGCTGGGGGCGGACGCCGTCGTGCTGGACGTACCGCTGCTCATTGCCCTGGGGTGCAGGGTCTGCCGCGGCTGCATGGACAGCGCCGAGTGCGTCGAGGGGCTGGGAACGGTGGACGCCCACTGGGGCGCCCGGCGCATCGTCAACATGATGGCCGCCTGGCGCAACCAGCTGCTGGAGGTGCTGGGGGCGATGGGGATGCGGGAGGTGCGCCGGCTGCGCGGTGAGGTGGGCCGCGGCCTGTTCGCCGATCAGCTGGAGGAGTCGTTTTTCGACCGCCTGAAGCCGTTGGAGGAGTCGGAGCGGCCGCTCACGAGTGTGGAGGGGCCGGATGACACGACGCGGCCACCCCACCCGTCGAGGATGCTGCGCAGCTACGGCCCCTATCGGGTCACTCGCAGCGAGGGCTGCGAGGCCTGCGGCGCCTGCGTGGAGCAATGCCACCACGGCGCCCTTACCTGGCCCGGTGGCCTGCAGAAGCCGCCCCCGCCCATCGACGAGAAATGCGTGGGAACCGGTTGTGGCGGGGATTGCGTCGGCGCCTGCCCGGCGGGGCGTATCCGCGTGGAGGAAGACGATCGGCTGGGGGTGGTGGAGCACACCCGCTGGACGCACCGATTGGTCGCGGAGACCTGGAACCGGGCGGCCGGGCATCCGCCTGCACGGCGTGGCCCGGCGGCTGCCCTGGGCGAATCGGACGGTGGCTTCGACCTGCTGGAGCTGGTGGCTGACGGCGCGTCCGTGTCCCCCGAGGACGTGGACCTGTCCATGGAACTCAACCGCCGGGGAGTGGGCCCCACGGTGAGCCTACCGCTGCCGGTCTACGGCGGCGGTATGTCCTACGGCTCCATCTCGGACCAGGTGATGCTGGGGCGGGCCCGCGCGGTCACCGAGATCGGGACCCTGACCTGCACGGGGGAGGGGGGCTTCCCCGGCCGGCTCAAGCCGTACGCCAGCAGTATCATCACCCAGGTGGCCACCGGCTACTTCGGCGTCAGCGAAGAGACCATCAAGCAGACACGGATGGTGGAGTTCAAGTACGCCCAGGGAGCCAAACCGGGGCTGGGTGGGCACCTGCTGGGCGACAAGAACACGCCGCGGGTGGCGGAGCTGAGGGAGGCGGTGCCGGGAACGGCGTTGTTCAGTCCCTTCCCGTTCCACAGCGTCTACTCCATCGAGGACCACCGCAAACACGTGGACTGGGTACGGGCGATCAACCCCGACGTGCTGGTCTCGGTGAAGGTCTCCACCCCCGGGGACGTGGACATGGTCGCGGTGGGGAGTTACCACGCCGGCGCCAACGTGGTGCACCTGGACGGTGCCTATGGCGGTACCGGCGCTGCCCCCGAGGTGGCCAAGAAGAACATCGCCATGCCCATCGAGCTGGCCCTCGCCCAGACGCACCAGTTCCTGCAGTCCGAAGGCATCCGCGACGAGATCGTGCTCATCGCCTCCGGCGGTATCCGTACCCCCATGGACGTGGTCAAGGCCATCGCCATGGGGGCCGACGGCGTCGTCATCGGGACGGCCGAGCTGGTGGCCATCGAGTGCGTGCTGTGCCGCAACTGCGAGAAGGACCGGGGCTGCCCGCGGGGCATCGCGACCACCGACCGCACCCTGGAATCCTACATGAACGCCGACTGGGTCACCGGCCGGATCATCAACCTCTACCGTTCATGGGAGCGGGAGCTGCGCTGGATCCTGGCCCGGCTGGGCTGCCGCAGCGTTGGGGAACTCAGGGGGCGCAGCGACCTTTTGCGTTACCGCGAACGCAGCGCCCGCACCGAGGAGGTGACGGTATGAACCCCTCCACCACGAGCAGTGCGACGGTTCGCGCCATCCTGGAGTCCCGGCGTGCGGCGATGAACCCGGACAGCCGGCTCGGCCGGCCCAAGGAGGCCTGTGAAGGTGGCTGCGGCGTCATCGGCCTGATCGCCTCGGAGCCGGTGACCGGCAAGCACCTGCACCGGCCCCTGCTGCAGATGAACAACCGCGGCAACGGCAAGGGGGGTGGCCTCGCGGTGGCGGGTTGCTTCCCCGACCATCCGGACCACTACGCCGTGCACGTGGCGCTGATGGATCTGGAGGTGCGCGGCGAGCTGGAGAAGCGCTTCATCGATCCCCACTTCGACGTGGCCGATGTCCAGGTCCTGCCCCACGTGGACGACTACCGGGACGTGGGCAAGCTGGAGCTCGCCCCGCCGGACGTCATCCGCTACTTCGTGCGGGTCAAGGAGGGGAAACGCGAGGCCTTCGGCGCCCAGGTGGGCATCGGCGACGCCGAGGAGGCCGAGTCCGAGTACATCAGCCGCAACACCCTGGCGCTGAACAAGGCCTACTACCGCGCGGAGGACCCGCGCGCCTTCGTGCTGTCGCAGGGGCGGGACCTGATGATCCTCAAGGGCGTCGGTTTTGCCGAGGACATCCTGGAGTATTACCAGCTGGAGGAGACGCGCGGGCAGGTGTGGATCGGCCACCAGCGCTATCCCACCCGCGGCCGCGTCTGGCACCCCGGCGGCGCCCACCCGTTCGCCGGGTTGGACGAAGCCCTGGTGCACAACGGCGACCTGGCCAACTACGCGGCCATCGTCGAGTACCTGGCCCAGAAGGGGATCGAACCCCAGTTCCTCACCGACACCGAGGTGGCGGTGCTGCTGTTCGATCTGTACAACCGCGTCTACCACTACCCGCTGGAACACATCTGCGAAGCCTTGGCCCCCACCACCGAGCGGGACTTCGATCTGCTGCCCAAGGACAAGCAGCGGGTCTACCGGGCGCTTCGCTCCAGCCACCTGCACGGCAGCCCGGACGGGCCGTTCTTCTTCATCGTGGCGCGCTCTCTGGTGCAGCGGGATCAGGTCCAGCTGGTGGGGATCACCGATACCTCCATGCTCCGGCCGCAGGTGTTCGCCATCCACGAAGGGGACGTGCAGCTGGGGCTGGTGGCCTCGGAGAAGCAGGCCATCGACGCCTATCTGGAGGACCTGTCCGCTGACGATGGGCGGATTGCTCCGGTCGCGGACCGCTACTGGAACGCCCGCGGGGGCAGTTACTCGGACGGTGGTTCCTTCGTGTTCACCGCCCCGCGTAGTGGGGACGGAGAGCTGGTCTGTACCGACAAGTTCGGCGCCCAGTTGGTGGGCTCGGTGGGCAAGCAACAGCCCACCTACCCCGTCGAACTGCCCGCTCGTTCGTCCGCCTCCACCGGGGCGACCGTCGGCTGGGCGACCCTCATCGGCGCCGCCGGTGCCGAAGCCGCTTTCGAGGAAGCCCGGGAGCGGATCCAGGGGCTGGAATTCGACCAGCTGCGGCAGATCCTCGGTCGGCTCGTGGTCTGGTCCCGCGAGAACCGCGAACACCGGGAGACGGCGCTGGAGTTCCTGTCGTTGCTTCTGGATCAGCGCTACGACACCGGGAACAAGAAGCCCTCGGCCATGCGGGCGCTCGCGGGCGAAGCGATCAAACAACTGCTGGACAGCCTGCCGCCCGTCGGTCGCGGTGCGGATGATCCATGCCGGCGAGTGACCCTGGAGACGGCGGACGACGTGGGCGGGCCTCCGCCGGGTGGTGGCTTCCTGGCCATCGACGCCCGCGGGTTTGAGGTGGAGGGGACGGTCTCCGTGTCCCGGCTGCTGGTGCGGGCCTACGAGCAGGGCTGGAAGCGCTTCGTCGTCTATGCCTGCCACGGCGATCGCTTCATCGGATGCGGGCTGGGCCCCCACTCTGTGGGCGTACGCATCGATGTCTACGGATCATCGGGTGACTACCTGGGCAGCGGCCTCGATGGTGCGGAGATCCACGTGCACGGCGACGCCCAGGACCAGGTGGGCCAGATCCTCAAGCGGGGCCGTATCATCATCCACGGCAACGCGGGGCAGACGCTGCTGTACGGCGCCAAGGGCGGCGAGGTCTTCATCCGCGGCAACACCGCCGGGCGGCCGCTGATCAACGCGGTGGGCAACGTGCGGGTCGTGGTCAACGGCACCTGCCTGGACTACGCCGCAGAGAGCTTCATGGCCGGCCCGCCCATCGGCGGCGGGTTCCTCGTCATCAACGGCGTGTTCAACCTCGAAGACGGCCGGGTCTTCGGCCTGGAGACCAAGTACCCGGGGACCAACCTCTTCTCCCTGGCCTCCGGCGGCTGTTGCTACCTCAACGATCCCTACGGCACGGTCACCGGCGCCCAGCTCAACGGCGCCCGCTTCGATCCGTTCCTGCAGGAAGACTGGAACGTGCTGGAACCCTACCTGCGCACCAACCAGCAGCTGTTCCGCATCCACACGCGCTACGACCTGCTGCTGGTGGACGGCGTCCTGCGCTGGCCCAAGGAGGTCTTCCGCAAGGTGGTGCCTCGGTCCGCCCCCGAACCTGTGGAGTAACCCCTCGACCCCTTCGACCACCCTCCGAGCCCGTGCCCGAGCCGAGTCGTAGCCAAACCACGAATATCGAGGCGCCAGTAACCACGTTCGTGCGGGGCCATGAACCGAGTCGTGGTGGTTTCCCCGCCGGACGGCTCCTGTCGCGCCATGATCCGAGCTTGGTTGATCGCCGAAGGGCTCCAGACCGCTGTTTCGTGGTGATCAAAAAAAAGGAAATTACGAAAGGGGGGTGATGGTGGGGCCCCCCCCCCCCCCCCCCCCCCCCCCCGGGGGCCGGCCCCCCCCCGGGGGGGGGGGGGTGGAGAGAGCAACAAAGAAAA
>CAZDDH010000151.1:0-1599 GCA_964504165.1 uncultured Rickettsiales bacterium | reverse complement strand
TTTTTTTTGTTAAAAAAAAAAACTAAATTTCCTCCGGGGGGGTGTGGGGGGCCCCCCCCCCCCCCCCCCACCGCCGCTGGGGCCTGCGGCCCGCGGATGGTGCGTGGTGCTGCGATGGCACCGTAGTGCTACCCCGCATTGCTTCGCTCGCTCCTTTTTCTCGTAGCGGGGATGCGGCGTGATGTCTCCCCTCACGCTCCCGCGCGCCTCTCTCTCCTTGTAACGGGGATTCGACGTGATGTCTCCCCTCACGCTCCCGCGCGCCTCTCTCTCCTCGTAGCGGGGATTCTCCCCGCTACGTTCCCCCGCGCGTCTCACGCGCTTCCCCTTTTCTTCAACTTCTCTAGAACCCCATCCCCGCCAGCATCTCCAGCTCCTTCTCCGTCAGCGGCCCGAATCGGATATCCGCTACGCAATCGTGATCGATCAGCACCACCGTCGGGGCCCCCAGCACACCCAGCGTCTGGGCCGTCGTCGCGTCCCGGGTGATGTCCACCAGCACCACGTTGTCGTGCGCCTTGGCCATGGCCTCCAGGTGGGGTGTCATCGCCCGACAAGCCCCACCCTCCGGGGAGTAGAAGTACAGCAGCCCCAGCGGGCGGCCGCGGAGCCGGCGGTCGATGTCTTCATCCAGAGCGGGGAGCGGTTGGCCCTTCATGCGCGTGGTCTGGCGTTTGATCGAGAGGTCGAGGACCAGGCGGCAGGCCATCAGCAGCAACGGTAGCGCCACAGCGATCGCGATGATCCAGCCCCAGCTCATGCCGTCGTCCTTCCCGTGGAGGCGAGGAGCTTAGCATGCCCTCCGGTGTGGTAAAATCTGGCCTCTTCAACGCGGGAGGAATCATGCGCCGCCACGCCATGTTCGTGCTGTTTTGCCTGTCCTTTACCCTGGTCTTGCTCGGCAACGATCAGTGCATCGAAACCGAATCGGATCTGTGTGCCTGTGATGACGTGGACGCCTGGCTGGCCGCCGATGACGGCTGCAGCGAGTGGCCTGACGCCGAGGAGTGCTCGGGGTGGCACTCCGTCGCCGAGGACAGCGGAGAGGACCCGGACAGTCTGTTCGAGGACGGGACCGAGCTGTGCGGTTACGGCTGCTGCATCATGATTTACTGCGACTGACCCGCTAGCGCGTGTAATCGAACTGCGTCACCTCGCGCAGGAAGCTGTGGTCCAGGTACTCGCGCTTGATCATCTGCGCCATCTCCTCGGCGTCGTGGTACTCGTTCCACGACACCCGGATCAGCGGGATCACCTTGCTGATGTCCGCCACGAAATTCTCGTATTCGTTGTAAAGGGCGGTGAGGTACTCCACGGTGATGCCCGTCTCCACGCCCCGCTGCCGCTGGCGCACCCGTTGCAAGCTCTCCTCGGGATTCACGTCCAGGTAGATGATCACGTTGGGTTTGCACATGAAGTTGGACATGTTGCGGAACAGCTGCAGGTAGGTCTGGTAGTCGCGGGGCTCCATCAGGTCCGTATCCGACAGCATCTTCGCGAAGATGGCGTCCTCGTAGATGGTGCGGTCCTGGATGGCCGGCCGGCCGCGCCAGATGATCTCCTGGTGCTGCTGGAAGCGCCGGTTGAGCAGGTAGATCT
>CAZDDH010000150.1:0-21597 GCA_964504165.1 uncultured Rickettsiales bacterium | reverse complement strand
CCGGGACCAGGTCGAGAGGTACTGCCGGAAATGCGGTGCAGCCGTTCCCCTCGAGTGTTCGGCCAACATCGGGGACCCGGACCTGGTATCGCCGGGCAACCTGGAGGCCCTCAAGAAGATCGGCTCGCCCAAGGTGCAAAAGGGCAAGTACACGGTCTTTGACAAGGTCATGGACGAAGAAGTGCGGCGCGTTCAGAAGAAATGGACGCCCGGTAACTATCTCGGTCTCTCGTGGTTCGTTGAGAAGTTCTTCCTCTTCAAACACATCGCGCAGTTCCTGGGCGAATTCAGGAGAAAGAAGGATTTCAAGCTGAACGAGTACTGGCTGCTGAATCGCGGTACGTACAACCTTTACCGGGTCTGGTACCGGTTTCGGCGCAAGTTCTTCGAGAAAGACCCGCCAGGCAAGGGCCGAAACAGGGAGAAAGCGCCCGCCGCGTAGTCAAGGAAGGCGTTTCTCCGTGGCTGCCGGTGCGACCGGCCCGGCCCCACCCCACCCGCCAGCTCGACGAGGTGCCCTACCTGCTGGACGAGCCGCTGTACGACTCCGACGAGCTGTGGCCCGCCGCGCAGGTGGTGATCGAGCAGCCCCAGTCCGTGCGCGGGCTGGCCGTGGCCCGGTTGGAGATCCGGGCCGCCCGCTACGACTTCGACACCCGCCAGCTGGGCGTCCTGCGCCACGCGACGATCCGCATCCACCACGAGGGGCTGGCCCCCATCCCCGACCCCGACGAGCTGGACAGCCTGGCCTACAGCCAGCTGCTGACGGACACCGTGTTCAATTACGAGCTGCCGCCCAACGGATTCCCGGCCGTGCCCGAGGCCATGCTGGTGATCTCCGAGGAGGCGCTGCTGAGCGCCGTGGAGCCGTGGGTCGAGTGGAAGCGGCTGCGGGGTATGCTGGTGGAGGTGGTGACCCTGGAGGAGGCCGGTGGCACCCTCGACGGCGTGCAGGGCGCCATCGATGACGCGTACGCCAACTGGGACCCGCCGGTGACCCACGTGGTGCTGGTGGGGGACAACATCCCCTACTACACCGGCCAGTACGACAGCTGCGCCTCCGACTACCTGTTCAGCAACTTCGAAGGCGACCTGATCCCCGAGGTGCTCATCAGCCGGGTGGTGGGCGCAAACGTGGATGAGATCGCCACCCAGACCAACAAGTTCATCCGCTATGAAAAAGAGCCTCCGACGGGCGAGGCAGCGGCGTGGCTGGGCAAGGCCACCGGCGCGGCCACCAATGAAGCGGGCGGCGGGCCCACGGACGAGCAGCGCTTCGACGCCATCGCGATCAGCTTGGAGAACGGCGGCTACACCCACATCGACAAGTTCTACGTCAGCGACGGTTCGGGCAATGCGACCAGTGTCCAGACGGCCATTGACGAGGGTCGGGGCTGGCTGGTGTACATGGGCCACGGCTCGGGTTTCGACTTCAGCTCGCTGATGCCTCCGTATTCCGTCAACCACGTCAACCAGCAGACGAACTCCAATATGTGGCCCCTGGTCACCGACTGCTCGTGCCTCAACGGCGGCTTCCAGGTGCCGGGCCAGGACAGCATGGACGAGGCGCTGATGAAGCACGGCACCCCGGACAACCCGATGGGGGCGCTGGGGGTCTTCGGCTCGTCCACCTCCACCAGCTGGGATCCGGCCGGCGAGATCGCCGAGGGGTTCACCTACGGCTTCATGGATCATGACCACGCCATCTGGGGCGCGTCGGCCCAGTACGCCCGCTCCCACGTGTTCCAGATGTACGGCGGAGGGATGGACTCGGAGTGGCTGTTCGAGCAGTGGGTGCTGTTCGGCGACTCGTCGCTGATGATGCGCTCGCGTATCCCCGACGAGCCGGTGGTGGTGTACGACCTGGGCTTCCCCATGAGCGAGTCGGACTTCGTGGTCACGGTGACCGTGGACGAAGAGCCGCTGGCCAACGCCACGGTGGCGCTGCACAAGGAGGGGGAGTGGGATCTGGTGGCGATGACGGACGCCACGGGAGAGGCGAGCTTCACCCTGACCCCCGCAGAGACCGGGCCCATGGACGTGGTGGTCACCGGCCGGGATCTGGTGCCCCACATCGGCGAGTCCACGGCCGGCGCACCGCCAGGCGGGCCGGGGGGCGGCGGGGGTGGCTGCGGTGCCGGCCTGTCGCCATTCTCGTACAACCCGGTCGGGGCGGGCTTCACCGCGACGCTGGCCCCCGCCTCGCCGCTGGTCTCGGGCTGTGTCCTGGGGCTGCTGGGGTTGGTGGCGGTGATGCGCCTGCGCGGTCGGCGCTAGGCGCCCTCTTCCTACGGTCTGTTTCACATCCCGGGGACCCACGCCTTACCCCGGCAGATATGCAACGTTTTGTTGCGTAACTCGGAGGCAAACGCCTTACCCCGGCAGTTGGGGACGCATTGCTGCGCTCGCTTCGGGGGATGATGGTTATCTTCCCAATCCAAAAATCAAAGAGATTATTCACTAGTAGTAGGGGCGGTGGATATGTGGGCAAGCGCTTCGCTTGTCCACCGGCTGTGGGCAACCGCGGTAGCGGTTGTCCATAGACGGCTCATATCCACGGCCGGAGGCACCACTTACTTCTCTGGGATCATCTTGTGGGCTGCGTCGCAAAGACGGTGCGGACAACCGCTGTTATCTGCCCGCCCGTATCCGCTCGTACGCTTCGGGCGTATCCATGTCCTGCAGGATGCCCTCGTCCTCGACCTTGGTCTCCAGGCATCGATCCTTGTGGCTGGCCAGCAGGGCGCGCAGGCCGCCGTCGGGTTCGCCGGTGAGGATCTCGGGGATCAGGGCGGCGGAGATGAGGGGCGGGTGGCCGCGGCGGCCGCCGAAGATGGGGTAGCAGACCGCCGGGTCGCCGGCCCCCTGGCGCGCGGCGGCCAGCGTGCTCACGGTGGTGACGGACACCAGCGGGATGTCGCAGGGCAGCAAGAAGAAGGCCTCCGTACCCGCGGGGAGGGCGGCCACACCGGCGCGCACCGAGCTGTACATGCCCGTTTGATATTCGGGGTTGGGGGCCTCGAGCCAGCCGCGCTGCGCCACCAGCCGCCCCACCTCGTCCGCCCGGTGGCCCGTGACCACGATCAGGGCCTCCAGGCCCGCCCCGGTGAACGCCGACGCCGCCGTCTCCAGCACGGTGCGGTCCCCCAGCGGCAGCAGCGGCTTGAGCCGCCCCATGCGCCGGGACAGCCCCGCCGCCAGCACCACCGCCGCCAGTCTCTGGCTGCCGTCCATCACCGCCACTCCTTCCGACCCACCCACGCTACCACGGCGCCGGTGTACTATACGGCCCATGGCCGATCTGCTCATCATCGCGACCTTTTTGGTGTGCACCTTCCTGCTGGGGGCCGTGCCCTCGGGGCTGGTGGTGACGGCCCTAGGTACTGACGTGGACATCCGCAGCGCCGGCAGCGGCAACATCGGCGCCACCAATGTCTACCGGCTCACCGGGCGCTGGCCCGGCATCCTCACCCTGGCGGGGGACGTGCTCAAAGGCTTCGTCCCCACCCTGATCAGCCACTTCGTGGCCGGGGGCGGCGCGTGGGTCGTCTCGCTGACGATCCTGGCGGCCTTCTTGGGCCATTGCTACTCCCCCTACCTGTCGTTCCGCGGCGGCAAGGGGGTGGCCACGGCCATGGGCGCCTTTCTGGCGGCCGTCCCCCTGGTGGCCATCATCGCCGCTGGCGCGTGGATCGGCGTGGTGAGCGCCACCCGCAAGTCCTCCCTCGCCGCCCTGGCCGGCCTGTTGGTGCTGCTACTGGGAACCCTGACCCTGCCCGGGGCCCGGCCCATGTTCCCCGTGGCCGTCGTGGTGGGCCTGTTCATCGTGGGGCGCCACCGGTCCAACATCCACCGGCTGTTGCTGGGGCGGGAATCCAGGGTCTGAACCGGCCGCGTATGGCCCGGCCGCAATCGGCGGTCAGGAGTCGCCCAACACCAGCTGGAGCTTCTCGACGAGTTCATCTTGCTCGTAGGGTTTGGCCAGGAATCCGCTCCAGCCCTGGCCTTCGAGATGCTGGCTGAGCTCCTCCTCGGCGTACCCGCTGGAGAGCATCACCCGGGCCGACGGATCCAGCGTGCGGATCTCCAAGAAGGCCTCCACGCCGCTCATCTCCGGCATGGTCTGATCCATGATCACCAGGTCGATGGCCTCACCGCGCTCCCGGTATATGTCGATGGCCTCCGGACCGGACTCTGCGGTCCGGACCTCGAACCCGATGCCCTCCAGCATGCGGCGCATCACCCGCCTGACCACCGGATCGTCGTCCACCACCAGCACCACCCCGTCCGCCTGCCACGGCCGCGTCTTGGGCTGCTCCAGCTTCAGGGTGTCGTCCATGGCCGGGGCCGCCGGGAGCATCACGCGGAAGGTGGATCCCTCCTCCTCGGCGCTGGTGACGTGGACCCCCCCGCGATGGCCACGGATGATCCCCTGGACCGCGGCCAGCCCCAGCCCCCGGCCGGTAAACTTGGTGGTGAAGAATGGATCAAAGATCTTCGCCAGGGTCTCCTCGTCCATGCCCACACCGCGGTCCGAGATGGCCAGGCAGACGCAGTCCCCGGGCTCCAGGTCGAGGTCCTTGTTTCCGAACAGGGGCTCGCCCTCGACGACCGTCACCGTCGAGGTGATCACCTTGATGGCCCCGGGGCGATCCTTCTGCGCCTCGGCGGCGTTGGTCAGCAGGTTCATCACCACCTGGCGGATCTGGGCGACGTCCACCTCCACCTTGGGCAGTTTGGCCGCCAGCTGGTAGTCCCACGTCACCTGGCGAATGGCCGGTGAACCCACGATCTGCCGCAGATCCTCCACCACCTTGTTCAGATCGACCCGTTCGACGACGAACCGCCCCTTGCCCGAGTAGGCCAGCATCTGCTGGCAGAGATCGGCCGCGTGGTTGGCCGCCAGCTGGATGCCGTCCACGTACTCCTCCAGCTCCGGGTCGTCGGGCAGCTTCTCGCGGACGAGGGAGGCATTGCCGAGCATGCCCACCAGCAGGTTGTTGAAATCGTGGGCGATGCCGCCGGCCAGGACCCCCAGGCTCTCCAGCTTCTCGGTGTGCAGCAGCTTTTCTTGGAGCTGGCGGCGGGCTTTGCGCTGCTCCTTGCGCTCGGTGATGTCGCGGAAGACGGCGTAGGTACCGGTGTAGGTGCCCCGCCGATCGGTCCACGGGGAAGCGGTGACGAGGATCATGCGCTGGATGCCGTCCGGGCGGATGATCTCCAGTTCATAGCTGGAGATCTCTCCCTCGCTCCGCAGGGCCGTCTCCTGGCGGACCTTCTCCACACCCTCTTCCGACAAGAATTGCCTCAGGTCCGCACCGATCAGCCCCCCCGGTCCCACGCCGAAGATCGTCTCGGCCGCGGGATTGCAAAACAGGAACTTCTCGTCCGGGTCGCTGAGGCCGACGCCCTCCCCCTGCCCGTCGAGCATGCGACGGTAGCGCTCCTCGCTCTGGAGCAGCGCTCGTTCGGTCTGCAACCGCTCCCGCAGCTCACGCTGGAGCTGGGTCACCCGCCTGCGCCTCGATTCGCAAAACGCCAAGGAGATGATCGATGCGATGACCATCATCATCACCGTATCGGCTACCGGCATGGTGTCGAGCACGCGGTAGGACGCCACCAGCCAGCTGGGCACGGCCACCAGCAAGAACAAACCCAGCCACCTCACCGACAACAAGACCGCCCCGCCCACGACGATCATCAGCAAGGCGTACTGGATCTCGGTCTCGTCCCGGTCGAAAACCAGCGTGAACAGGATGTTGAAGAACAGCAGGAACATCATCCCTGCGGCGAAGGGATGGATCCACCTCAAGGGGATGATGTTGCGGCGCAGGGCGAGCCACAGGCCGCCCACCAGCAAGACGATCAGGGTGTCGAACACGACCACGGGCGTGGAGGCCACGAAGACGCCCGTAGACTCCATGGAAGAGAAGATCATGAAGATGATGGTCATGATCATGGCCATCATCCGGGAACGATCACGGACTCCGCGCTGCAGGGCCACCTCGATGGCGTCTGCAAGGGGCTGTTGCAATGCCTCCAGGGGCCCTTCTTCGGTACCGTCGGGGGAAGTATTGCGCGGCCGCTCGTCGTGAGCGGGATCGGCCGATCCGTCCATGTGTCCCCTAGGATCCCAGGGGCTCGACGCCCGGGTCAAGGAAGACAGCGGCCCCATCGCGACGTACCATGAGGCCATCTTGCCCGTGGAGACTGCTGGAGCGTGTACGTGTGGCGACGAGCCCTTCTTTTATTGTTCTGGACCTGCTTCCTGGCGGGGGCGGCCGCCTGCGACCACCCCCAGGACGACGACAGCGCGGACGACGACGTCGCGGATGACGACGACTCGGTAGCCGACGACGACACCGGCGACGACGACAGCGCGGACGACGACGACGCCCAGCCGCCCCCGGCCTACGACGCCTCGTTGCTGGGCCCCGGCATGCTCAATCACCTCCTGCCGCTGCAGGTGGCAGTCGATGGGGAAGAGCGGCGGGTCTACAGCTCCTCGCTGGCCTTCGGCACCCTCGCCGAGGTGGATCTGGACGCCGGAACCCTCGTCGCCGTGCACGAATCCCCCGGGGCGACGGCCCGGGCGATGGTGGCGGGGACGCCGGGCTCCGTGTGGCTGCTGCGATCGTCGCCCCCCGCGCTCCAGCGCTTCGAGCGGGCGACGGGGGCCACCGCCCCGGTGCAGTCCGAGCTGGAGTCGGCCGCCTCCCTGGCGGCCCTCACCGACGGTTACACGGTCATCGGCGGGGCCACCGCCAACGGGGACAGCGTCATCATCCGCAAGGACGCAGCGCTGGTGACGGACCAGGTGCTTCCCATGGACGGCGTTCCGCTGGCGATGACGCCCCTGGAAAACGGCACCTTCGCCGTCCTGCATTGCCAGGGGATCCAGGCGGACGCCGTGTCGGTCTACAACTCGGCGCTGGAGCTGCAGGCCACCTGCCCGGTCTCCTTTTGCGGCAACAGCGTCGCCCGGCTGGACTCGGGGGACTTCGTGGCGACCACCACAAACTCCGTCGGCCTGGCCCCCTGCGACGGGCGGGATCCGGTCGAGCTCGTCGAGGGGCTGGACAACGCCACGGTGGTCTCCATCGGCGCCGAGGCGCTGGTGCTGGATCGCAACGGCAGCGCCGACCTCAACTGGTCCGAGATCCGCCGTTACGATTCCAACCTGGACTCCCCGGGACCGGCGCTGGACAGCGGCAAGCACAGCGGCTACGGCGGCGTGGATCCGGCCACCGGGTTGCTGTGGATGAACTCCGAGGGCACGTCGGAACTGTGGGCGCTGGACCCGGCCACCGGCACCATCGAGCACAAGGTGGCCCTGGGTGTGCACGTGGAGTCCGTGGCCGCCAACCCCCTGACGCCGTCCCAGGTGTTCGTCAGCGGGCGGCTCTCCGACCTGCTGGTCTCGTACGACTTCGTCACCGAACAGCTGGTGCACGCGCCGGTGGATTTCCACTGGCCGGTGGTGCCGGTGGTGGACACGGACCGCAACCGGCTATGGGTCATCGACCAGCTGGAGTTCGAGCTGTACGGGCTGGACCTGGCCACCCTCGAGGAGCAGGCCCACTACACCTTTGGCCTGGGCAACAATCCCTCGCTGACCCTGTCGGACATGCGGCTGCATCCGGACCGCCAGACCCTGCTGCTGACCCACGGCTGGACCAACCAGCTGCTAGAGGTGGACCCGGACGACGGCGCCGTGCTCGGCAACTGGGCGCTGGGCGGTGATCCACTGGACATGGAGCTGGGCGGGCGCCTGGAGCTGCTGGTGGACGGCGCCACGGTGTTCACCGTACGCAGCTGGGACGGCATGCTCACCCGCGTCGACCTGGACGGCGTGGACGCCACGATCTCCAACGCCCCACTGTTCGGCACCCTCGAGCAGGACGTCCGGCTCCGCTATGCAGCCCTCACCGCCGACGCCGGCATGATCTACGTGGGCCCCTACGCCATCGCCCCGGACACCCTGGTGAGGCAAGCCAACGCCGACCAGACCTGGGCCTTTGCCATGGCGATGGAGGCGGATCGCTGGGTGGCCTGGGAAGACACCACCGCCCAGCTGCAGTACGAGGACACCCAGGGCACCGGCCAGCAAGACACCGGCCTGACGTTCATCTACCACCCCGAGTACGCCTGGGCACCCCACTGGGACGACCGCATGGTGCTGACGCACATCGAGCTTGCGCAGCTGCAGGCTTGGCCTTTGTTCTTGGAGTAGGTCTATGGCTCCAGATGATCCATCAACCGCGGGAAGGGAATCGTCTCACGCAAGTGGTGTAGCCCGCACATCCACGTGACCGTGCGTTCGAGCCCCAGACCGAAGCCACCGTGGGGCACGGAGCCGTAGCGGCGCAGGTCCAGGTACCACTCGAAGACCTCGGGGGGTAGCTCGTGGGCGTGGATCTTGGCCAGCAGGGTGTCCAGGTCGTCCTCGCGCTGGCCGCCGCCGATGACCTCGCCGTAGCCCTCGGGGGCCAGCATGTCGACGCTGAGGGACAGGCGGGCGTCGTCCGGGTCGGTCTTCATGTAGAAGGCCTTGACCTCCAGTGGGTAGCGGTGGACGAAGATCGGCGTGTCGTACTGCTCGCTGAGCACCGTCTCCTCTTCCGCGCCCAGGTCGCCGCCCCATTCCTTTTTGACGCCCAGGGCGTTGATGCGCTCCACCGCCTCGGAGTAGCTGATGCGGGGGAAGGGGCCCTTGATGGCCTCGAGCTTGGAGATGTCCCGCTCCAGCACCTCCAGGTCGGCGCGGTTGTTGTCCAGCACCCGCTGGACGATGGCCAGGGTGAACGCTTCCTCGAGGTCCATCACGTCGTCCAGATCGGCGTAGGCCACCTCCGGTTCCACCATCCAGAACTCGGTCAGGTGGCGCCGGGTCTTGGACTTCTCGGCGCGGAAGGTGGGGCCGAAGCAGTACACCTTGCCGAACGCCATCGCCCCCGACTCCTGGTACAGCTGCCCGGACTGGGTCAGGTACGCCTGGCGGCCGAAGTAGTCGGTGGCGAACAGGGTCGAGGTCCCCTCCACGGCGTTGGGGGTGAACATGGGCGCGTCGTAGAGCAAGAAGCCGTTGTCGTCGAGGAAGTCGCGGATGGCCCGCACCACGGTGTGGCGGATGCGCAGGATCGCCTGCTGGCGACTGCTGCGGACCCACAGGTGGCGGCGCTGCATCAGGAAGTGCACGCCGTGTTCCTTCTTGGTGATCGGGTAGTCCTCCGAGGGGCCCACCGGGGTCAGGGACTGCACGCCCACCTCGAAGCCGATGGCGGAGCGCTTGTCGGCCCGGACCTCGCCGGTGATCATCAGCGAGCACTCCTGGGTCAGGGCGCCGGCGGCCTCCCAGTGATCGGGGTCCACGTCCTTGCGGAAGATCACGCACTGGATGGTGCCGGTGCCGTCCCGCACCTGGAGGAAGCGCAGCTTGCCGCTGCTGCGTTGGTTGTAGAGCCAGCCCTTGAGGGTCACCGTCTGGCCCTCGTGCTGGGCGATGTCGCGGATATACGTCTGTTTGGGTTCCATGATCGTTCTCCACGGCCTCTGCCGGCCGTGCTTGGGGTTTAGCCTGCGGGCTAGGCCCCGGGGTCAGTTGATGATGTAGATCTCGATGCGGGCGTTGGCCGCGCGGCCCTCGGGGGTGCGATTGGTGTCGATGGGCATGGTCGAGCCAAACCCAACGGCCTCCAGGCGAGCAGCGTCGATCCCCTGCTTGCTGAGGTACTCCTTGAGGACGGTGGCGCGCTGCTGGGTGAGCGTCTTGGCGGTGGCGTCGTCCAGGGAGTTGTCGTAATGGGATTCGATACGGATGCGGGAGGAGGTCTGGGACTCCAGCAGCACGGACAGCTCGCTGAGCACCAAATAGGTGTTGGCATCCATCTTGGACGTACCGGCCTCGAACACGATGGGCTCGACCAAGATGATCTGGTTGCGCTCCATGCGCACGCGGGTCAACGCCTCGTCCGGGCAGCCGTCCGTGTCCTCGAGCCCGTTGACCGTCTCCGCGGCGTTGGGGCAGATGTCGTCGACGTCGGGGATGCCGTCCCCGTCGTCATCCACGTCCACGCAGCCGTCCGTGTCCTCGGTGCCGTCCAGATCTTCGGGCTCCAGCGGGCAGGCGTCCGTGGAATCCGGGATCCCGTCCTGATCGTTGTCCGTGTCCGGGCAGCCGTCGTCGTCGTTGAAGCCGTCCCGATCCTCGGGCTTGGTGGGGCAACGGTCGCTGGCATCGGTGATGCCGTCGCCGTCGCTGTCGGTGGTGTCCCCGCTCTCGAACGGGCTGCGCGTCGGGGTGGTATCGACGCGATAGTCCGGGGCCGGCGCCAGCTCGGTGACGTCGCAGCCCTGGGACGCCAGCTTGGCCACGTCCAGGTACTTGCGGGCCTCGGCCATGTGCTGCTGGGCACGCAGGGCATCCCCCTGGGCGAACTCGATGGCGGAGAACATGTGCTCCGCCTCCGCCTTGGCGTAGGCCAGCGGGGCGCAGACCCGCCCGCCACCGTTGCCGACCTCCTGCAGCTCCACCTCGAAGCCAGCGTGGGTCGCGCGCAGATCGTTGAGGTTCGCCGCGCAGCCGCCGAGTACCAACAGCACGGGAATCAGTCCGAACCTTCTCACCGTCGTCGAGCCTCCGTTACCCCATCGCATCGTCATGATCCCCCGCTACTCGCTCGTGTCCGGCAGCCACAGGTCGTCGCTCGCCTCTTCGTCCGAGGCCTCCGACGAATCGGACGTGGTCGTCGTGGTCGTCGTGGTCGTCGTGGGCGTTGCCGTCCCCGCCGGGGGCTCCGTGGGCGCCGGGGTGGCCGGCTCCTCGGGGGCCAGCGTGTCTTCCTGTTCGAGGAGGTCTTCGATCTCCTCCTCGTCCCCCTTGCGCCGGTTGGGATCCAGCTCCCCCTCCTCGGGGATCAGCTCCAGGTCCGGATCGTCGAGGGGAACCAGCTGGTCCTGGTCCTCGATGACCTCGGTGCCCAACACCTTTTCCAGGGCCGTGACGGCCAGCTGCTCGGACTTGATGTAGAGCTGCTCGGCCATGTAGTAGTCGTTGTAGCCCAGCTCCTCGTTGCCCTTGCGCAGGTACTCCCGCGCCAGGGTCATCTCGTACAGCGCTGCGCTGTCGGCGTTCTCTGCCTCGGCGTCGGCAATCGCCTGTTTGGCAGCGATGAGGCCCGAAGTGGATCGGATGGGACCGCAGGCGGTCTCCAGCAGCGCCACCACCGGGAGCAACAACAACCATCGAAGCGTGATCGAAATTCGCATCGTTTTCGAGACCTCTGGGGCGGGAGTGTAACACCGGATCCACAGATGTCGCACACTTACGAGGTTGTGGCCCCCTCTGGGGGGCTTCCCGAGCTATGATTCTGGGTCCAATCGACTCGACCGGCGAAGATCTGGAGCCGTACCGTCGTCTACGATCCGAAGGGAGCGCGACATGAGACTCATCCAATTCGCTGCCAGCTGCCTCCTCGGGGTGCTCCTGGCGATGCCTGCCTTGTACGCAGAGGCCCGTGAATTCACCGGAGAAAACCCCCTCGAGGTCGAGACCGACCTGATGAAACGGGTCCAAGAGGGCCTGGAGCTGATCTACCAGCGCGAATACCAGGAGGCCTTGCACACATTCCGCGAGGTCAACGAGCTGTACCCCGATTCCCCCGTGGGCCACTTCGGCCGCTCGGTGGTGTTCCAGGCGATGATGCTGGAGAACTTCGACTACGGGTACCGCGACACCTACCGGGTGGAGGCGGACAAGGCCAAGGCCAAGGTCCAGCGGACCCTCAAGACCGGGCATCAAAAGGGCTGGAACACGTTCCTGTACGCCGGCATCGTGGGCCTCGACGGCCTGGACAGCGTGCGCGAAGGGGACTACCTCACCGCGTTCAACAAGGGCTGGGAAGCCATCGAGGCGATGAAGAAGGCCAAGCGCCTGTCGCCGGAGTTCGCCGACCCGGACCTGGGCATCGGCATCTACAACTACTGGCGCACGGCCATCACCGACCGCGTAGATTTCCTGCCCCGCTTCGGAGACCACCGGGCCGAGGGCATCCAGCAGATGGAGCGCGCCCGGGACAACGGCCTGCTGGTATGGGCCGGGGCCTCCTTCGCCCTGGCGTACACCTACATGGAAGAGCGGGAGTACGACAAGGCCATCGCCGAGTGCCTCAAGCTGCAAGCCGAGTACCCCAACAGCGTCATCAACAACATGCTGCTGGGCCGCATCTACACCAAATCCAAGGACTATGACGCCGCCATCGCCACCTACGACAAGCTGCTCGTCACCGCCCCGGACAACCGGCGGGTGCACTGGCACATCGGCGACTGCTACTACAAGAGTCGGCGCAACAACTCCGAGGCCAAGGCCGCCTTCAACAAGTACCTCGGTTTCACCATCCCCGAGCTGTACCGTTGCCACTCCCACTACCGCCTGGGGCAGATCGCCCAGCGGGAGAAGGACCACGCCGAGGCGGTGGCCCAGTTCGAAAAAGCGGTAGCGGCCGATCCCAGCTATGGCCCGGCCAAGAAGCGCCTGGAAAAGGCCAAGGAGAAGCTGGCCAATCCGTCCACCAGCGCCGGCAAACCCCGCAAGAAGAAGGATAAGTAGCGATCGGTCAGAGGGGGCTCAGTCAACAACCGAGTGGGGCCCGCTGTCCGACACGGAGTCCGGATCCTCGCTGACGGGGACGATCTGCACCGTGATCTGCTGGGCTCGCCGCTCGTTGCCCAGGTTGACGGTCATCTTCAGGCCGCCGTAGGTCACCGCGGCTCCAACCTCCGGGACCCGCCCCAGCTGGGAAGTGACAAACCCGCCCACGGACTCGTACTCGCCGTCGTCCGGGATATCGACCCCCAGATCCTTGCCCATGTCGAACACGGAGTAGCCGGCGTCCACCAGGTAGGTGTCCTCGGCGATCTTGCGTAGGGGCTCGTCCTCGCGGTCGTACTCGTCGCGGATCTCCCCCACCAGCTCCTCGAGGATGTCCTCGATGGTGATCAGCCCGGCCGTGCCGCCGAACTCGTCCACCACGATGCCCATGTGCAGCCGGTTGCTCTGCATGAGCCGCAGCGTCTCGGAGATGTGCTGGGTCTCGGGGACGTGCAAGAAATTGCGCCGGATGATGGTAGACAGCTCGCCGGTGCCGTTGCGTGTGGCCTCCTGGAGCAGATCCTTGGCGTAGAGGATGCCATGCACGCGGTCCACGGACTCGCCGTACACCGGAATGCGGGAGTGGCCCCAGCGGGTGGTCTGCTCCAGCGCTTCGGGGAGGGACATCTCCGACCGCAGGAAGTGGGCCTCGGTGCGGGGGATCATCACCTCCTTGGCGATGATCTCGCTGAACTCCAGGGCAGACGCCAGCAGCTCACCGCGGCCCGACTCCTCGAACACGTCCTCCCGCTGGCCCAGCTCGATCATGTACTCGATCTCGCCCTCGGTGACCGGCGGGCCGTCCGCCGAAGCCGAGCCCCCGAAAAAACGCACCAGCAATGAGCTGAACCGGGCCAGTACCCACGCCAGGGGGAAGACCGGCACCATGAACAACCGCACCAGGTGCATGGCCGGCACGCCCACCTTGTCCGGGTTGTGCTTGGCGAAGGTCTTGGGGGTGACCTCTCCGAAGACTAGCAGCAGCATCGTCATCGCAGCCACCGCGGCGGCGTCCACGAAGCTGTCCAGGTAAAAATCGGCGATACGGTAGGCCAGCACCGAGGCGAGGATGTTGACGATGTTGTTGCCTATCAACAGCGTGGTGAGGGTGCGGTTGGGGTGCTCCACCCAGGTGCGCAGGACCCGGGAAAAGCGGCCACCTTCGTCGATGAGCTGCTGGGATCGGGACTGGGACAGCGCGGTGAGGGCCGTCTCCGTGCCGCTAAAAAACGCACTGAAGACGATGCAGATCACCACACCGATGATGTCGTTGAGCGGCAGACCAGGAGGTTCGTCCAACCTCGCTTCCTCTCTCTCGGGTTCATCATACCCAAGGGAGAGAGCGCGGCAAAGAAGGGGTGGTACTCATAACTCGAGTACTGACTGCTGCATCTCCGGGTTGAAATCCCTGCGGAGTTTGACGAGCGGCTCGACTTTGGGGGCTGGAGGACAAACCCAGATCACCCCGTCCGGCCCTTTTTTGTCGCCTTCGACGCCCAGATCCGGGAAATCCACCTCGGTCTTGTCGGGATAGATGATCGGGCGACCGTCCTCGTCTTTCTTTGCCTGCGCGGTGGCCGCACCGGCGAGGCACAGGGTGAACAGGGTAACCAAGATCAGAGCGAGTGCGCGTTTCATGAAGGATCTCCACGTCCGTCGGGTTCACCCATCAAACGGGCCTAGCCAAGATGAGTAACGCCGGGGCCGGGCGCCCTACAACATCGACTGGGGATCCACATCGACCGCCAGCCGGATCCCCGAGACCTTGGCGGCCTCGTCCAGGTGGCCTTGGGCATCGGCGAGCAGGGTGGACAGCAGGGCGGGGCCGGGAGCCAGCAGCAGCAGGTTCCAGCGGTAGCGCCCGGCGATACGCGGCATGGGGGCCGGCGCCGGGCCCAGCAGGCGTAGCCCCGCGTCTGTGCCGCCCCGGGACCGCACCGCCCGCCGCAACCGATCCCCCACACGGCGCGCGGTCTGGCGGACCGTCCCTTCCCGCTTGTGGCTGAAGCGGAGCAGGGCCAGCCGGCTGAAGGGGGGGTAGCCCACCGCCCGGCGGGTGTCCAGCAGGCGGCGGGCGTAGCCGTCGTAGTCGTGGCCGAGGGCGTGGCGGATCGCTTCGTGGTGCGGGGTGAAGGTCTGGACGAGGACCCGGCCGGGGATCTCGCCGCGGCCCGCCCGCCCGGCCACCTGGGTCAGCAGGGCGAAGGTGCGCTCCCCGGCGCGGAAGTCGGGCAGGTTCAACGCCGCATCGGCGTGCAGCACGCCCACCAGCGTCACCCGGGGGAAGTCGTGCCCCTTGGCCACCATCTGGGTGCCCACCAGCACCTGGATATCCCCACGGCGGAAGCGCTCGAGGATGCGGGCGTGGGCGCCCCGCCCCTGGGTGGTGTCCCTATCCATGCGGTCCACCCGCAGGCCCGGCAGCATCTCCGCCAGCCCTTCCTCGATGCGCTCCGTGCCCTCCCCCACCTCCTCCAGCGCGGCGTCATTGCAGTGGGGGCAGCGCGCCGGGCGCGGCGTCGACCGGCCGCAGTAATGGCACAGCAGCATGTTCCGGCGGCCGTGGTAGGTCATCGACACGTCACAGTCCGGGCACTCGAAGGAGCCCCCGCAACTGCCGCACAGCACCACGGACGAGTGGCCGCGGCGGTTGAGCAGCAAGATGGCCTGTTCGTCCCGCTCGACCACCTCGGTCAGCGCCGCCATCAGCGGCTCGGTGAGCAGCCGGTGGCGCGCCTCTTCGCCGCCCTTTTCCTCCCGTAGATCCACGACAGTGACGTCCGGCAAGGGCCGCTCGTGGACCCGCGAGGGGAGGGACAACATCCCGTACTTGCTGCGCCGGGCGTTGTGGAAGCTCTCCAGCGCCGGCGTGGCCGACCCCAGCACCACCGGGATCCCCAGCTGGCTAGCCCGCACCACCGCCACGTCCCGTCCGTGGTAGCGCAGCCCCTCTTCTTGCTTGTAGGAGCCGTCGTGTTCCTCGTCCACCACGATCAACGCCAGGTCCTTCACCGGGGCGAAGACCGCCGAGCGGGCACCGATGGCGATGCGCGCCGTGCCCTCGCGCAACGAGCGCCAGCGGTCGAACCGCTGCTTGGCGGTGAGCCCCGAGTGGAGCACGGCCATGGGGGACTCCAGGCGGGCGGCGAAGCGGTCCACGAGCTGGGGCGTCAAGGCGATCTCGGGGACCAGCACCAGCACACCGCCCCCCGCTTCGATGGCGGTCTGAGCCGCCCGCAGGTAGACCTCGGTCTTGCCCGACCCGGTGACGCCGTGCAGCAACAGCGGCTTGAAGCCCCCCTCCCGACGGGCCGCCTCGATGTCGTCCACGGCGCTGCGCTGCGCCCCGGTGAGGTCCGGCGCCGAGTCGGCCTCGACGTCCTCGCTCTCCAGGGGGCTGTCCACGCGGCGGTGCTCGACGCGCACCAGCTGCCGATCCTGTAGCTGGCGTACGATCCGGCGGGCCCCGGAGAACTGGGCGACCAGCTGGCGCACCTCCACCTCGCCGAAGCGCTCCAGGTAGGCCAGCAGCCGATCCCGCACGGGGCCGGGCCGGGAGAAGGCCGACAGGGCGGCGGTCAGGCTGGATTCGAGGCGGACCACCTCCACCGTGGGTGGGCCCAGCAGCGCCTCGGCGCCGTCAGGCCCGTCGTCGGCATGGCCCCGGGCGCGCTGGTGGAGCTGGGGGGGCAGGGCCGCGGCCAGCACCTGGCCCAGGGGGTAGCGGTAGTACCGGGCAACCCAGCGGTAAAACGGCAGTTCGTCCGGCTCGATGACCGGTTCTTCCATCAACAGCGCCGACACCGGCTTGAGCTTGATGCCGGCCGTGGGGGCCGGATCGAGCTCCACCACCACGCCGCTGACGAACCGGCGGCCGAAGGGCACCTGGACCGCGTGGCCGACCGCGAGGCGGCCTTGTAGAGCAAGGGGCACGGTGTAGTGGAACAGGCTGTCGACAGGAGAGCGGAGGGCAACACCCACGATCGGACCGGCGTCGCCGGCCGGGAACAAAGACTCGTTGGCTTGCAACCGCGCGCCTAGCGGCCCCGGATGCGTTCCTGAGTCTCGGCCTCGGTCTTGCAATCGATGCAGTGGGTGGTCACGGGCCGTGCGATGAGGCGCTTGTGGGCGATGTCCTCGCCGCAGACCTCGCAGACCCCGTAGTCACCCTCGTCGATGCGATCGATGGCCTTTTTGATCTTGTAGATAAGCTTGCGCTCCCGATCCTTGAGCCGGATCGAGAAATCCCGGTTGGATTCCTCGGATGCCAGATCGATGGCATCGGGTAGGTTCAGCTTCTCCTCGGTCATGTTGGACACAGACCGATTCGCCTCGGCGATGAGTGCACCGAGCCGCTCGTTGAGAAGATTGCGAAAGAATTCCAGCTTTTCTGGCGTCATGGCTTTGCTGCTCCCCCTTTCGCGCCCGTCTCTTCATGAGTGGCTGCGCTGGGCCGCGGTTAGGTTTTTGCAAAGATTCCCGCCTCGCGGCGAGCGGACGATACTAGCTTCAAGACCCCTGTAATGTAAAGAAAACTCAGCCCCTGAGGGGTTTGACAACCTGTCCAGCGCCGTCCCCGCATTCCGCCGTGTGTGCCAGATTGTCATCCGTCGAGCGCCGCAACACAGCCCCAGAGCCTGCGTCTGTGCGCCTCTGACCGATGGCATGGTCTTTGCTCAAACTACCGGTAAGAATGGACAATACGGGTGCGTGTGCTAGGAATCGTGCGCCGGGAACGTGGTAGCGCACCGGCTGGAGGACCCTTGAAGACGACGTGGCTGATCCCCCTGCTGCTGCTGTGCTGGATGACCCCTGCCAGCGCAGAGGAGTGGATTCCCGCCAAGACGCTCGCCGTGGGCGGCGCCGGGCGGGCGATCCCCCTGGACAACGCCGGCATCACCCTCAACCCCGGCGCCATCACCAGCCCCTACCCCAGCTACTGCGTGGAGACCGGCTTCCAGCGGTTCGACCCGACCCGCAGCAACGTCCTGCAATTCTCGGCCCGCGACAGCCAGTCCAGCATGCTGGCGATGGGCATCAGCCAGACTTTCGAGTGGTCCCGCCCTCCCTTCGATCCAGCGCTGGACATGGCCTGGTACAACGAAGACACGGCGGACGATATCGAGCACTCCCGGGAGACGGCGCGCTTTGCCGTTGCCCTGGCCTACGGGTTCTTCCTGCGGCGCTTCAACCCCGGCGCCGCCCTGCGGATCTACCGCGTCGCTGACGACCTGCACGGGGATGAGACCAAGGTCAGCGTGGACGTGGGGTTGTCGTGGTGGATCAGTGAAAACGTGGCCCTGGGAGTCACCGGCGGCAACCTGATACCCACCAAGATGGAAGAAGAGCCCACGACGCTGGCCGTCGGTTTCGGCACCATCCTGGGGGGAGGATTGCTGTGGCTGGGAGTGGACGGGGTGATGGACTTCACCAGCACCGACAAGACCCTCATCGACGTCAACGCCGGCGCCCAGCTGACGCTGCTGCAACAGCTCAACATCCGCGGTGGCTATTCCAGTGACACCATGTTCCAGCAGCAGTACGCCAGCTGGGGCCTGGGCTGGACCACCCCCAACTTCTCGGCCAGCTACTCCATGCGCATCGAGCTCGGCGACATGGAACGGCGCATCAACCCGGACAAGCCGCTGGGAGCCAACCGGCTCTTGCACGCCTGGATGATCTCGGGGAACTTCTAACGTCTACGGCTGGGCGGTGGCCGGGGGGGGCGGCGGCGTGGGCTGATCGGCCTCGAGGCTCTTTTGCAGCTCCAGGGCCGAATCCTTCATCTTCTGGGACAGCTCGTGGAGTTCGGTGCTCTTGCGCTCCAGCTCGTCCACCTTGCCGTCGATGACGTCCAGGCGCTTTTGCACCACCGCGATGCGCCCCAGGGCGCCGGTCTGCAGGGTCTTGCTCTCGTCCACGACGTCCTCGGCCAGCCCGTCGAGCTGGCGGGTCACCGTGGAGAGGTTGCGGCATACGCTGACCGCCTGGATGGCGTCCCGGCGGAGGGTGCCGTACGCAGCCGTCGAGGCGGCGGCGGCGGCGGTGGACATCAGCAGAAGGCCCGCGAGCACTGCCGAGCTGTAGCGTTTCATGATGACCTCCGCGGTCGAGTCTAACTGCTATCCTTCGTGCATGGAACCAACCGCACCGCTGGTGGTCGTCACCTCGGGCTCCCAGCCGCTGCTGGCCCGCGCGCTGGCCGATGCCCGACCGCCCATCTGGGTGCTGTCGATGGATCCGGAGGGCGCCGCCGCCACGGCGGGCCGTGAAGACGTGGAGATCCTCCCGTTGGCCCGGCCCGGCTTTGCGGCGGCGGCCAACGTGGCCCTGGAGCGGGCGCAACAAGCCGGCCACGACCTCGTGGTGCTGCTCAACGACGACGCCTGGCTCACGGCGGGGGCCCAGGAGCGCCTGTGCGCCGCAGCGCGCGTGGCCGGGGTGGCCGCCGCAGGAGCCCTGCTGTGGGATGAGGATGGCCGGCAGATCCAGGCCGCGGGGCTACGCGTCCGCGCCGGCGCCGGCCGCGTCGTGGCGCTGCGGCCGGCGGCACTGGCCGCTCGCGATCCGTTCCCGGTGGACGCCTTGCCGGCCACGGCGCTGGCCCTGCGCGTACGCCCGGTGAGCCTCGTCGGCGGGTTCGACGCCCACCGATATCCCTTCTACTTCGAGGACGTGGACCTGTCGTTGCGACTGCGGCGAGCGGGCTACCAGCTCCACCTGGTGCCGCAGGCGACGGCGTTCCACCGGGGGGCTGCCACCGCCGGCCGGGGGCGCTTTGCGGCCTATCACGCGGCCCGCGGGCACGTCGTGCTGGCCCGCTCCCGAGGCCTGCGAGGGATCGGTCCGGCGGCGCTGGCCACCCTGTTGAGCGCCGCGACGCTGCTGCGCGAAGGGGATGAGCCCCGTGCCGCACGGGCCACCGCACTGTTCCACGGTGTATGGGATGGATGGATGGCGCAGGCTACCAGCGATTGCGACGGCGCAACGCAGCCCGGCCCACCAGCCGACGGCGCAGCTGGCTGGGCCGCACTCGGCTGGGCCGCACAGGGCCGCCGTCCTCCACCGGACCCAGCTGGGCGCTGAGGTCGGCCCGCCGCCGCAGGTCACCGGGCAGCCCGGCTACCCCCGCCAGCAATCCCGCCGCCGCCGCGCAAGCCGCTCCCGCCTTGCGCCACCTGCCGCGATACGCCGACAGGGGCCCTTCCTCGGTGGCCGCCGACCGGGCGTGCTCCCAGTATCGCCGGGCCACGAACAGGGGGGAGGCCAGCAGCCGGTCCACGGGGAGATGGGCCGCGGCCATGCGGGACCGGTTCCGCTCCACCAGATAGGCCTTGCGCAGGCTGTCCGCGCCCCACGTGCCCCCCCCCAGGTGAGTGATCACCGCCTCGGGGGCGTAGCGGCACGGGATCCCGTCCCGGTGCGCTCTCAGCCCCAGATCCGCATCCTCGCCGTAGGCGAAGTAGCGCGGATCGAAGCCGCCGACACGGGTGAGCAAGGAGGCGGGCAGCAGCATGGCGCACCCGCTGGGCAGCAGCGGATCCACGGGCTGGCTACTCCTGGCGCTGGGGCTCCCCCGGTCCCGGCAGATGTTGAGGCCGTCGTACAGAAGCTCGTTGCCGGTGTTGTCCACGGTGCCCGGTTCCATCATCGACAGGATGCGCGGCACCACCACCACGTCCCCACAGGCGCGGGCCTTGTCCACGAGTATCGTCAGTGCACCGGGCGCCACCTCCACGTCGTTGTTGAGCACCAGCAGGTAGCGGCCCCGGGCGACGGCCAGGCCCCGGTTCATCGCCTCGGCGAATCCCGGGTTGCGCGCCAGGGAGACCAGCCGCACATCCGGAGGGGCGGATGCGCACGCCAGCCGCGTGCCGTCCGCGGAGCCGCTGTCCACGACGATCACCTCGAGCCCCCCCTCCACCGGCTCCAGCGAAGCCAGGCAGCGGCGCAGGTGGTGGGCTCCCTGGACGGAGGGAATCACCACGGAGAGAGTCGGAGCCTGCTCTGGATCGACCGGACGGGAGCTCAACCCCGCTCCCAGGGAGGTTTCTGGGTGTTGAGAGAGGGATCCTCCTGGGAACCGCCGCTCGGCCGCGGCCGCCCCACGGGGGTGCGCTCGCGGTTGCGGATCTTCTGCAGGAAGTCTTTCTCGACCTCCAGGCCAGCAAAGGAGGACTCCTCGGCGGCGCTGACCGCCTTGATGCGGACCCGGGCGCCCAGCTCACCGAGCACCGTCTCCAGCGTCTCCGCGGCGCGGCGGGAGGCTTCGTGGGTGAGCAATACCGGCGTCATCGCCAGCCCCGAGGCCAGCTCGTCGCGGGAGCGATCCGGGTAGAGCTTGGCCAGCAGGCCCACGACCTTCTCGAAGCTCTCCGAATCCGCGTAGCGGCTGATGCGGACCTCGAAGACCTCCTCCATGCTCGACCCTTTCTTGGCCCTGGACGGCTCCGCCACCTTCTGGACGGAGCCGAGACCTGACCGTATCTTAGCAGCATGATCAAGCGTATCCATCACATCGCCATTGCCGTGGACGACCTGGATCAGGCGTCCACCCGCTTCACCGATACCCTGGGCATCGACCCCGGCGGCCGCGAGGACGTCGAGGCAGCCCGTACCCAGGTCGAGTTCTTCAAGGTCAGCGAGAGCCGCGTCGAGCTCGTGGCTCCCCTCGACGAGGAGTCCCCCCTGGCCAAGCACCTGGACAAACGCGGGCCCGGACTGCACCACCTGTGCCTCGAGGTGGACGACCTTCCAGCGGAGATCGCCCGGCTCAAAGAAGCGGGGATGCGCTTCGTCACCGAGGAGATCCAGCAGGGTGCCCACGGCGCCCAGATCATCTTCTTGCACCCCCGCAGCACGGGGGGGGTGTTGATCGAGCTGCAGCAAGCAAACAAGGGGGGTAGACGGTTAGCGCCTCCACCCCCTACATGTTGTGGTCACCACTC
>CAZDDH010000149.1:0-21607 GCA_964504165.1 uncultured Rickettsiales bacterium | reverse complement strand
ATCGCCCATCAGGGGGGCGTTTCCTCGGATTGTGCAGTACGGCCCACTACGGGACCCCATGCGTTGCCACCGTCAGGATCATGGAGGGAGAGATCCATGGGCGGGCGAATCAGCTGGATATTCGCGGTGATGTTTGTCTTCGTGTTCGCGCTGGGCTTGTGGCTCGCGCTTTTCCGCGGCCCTGCGGCGGGCCACTCCGGGGAGGAGGTCGTCGGCCTGGACGGCCCCGATGGCGCGGACGGCGCTGTACCGCTTCCCGGGGGGTGGCAACCCCTGGAAGCGGCGCCAAATCCGGCCCGAGCGGCACCCCGCGCACAGGCCGGCGTGGGCCACGCCAGCCCACCAGCGCCCGGGCCACCCGCCGGGGAGACGGTGGCGGCCCCGGATCTCGACGGGTACATCTCCCCTGACGAACCATTGGACCGTTTCGCCACGTGGCCCACGACCCGGGACGGTATCCAGAGCGCCATCATGGAACGCGAGCCGGAATTCGAAGACTGCTACCGGTCGTGGTACGAGGCCGATCCCGATCTCGAGGGGATCATCAAAACCAAGTTCACCATCCGCGACAACGACGAGGGCGCGAGCCACGTGACCGATATCAGCACGGTGAAATCGGACGTGAGCCAACCGTTCATGAAGGGCTGCGTGCAGTCCGTGTTCGAGGATCTTCAGTTCGAGGCGCTGGAGTCGGGGATCTGGATCGTCAGTTTCACCATCCAGTTCAAGGATGGTGTCGTGACCATGGACTACTGATCAGGAGCGGACGCGGCGGGATAGCAACGCCGCCACGAGAAGCAGGGCCAGCAGCGGTGCGGTGGCGGGCCGGGGTGCGGCGCTGCACGCACAGCCGTCGTCGTCGTCCTCCATGTGGGCCCCGTCATCGTCGTCGCTCGCCACGTCGTCGTCGTCGTCGGCTACGTCGTCGTCATCGGCCACGTCGTCGTCGTCCGCTGCGTCGTCGTCATCCGTCGCGTCGTCGTCGTCGTCGTCACCGCCACCCCAGGACAGCACGACACTGGTGGCGTCCACGGTCAGCTCGGTTCCCGCCGGGAGAACGAACGCCGCCGGATCGGCCTGGACCTCGGCCGCTGTGACCAAGGTGACCGAGCCCGGCTCGCTCACGTCCGCGCCCTCGGCCAGGTGCACCTCCCCCTTCCCGTCCAGGACGAACTGCTGCTGGACCTCGATCACCGAGGTCTCGGTGGCGTCGATGGTGAAGAGCAGGGAGCCGGCTGCGTCGATCTGGATGTTGTGGGCGGTCAACATCCCTCGATCGATCTCCGCCTGGCTGGAGCCCGTGCCCCCGACCTGAAGATCCCCGTCCACGGTCAGGGTCGCCTGGTCCACCATCAGCCAACCGTCACCGGTGGATCCGCCGTCGTGTCCGGCGCCGACGATCACCCCCGTCGCGGCGGTCACGTCTGCGGTCACGTGGACCAGGGGACGGGTGACGAGGTCGGAGATGGCGGTCTCGTTGCCGGAGACATCCCCGGGGGAGGACCAGTCGGCCCAGTCGAAGACCCAGCGGTAGGGGATGTCGCCAAAAAGGTCCTGGTACACCGCCCGCTCGGCGGCGTCTTGCAGCAGCTGCGCGGTGGCCGCGTCGACGCCCTGCTGGTAGGCGATGCCCTGCACCGGCCGCCCGGTGAGGCTCACGGCCAGGGCACAGGCCGCCAGGTACGAACCGCTGGCCGAGGGGTGGCTACCGTCGCCGGTGTAGAGGTCGTAGAAAACCGAGCCCACGTCCGTGGGGACACCGCCGGCCTCGACGATGTCCTCGTGGACGCGCTCGAAGGCCGGGCCCGCCGCGGCGATCCAGGCCTCGCCGCCGTTCGCGAGGACGGCGTCCCGGTAGGCCAGGTACCCGTCGGTCAGGTGGTCCTGCATCGTTCCGAAATCCGGGAATCGGTTGGGATTGTAGGCGTCGCCGTCCCTCCGTCCCCAGGTCAGCAGGAAAACGGTCTCCCCGCCGCCGCCGGCGATCAGGTCCGCCAGGATCACGGCGCCGTCCCGACTCTCGGTCCATTCGCTCTGCTGCTGGGGGAATCCGGGGATCTGGCTCTGGTCCTGCAGCACGACCCAATCCCACGTCCCCGCGTCGGGGCCGGTGACCAGCGCCTGGCGCCACTGGGTGTCGCCGTTCGTGCCGTCGGCATTGTCCGCGTGCTGGGCCAGGGTCATGCCCCCCTGGGTCACCCGCATGCCGTAGACGTCGCTCCACGCTGGCACCGTGTCCGCGAGCACGCCTTCGACCAGCTGATCGAGCTGGTTGCCGTCGGTGTAGCTGTTGCCGATCATCAGCACGCGGGCGTCTTGCGCGCCAGCCGGTACCACGAATATCCACGAAACGATCAAGAACGAAACGAACCAACGATACATACGGCCTCCACAGCTACTGCTGTGAAGGTGGCGTTGCCCCAGAGGAATGGATGTCACCCGCGCAATTTTTAGCGCCGCTCGTCCTCCACGATCTTGCCGTCCACCAGCCGGATGACCCGCTTGGCGGCCTCCATCACGCTGGGGTCGTGGGTGGCGAACAGGAAGGTCACGCCCTGCTCTTCGTTGAGCTGCTTCATCAGGTCGATGAGGGTGCCGCTGGTCTTGGAGTCCAGGTTGGCGGTGGGCTCGTCCGCCAGCACCAGGGCCGGATTGCCGACGATGGCCCGGGCCACGGCCACCCGCTGCTGCTGGCCGCCGGAAAGCTCGTTGGGGCGGCGGTTCTCCATGCCCTCCAGCCCCACGGCCTTGAAGGTCTCCATCACCCGCTTCCTGCGCTCGTGCTCGGGTACACCCCGTAGCATCAGGACGAAATCGGCGTTCTCGTAGGCGGTGAGCACGGGGATCAGGTTGTAGGACTGGAACACGAAGCCCAGGCGCTCGAGGCGCAGGTCGGAGCGCTTACCCGCCGCGAGGACGGACAGGTCCTTGCCGTCGATGGTGACGATCCCGGAGGTGGGTAGATCCAGGGCGCCGATGAGGTTGAGCAAGGTGGTCTTGCCCGATCCGGAGGGCCCCATCAGGACGGTGAATTCCCCCGGTTCGATGTCCAGATCGACGCCGCGCAGCGCGTGCACGACGTGGTCGCCTTGTTTGTACTGTCGGGTCAGCTCACGGACGCTCACGGTTGGCATGATGGTTCCCCTTGCTAGTGGTGGCGCATGGCCTGGACGGGTTGCAGCTTGCTGATGGCCCAGGCCGGGTAGACGGCCGCGATCAGGCAGAACAGGATGGCGGAGAAGAAGTAGAACGCCATGCGCTTCACATCCCAGTCGCCCTTCATCACCCCCCCCATGACGATGCCCTCCATCTCCATGACGCCGGATTCCGAACTACTGTAATTGGCGATGTCGATGCCGACGTAGACTGCGTAGCAGGAAAACAGAAGCCCCAGTGCAAGGCCCGCAAACGCCCCGATGCATCCCAGGACCACGCCCTCGTTCAGCACCAGCCGGGCTACCTGCCGTGGCTTCATGCCCAGCGAGAGCATGACGCCGAACTCCCGGGTCCGCTCCAGCACACTCATGAGCAGGGTGTTGAGCACGCCGAAGGCGACGATCAGCCCGATGATGGCCATCATGACATCACCGCTCTGGCGGTCCACCTCGATCATCGCAGCCAGTTCCGGCATCGCCTCGCGCCAGCTGCGAACATCCAGGTCCTGGCTAGCCAGCATGGCCTCCACCCGGTCGGCCGCGTCCTCCGATTGGCTGGGATCGTCCAGGTGCAAGGTCACCATGTGGGCCACGTCCCCGCGGTCCAGCAGCTCCTGGGCGGCCGACAGATGGACCAGCGCCAGACGGCCATCCACCGAATCCGCGCCGGTGCGGAAGATCCCTTTGACCCGGAACATCCGGCTCTGCACCTCATCGGTGCCGTTCTGGCCCATGAACACCAGCTTGTCGCCGAGCCCCACGTCCAGCGAGTCCGCCATCACACCACCGATGAGGATCTCCCGATCGTCGTCCTCGAACCAGCTGCCTTCCACGACCTTTTCGTGGAGCTTCTGGATCTGGATCTCGGCTTCGGGGACCAGGCCGCTCAGGCCGACCCCCGTCGAGGTGGTGGTGGAGGTGAGCAGCCCGCCCATGGTGATGCGCGGCGCCACAACCGCATCCGGGAACTCCGCTGAGATCTTGGCGGCGACGTCGCCAGAGCCTTCGACCAACAGGGTCACTTCCTTGTCGTCCTGGTAGCCCTCGGCCTGGACGACCACGTGCCCGGCCATGGAGCTGACTCCCTCGCGGATCATCATGGAGTAGGAACCGTTCTGGAAGTTGACCACGAACATCATCATGGCCAGGCCGAAGGCGATGGCCGCCACGGTCAGCACGGTGCGCCGGGTGTTGCGGGACAGGTTGCGAAGCGCGAGCTTGAACAGTCGCATCGTCTACTCCTCCCGGATGGCGGTGACGGGTTGTAGACGGGTGGCCCGCCAGGCTGGCCACAACGAGGAGAGGATTGACACGACGAACACCGCCAACGCCGGGAGCACCACGCCGTTGACTGTCAACGTGCCCTTCATCACCGGATCGATCACGACTCCCTCCCAGGAATAGCCGTCGGGCATGGAACTGGAAAAATCGAGGCCGTATACGACCTGGTACCAGTCCAACAGGCCGCCCATTACCAGGCCGATGGAGGCCGCCAGCGCCGCCAGGAAGAAGCTCTCGAACACGACCAGCCACACCAGTTTCCCCTTGCGAAGCCCCAGTGCCCGCAACACGCCCATCTCGCGGGTGCGCTCGAACACCGACATCATCATCGTGTTGACCACACCGAATGCGGCCACCGCGAAGACGATGAGTAACATGACGTAGGCCATGGAATCGCTCAGGCCGAGCATCTTCGCGGTCGCCGGCGATGCCTCCCACCACGACTGGACCTGGACCGTCTCGGTGCCCACGGCCTCGCGGAGGGTCAGGGTGTATGACTCCACGTGATCGGCGCCTTCAGTCAGCACAGTGATGCCGTGGGTCTGGTCGTGCAGGACCAGCAAGTTCTCGGCGTCCTGGATGTGGATGTAGGCCCCCGATTGATCCATGGCCTCGTTGCCGGTCTTGAACAGGCCAACGACGGTGTACAGGTCGTTGCCCATCGAGCCGTCGGTGGCCTGGGTGACGGCCACCACTTCGTCCCCCAGGCCCACCTCGATATCTTTGGCGAGCTGGTAGCCGACGATGATCTCGTTGGCGGCGGTGTCAGAGAGGAATGCCCCTCCGGAGACTTGCTCGTACACGTTGCTGACCGCTCGGTGTCGGGCTGGATCAATGCCCACAAGCTGGCCACCGGCCGACTTGTTCTTGCCACCCACCAGGGCAAAGCCATCGAGCTTGGCGCTGGCGGCGACGGTGCCCTCGAGGCTGTCGATGCGTTCCAGTAAGGCTGTTCGATTGGGTAGAGAGTCGAACACCAGCCCCTTCTTGGGGTAGTCGGGGTGATGGACCTGGACATGGCCGAGCTGCTGCTCGACCATCACGTTGAACATCTTGTCGAACATGCCGTCGGAGAGGCAGATCATCGACATGCAAAGCGCCACACCAATGGCCATCGCGAAGGCCGTGATGAGCGACCGGCGCTTGTGCCGCCACAGGTTGCGCCAGGCCACGGTCCAGTAGAATTTCATGGGTCACCTCTAAGGATACGAACCACGGGAGGATACCACCGTTGACGAGACGGTTTTTTCCCCCGATTGCCTTGGCAGTGCGAAAGCGGGGATAACTACAGCATGCGATCCAAACATCTATTGTGGTTACCCATCGTCGTGGTGCTGCTGGCCACCGGCTGCCCCACCAAGCAGGTCGTCCGTTTCCAGACCGGGGTGGACCATGTGCGTCAACAGCGGTTCGAAGAGGGCCTGGCCGTCTTCGAGGCCTTCGCGCAGGCCAACCCCGATCACGAGGACGCGCCACTGGCCCTGTACAGCGCGGCGCGCATCCACCTGCTGGTCCGGGAGGATCAGCCGGCGGGGGAGGCGCTGTTCGACGACCTCATCGCCCGCTACGCCGGCAGCGAGTGGGCCTTCCACGCAGCCGTACGGCTGGCCGAGGGGTTGCTCGCCGCGGAGGACGCGCAGGGGGCCGCCGAGCGCTATGGCCAGGCGCTGGCCATCGGCCAGGAGATCTTCCCGCCCCCGGCCCGCCCGGACGACACGATGTTCACCGCGCTGCTCAAGGGCAGCCGGCTGTACATGGACGTGGAGGCCTTCGCCGAGGCGGAGCCGCTGCTATCCCAGCTGATGGAAGCTGGCATCGACGACCGGCGGCAGATGCCCCCCGTTTACGCGGCCTACGGGGAGTCTCTGGAGGGGCTGGGGCGCAACGAGGAGGCGGCCCAGATCTACCTGGATCTCATCGCCACCTACCCGGCGTCCGACGCGGCGGTGGCGCTGGTGGAGACCCGGGAGAAGATCGACGAATACGCGGAGTTCGACTGGGAACCCTTCGCCCACTTCGCCGAGGGGTACCAGGTCCGCTTCACCTGGCCGGGCAAGGCCCACGAGCAGCTCAGCACGCTGGAGGAGCACGGTGCGGGCCCGGAGCTGGTCCGCACGGGCCGGGCCTTGCTCCCCTGGGTACACCTGTTTGCCACCGATTTTGGCCCCGCTGACGCGGCATACGCCGCTTACAACGAGCAGTATCCGGACACCCCCCATTCGCTGTTGGAGTGGTACCCCATGTACCGGGACTCCTATCAGCAAGATTTCGAACACAAGCAGTACATCGCACGGTATGCGGTGCTGTTGCGCGATGCGGCGGCCGCCGGCGGGGACCTCCCGGAAGAGGACTACGAGACGGTCACCACGGACGAGGGCTGGCAGGTGGTCGACCACACGGAGCGGCTGGGGTACTTCAACCCCGTGCTGTACCTCGACCGCCCGACTGAGGCCGGCGACACGGCCTACCTGAGGTTCCAGGTCCAGGGAGGGGAGGGGACCTCCACGACCCTCGAGGTGGACACGGACGATCCCTGGTCGGCCTGGCTCAACGGCGCCGCCCAGGAGGAACCGGCCGAGGGGGTCAAGACCCTCGACCTCACCCTCGCCGAGGGGTGGAACGAGGTTCGGATCCGTATCGTCGAGGCGGACACCGGGATGGCGGCCACATTGCGGCTGCTCACCGAAGAGGGAGAGACGGAGACCGGCCACGCCATCCGGGCCGACGAAAACGACGGGGCGGAGATGGGAGGCGACGATGAGTCTCGGTAAACCCACCCGCAGGGAGTTCACCCGGGCCGGGCTGCTGGCCCTGGGGGCTGCGGGGAGCGGCCTGCTGCCCCGCGTGTCGTCGGCCATCTCCATGGAGCTGCCGGACGTGGCGGTGGCGGTCAACCCCGATCCCTACCTGGCGGCCCAGCACGCCGTGCGCATGATCGGCGGCATCGACCGCTTCGTGCAGCCAGGGGCGCGGGTGCTGCTGTTCCCCAACATCATCAGCCCGCTGGGGTCGGGGTTCGCGGTGAACACCCACGCCGACGTGGTGCGGGCCGTGGCCGATCTGTGCGTCAAGGCCGGAGCCACCGTGCAGGTGTACCACCACCACGACCCGGGCTACGCCGGGGCCATCGGAATCCAGCCGGCGGTGGAGGGGGTGGGCGCGTCCATGGTGCACATGCCGCCACCCACCGAGGCCCCGGATCGCTACCGCGAGGTGCCCGTGCCGATGGGGCGCATCCTCGACCGCATCCAGGTCGCCGACCTGGTGCTGGACACCGATGTGTTCATCGACATCCCGGTGTGCAAGCACCACGCGGGCTCCGAGACCTCCATGGCCATCAAGAACATGATGGGGATCATCGCCGATCCGCGGTCCTTCCATTCCCTGGGGCTCCACGATTGCATCGCCGACCTGGCCACCGCGATCCACCCGGACCTGACGGTGCTGGACGCTTCCACCGTGCTGCTGGGCAATGGCCCTGCCGGCCCCGGCCCGACCCGCGCCGTGGGGGAGGTGGTGGCCTCCACCGACCCGGTGGCCGTCGATGCCTACGGGACCGGCCTGGTGGACCGGGACCTGCGGGATGTGCCCTACATCACCCAGGCCACCAAGCAGCGGGCCGGTGAGGGACGGCTCAATCTGCTGAGGGTCGAACGGGCCGATGTCTGACCTACCCGCCCGGCTCCCTGCGGGGTTGCTGATGGCCCTGCTCGCGATCCCTGGCGCCGGCCTGGCCGCCGACCTCCCCGAGCAGCTCGCCGGCTGGGCGCGCACCGATCACAAGGCCTTCGTCGGTGCGGAGCTGTATCAGCACATCAATGGGGGCTCGGAGCTGTATCACGAATACGGCTTCACCCGGGTGACCGTGGGGTACTACGGCCTCGAGGATCGGGAGATCCTCATCGAGCGGTACGAGATGGCCGACGATACCGCCGCGGCGGGCCTGTATTCCTTGGTCCGCGATCCAACGGTGGATGCGCTTCCCCATCCCTTCACGGGCCGGCGGTACGACCTCTACCTGGAGTGCACGAGCGGCTCCCACTACATCAAGGTCATCGGGACCAAGGGGGCGGATGCCGTGGCCCTGCTGGCCGTGTTGCAGGCCCTGCTGCCGGAGCCGATGGCAACCGAGTGGCCCGAACTAGAGGGCGTCCTCCCCGCCGGCCGGCTCCCGGGCAGCGAGGTGCTGTTGCGCGGACCGCTGGCGTTGCGCAACTTCGGCTCCCTGGGCCGGTCCATGGACTTCGGCGTCGGCCAGGGAACGCGGGCCTACGGATGCCGCGTCCAGCTGGCGGGCGGCCCACGCCGCTGGCTCACCCTCGTCGCGGACGCCGACGCCCTCGCCGCCCAGCTGGAGCGGTACCTGGCCTATCAGTCCCAAAACGACTATCAGGTGACCGTGGTGGGCCGGGCCCACATCCTTGTCGAC
The DNA here is from genome assembly GCA_964504165.1 of uncultured Rickettsiales bacterium. Taxonomy (GTDB): domain Bacteria; phylum Myxococcota_A; class UBA796; order UBA9615; family CAYRNR01; genus CAZDDH01. The sequence goes on along the minus strand of CAZDDH010000149.1, from coordinate 12,742 downwards.
GGGTTCTCGGGAAAATCGCTCGTCCTGATGCAGGCCGGCGACCGGCTGCACGTGGTCTTCGATCTGACCGGCGATGACGCCGCGGAGGCCGCCCCGAAGATCGTCGAGATCGCCGCGGCTATTCCCTCGCCTTCCCGGTGACTTCCAGCAGCAGCAACGTCCCCTGATCCATCGGGCGCGAGCGGGCGACGACGGCCCCGGCAGCCTCTATCAACGGCAGCAATCCGCCCCGCCGTGTGTAATCGCGGAAGCCGGCGAAGTGGCTGAATCCGGCGGCAAGCTCGATGACGCGATTGCGTACCCCGGCGCGGTTGACCGGCATGGGCACCGCAAAATCCACGATCACCACGGACGCGGCGACCCGCAGTAGCTCGGGGATGACCCGCTCCCGGACCGCCGCGGGCATCTCGTGCAGGCCCATGGACACCGTGGCCACGTCGAACTCACCCTCGGATATGCCCTGCAGGTCCGTGGCGTCGCACACCTGGAACGAGACCCCGGGGTGCTCGCCCCGCTGCTGGAGCTGCCGGGCGCGGGTGATCATCTTCTCGGACAGGTCCACGCCCAGGACGTGGCGGCCGCCCCGGGCCAGCTCGAAGGTCAGCCCGCCCGGCCCGCAGCAGACGTCCAGGCAGCGGGCGTCTTGCGGGACCCAGGCCGCCACGCGCTGGTGCAGCCCGCGCAGCAGGGGGTCGAACACCAGGGAGTAGGGGGTGCCATCGTAATAGGTCCCGGCCACGCCAACCTCCTGGGCGCCGATCCTAGTTCGTGTAATACGACCGGTCGATGATCTCACGCTTCAGCTCGTCCGAAAGATCGTCGAAATAGGCGCAGTACCCGGCGATACGCACGACCAGGTCCTTGTGTTTGCCGGGATTCTCGTAGGCATCCAGCAGGGTCTCGCGGTCGATCAGGTTGGGCTGGAACTGCATCCCCCCCTGGTTGAAGAAGCCGGTGATCAGCCCGGCCAGGTTGGTGATGCCAGCCTCACCGGGGAACAGCCCGCTGTCGATGGTCGAGGTGAGGGTGGTGCCGTTGGGCGCGAAGCCGGCAAAATCGACCTTGGCGACGGCGTTGAGCGCCGACGACAGGTCCACCATCTGCATCCCGAAATGGGGGCAGATGCTGTTGGCCAGCGGCACGCCCCACAGCCGGCCGGAGGGCAAGGCCGGCGTGTTGCGGCCGTAGACCATGTTCACGTTCAAGCCGTAGTAGCCGGCCACGTACTTGCCGCCCCGGTTCTTGTGCTCGGTGGCGCGCAGGGCGTCGACGTACACCTGCAACACCCGGTTGATCCACAGGTGGGCGTCGGTGGAGGCGTCATCCCCGAACTTGGGAGCGGCCAGCAGGTCGGCGTGGAGCTGCTTGTGTTGCCGTCCCTCGAAGTTGTCGTCCATGGCGTCGAGCACCTGGTCGAGGGTGTAGCGCTGCTGGCGGAACACGAGCTCGTCGAGGGCGACGAGGCTGTCGGCGACGTCGGTCACCCCCACCGCCTGGATGCCGCTGGAGTTGAGGGTGGCCCCGCCCTCGTACACGTCCTTGCCGCTGTCGAGGCAGCCGGTGTACAGCGACGACGCCAGGGGGGTGGTCAGGCTGGTCGACAGCGCGGTCTCGATGCGCTGCTGATCGGCCAGCAGATCCCGGACCAGCTCGCGGAGGCGCTCATCGAAGCGCTCCATCAGCTGGTCCATGGTCGCCGGCAGGTCCCGGGGGCCGTTGCGCAGGCGCTTCTCGGCGCGTTTGCGGGCGTTCCGGATCCAGGTGCGGGCGTGTTTCCCCACCCTCGGTGGGCTGATCTTGGCCCGGATGGTCCGCCGCAGGCGTTTGTCGACGTAGGGCAACTCGCCGTACCGCCACAACGGGCGGTTGTCGCCCGTGAGTGCCTGGAGGAACGGCATGACGACGTTGACGTTGGCGCTGTCGGTGTTGGCGTAGTGGTCGTCGGACGCCACCGGCTCGACGCAGCCGACGATGCCGTAGTTGCGGGCGTCTTCCACGGCCACACCGTACTCATTGCGCAGGGCGGGGATGTAGACCTCGTCGTTGTAGAGCGCGGGCATGGGCGAGCCGTTGAGGTAGACCTCGGCGATGCGCTCGACGTACTCGGGGGGGCTCCCACGGTGAATGCGCGCGGCCATGTTCACCCCGATGGGGCGCAGCTCGCAGGCATCGAGGATCATGTAGCTGACGGCGTTCGTGCAGTCGTTGCCCGCCCGATCCACGCCGCCCACGGTGACCGTCTCCACCGGCGAGAGGCTCTCGAACAGCTTGCCCAGCTCGAACCCGGTGTCGCCGTCGTTGAGGAAGATGACCTCGTCGATCTTCAGCACGAAGCAGGCCACCAGCTCCTTGGCCGTCTCGTAGTCGATGCGCCCAGCCTCGAGATCGGCCTGGTAGTAAGGGTAGAGCACCTGATCGAGCCGGCCCAGGGAGATGGCGTTCTCGAAGGACTCGGTGCACAGCGCGATCTGCAACAACAGGATGGCCTGCAGCGCCTCGTGGAAGGTCTGCGCCGGGTTCCGGGGCACGCGGCCGCAGACCTGTGCCATCTGTTCGAGCTCGGCCCGGCGCTCGGGGTCTGCCTCCCTATCGGCGAGGGCCTGCAGGTGCCGCGCGTACCGCTCGGCGTACTCCTCCAGGCTCTTCAGCGCGATCCCCACGCCGTCATAAAATCCCGTGTCCGCGTGGTTCTTGGCCTTCTCTTCGGCCTCCTGGGCGATGCCGATCGTGCCCATCCGGACCAGGCGCTCGCAGTTGACGATGTAGTGGGCGATCCCGGACAGGTTGTTGTTGAACCCGGACCGTTTTTCGAGGATGCGGGCGATGAACTGGCCCAGCTCCCCCGCGGATGGGAACGCCCGTGCCAACAGACCCCGGGCGGCCCAGTACGGTGCCAGCTGGGTGTAGAAACGAAGCTTCTCCGGCAGCGAGATCTGGAATCCGACGGGCTTCTGGCGGTCGATGCTCCACAGGTTGATCGCCATGGCCGTCCCGAAGTACTCGACCCAGACGCTGCCGGCGACCCGCTTGGAGGTGAAGTTCCCCACCAGCAGCTCGTGGGGGTACACGGTGATCGTCTTGTGGTTGAGGAGGTAACGGAGCAAGTTGGCCCGCCGGACGGCCAGCGGCTCCTCGAACCCGTGCCGTTTGTGGTACGTGGTCTTGAGGTCGGCGGATTCGATGCAGACGTGGTAGCCGGCGTCGCGGATGTCCCGCTGGATGTCGAGCACCCTGGGGGTGAACGACGGCGGTCGGCGGGCGACGTCCGAACCACCGGTGAACACCTCGACCCCCAGCGCTGTGAAGGCGTCCGCGGCGGCGGCGAGGGCTCCGGCGCTGCGTTCGGCGCTGATGCCCAGTGGCCGCTGGCTCAGCCCCAGGCGCTGGGCCTTGGTCTCGTGCAGGTTGTAGTAGCGCATCAGCTCGATGGTGGACTGGCCGACGGTCTTCAACAGGGCGGCGGTGGCCTCGATGTTGGGGGCAACGTCGTTGTGATCCGGGACCATGCACATGCGCACCCGGACATCCGCCCCGGCCTCGATGAGCCGCCCGAGGTTCTCCTCGACCCGTCGCCCGTCCGTGCCGGCGAGCTTGTCGTGTTGGGCCGGATCACCGACGTATTTCAGGTCGTACAGGAACAGATCGACGAGGGATAAACAGGCCTCGAAGGCGCGCCAGGAGACGTCCCCCGCGGTCTCCACGGTCACGTGGTGTCCTTGGTCCTTGAGCGCCTGGAGGAAGGCCACCAGGCTGCCCAGCTCCTGCGCCAGGGGCTCGCCACCGCTCAAGGTGACGCCGCCATGGGTGTTGCGGTAGTACTCCCGGTCCTTCGCGATGACGCTCAGGATCTCCGCCACCGAGCGGCCCGTGTCCGGTGACGAGGTTGCCAAGAAGGGCTGCGCCTCCGGGTTTTGGCACCACACGCACTTCAAGGGACAGCCCTGGAAGAACACCGTGGTTCGGATCCCTGGCCCATCGTGGACACAGGTGCGCTGGATGTTCAGGATCGAGAGTCTGACGTCGTCGCGGTCAGACTCCTCGTTGGCGTGTTGGAGGGACGCGTTGGCCATTGTTCTCCCACGGTTGGTCGTGCTGGCCCATTAAACCACGGGAGGTTACCTGTTCGGTGCTCTAGTTCAGATCCCCCGAGTCGCGATTACCCAGCGTCTTCTTCGTCACGCTCTTCTTCTCGAACACCAGCGCTCGGGCGCGGCGCGGGGCGACGGTCTGGTGGACGATGCCAGACTTGATCTTCAGGGCATCCATGGCGCCCAACGTGGTGGCCCTGGGACCCCCTTTGAACTCCACCCGTAGCTCACCTTCAAGGACCACGAACAGCTCGTCTTCCTCGTGCTCGTGCCACGGGAACGTGCCCTCGAACAGGACGACGAAGGCGTGGTACTCGTCGATGTTTGCCAGCGTGACGGGGGCATAGGGTACGGTCACCCGCCGGGCCATACGTTCCAGGTTCTTCTTGCGCGGCATGGTCGGCCTCAGCTCTCGCGGAGCATCAAGTGGGCGAACACCTTGGCGTCGCCCAGCAGATTGGACATCACGCAGTACTCGTTGGGGGCGTGCAGGGTCTCCTCGAGGCGGGACCACACCGCAGCGGGGATGCCGGCGCGGCGCAGTACCGCGGCCACCGTGCCGCCACCGATACCGCCCGGCTTGGCGTCCACATCGTAGACCTCCTTGACCGCGTCGGTCAGGGCCAGGACCACCGGGGCGTCGGGGTCGGTGGGGGGCGCCGCCGCCTCCCGCTGGGGGTAGGTGATGTCGATGGTCACACCGAACTGCTCGGCGACGGCATCGACCCGCTCCCGCATGGCGCGCTCCACGTCGGCGAGGTCGTAGCGGGGAAGAATGCGGCAGTCAAAATAGGAGACATCCGCGCCGGGGATGTTGTTGATGTTGTCCACGTTGGGCTCGCGCTTGGTCGGTGCGAAGGTGGAGGCCGGTGGATCGAAGAGCGGATCTTCGATGCCGAAGACCTCACGCAGCTCCATCAGCCGTACGCACAGGTGGGCCGCAGCTTCGGTGGCGTTGCGGCCGTTGCCCGGTGTGGAGCCGTGGGTGGTCTTGCCGGTGATGGCGGCGCGGATCCAGAAGATGGATTTCTCGGCGACCTCGATCATCAACCCCTGGGGGTCGCCGCCGTCGGGCACCACGACGATGTCCTGGGGCTGCAGGGGGTTGTCGTGCTCGACGACGTATTCGATGCCGAACTTACTGCCGGTCTCCTCGTCGGCCACCAGCAACAGGGCCACGTCGTGGGGGGGCACGACGCCCTCTTCCAGCAGGGCGAGGCTGGCCACGGCGGCGCTGACCAGGCCCTGGTGGTTGTCCTCGGTGCCGCGGCCGTAGAGCCGGTCCCCGTCCACCCGCAGCTCGAAGGGATCGCTGTCCCAGGCCTCGGGATCTCCGGTGGGCACGACGTCCAGGTGGGCCATGAACCACGTGGTCCGGCTGTGATCCTCGCCGGGGATGCGGACGATCAGGTTGGGGCGGTACCCGTCGGGTGCGTCCGGATCGGGGGCCCGCACCTCCCGGATGTCGCTGATGCCGTGCTGCTTGAAGAACTCGGTCAAGTAGGCGGCCTTGGCCCCCTCGCCGAGCCCGCCTCCAGCGGGCTGCAGCGCTGGCCGACGGACCAGCTCGGACTGGATTTCGATGACCCGCTCGCGGGACTCGTCGATACGCTGGCAGATGCGATTGAAAACGGCTTGATCCATGGTTTGCTCCCCGGGAAGTTCATCCTACGGCCGGGCCGAGAGGGTGGTCAATCGGCGGCGTCGCCGGTATTTGAAAACAGATCAGGGTTGGCCCGATTGCACCAGGCTGGGGGCCCTCGGGAAATCGTCCTCGTTGCGGACGCAGCGGCTGTCCAGCTTGACGACGGCCGGGCAATTCTTGGGGTCCTCGTCGAATCCCAGCAGCTCCTCGCAAACGGCGGTGCGGGCCAGGGAGGTGGCGTGCCGGTCGTTGCGGCCGTGGCTATCGTGACAGACCTTCTCGTCGTCGCGGGTGCCGCAGACGGTGCACAGGCGCTTGCGTTGCAGCCGGTCGGTGCGCTCCGTGTCGGCCCGGCAGCTGTCCAGGCGCAGGATCCGCGCCGGCGTTTCCCCGCCCGTGGCGACCACTCGCCCCTCGCAGGTGTGGAGCGTTGCGGGCTGGATGGAACCCACGAACGTGGCCTGCGAGTCATCCCATGCGAGGGCGGCCACGGTACATTCCCGGGTACCCGGGACCCGCAGCAACAGCTTGCGGTGCGCAGTCGGGTCCAGATCGTCGGAGGCCATCGACCTGGCCAGGGAGTCTCCGGAGCGCTGAGCGGGGTCCTCCTTGCAGTCCGGGCGCAGCAGGGCGTTGTGCACGATGACCTGGCGGCCGAGGCGCTGGGCGACCGGCTCGTCCCAGCCGCTACCGGCGATGGCGTGCACGGTGGACGGCACCAGCACGTGATCCTCCGACTCCACCATGAACGTGCCGGCGGTCAGCTGCTCCGCTCGCGAATGGCGATACCACGTCTCCACGAGCTGGTGAGCCTCCGTGGCCCCGTCCTTCTCGGTGCTCTCCAGCAACGCCTCGAAGCGGGTGTACCCCAGCTGTGTGTCGTCGCCGTTCTTGCCTGCCACCCGGGCGTAGGAATCCACCGCATCGGCCCGGACCAGTGCCAGCGCCAGCTTTTCCTCTGGTGTTTCGCCAGCGAGCCGGCGGACCATCTCGGTGCGTGTCTTGTGGACGGCATGTTGGCCATCTTTCAGGACCGTGTCGGTGGCCGCTTCCATGCAGATCCGGAGGTCCTCGGCCCCGACGGCGGTGTCTTCCCCGTCGGCAGCTTCGATGGCACCAAATCCGCTGACCAGCTTGTCGTCGAGGCAGAAGGCCGCCGGCGAACCGGCAGCGGGAGTCCCGTCGTCGCCGGTGCAACCGAGGCACAGGATCAGCGACCATCCCGTCATCACGACTATCGAATGGGCTCTGGCAAATGGCATGAGAAATCCTCTTGGATGACCGGCGAGCATCCATCACCTGCAGCGGTGCGTCAACCCCGCACGTGCACGCGGATTCAGGGCTTGCTACATGGGTGGTCCGGGGGAGGGGACTCGGTGACCGGCACACCCCCGCGCCACACCACCGGTACCGTGTCCCAGATGGAGCCGATGAGGTCGCAATAATCGTCGTAAAACGCACCTAGATCGAGCACGGCGTGGTCGCCCAGCTCGCTGACGGCGTACAGCCGGCCGTCCTGCAGCAGCAGATGACGCACCGCCCCGTGTAGCTGGACCTGATACAGCTGTGTGCCGTTGGACAGATCCCAGATGCCCAGCTGGCCGTTGGCGTACCCCGCAACGATCGTATCCATCGGGCCTTCGAGCATGGCCACCACCCGGCTGGAGGGCACGTCCTCGAAGGGTGGGGGGTAGGGCTGGCCCGTCTGCGGGGGCGCGGCCATGTGGAACTGGATGTCCCCCTCCCTGAATCCCACCGCCAGCCAGTCCTGGATGCGGGTCATGGCGGTGACGCCCACGTCCGATTCCAGCTCGGAACGCAGGTTCCCGCCGCCGTCGAAGCGGAAGATCAGGTCTTCCGTGGCCACCAGGATTTCGTCCCCGGTGACGGCCGCGAGCTGCCCCTGTTGGGACAAGGTGATGGCCGCACCGTCCTCGCCCAGCAGCCGCACTTCTCCGGCCGCGCGGCTCACGCAGCCCGTCGGGGTGACCAGGGCCTGGTCCACCACGCCGGCCTCGAAACGCTGCAGCAGCTTGTCCTTGTCCGTATCCCATAACTGCACGGTGCCGTCGTGGGTGGCGAGGCAGAGCCGGTCATCGCCGTCCGACCCCATCAGCCCCCGGTTCGCGATGGCCTGCTCCCAGGCGGAGTCCCCGACCGGGGCAGCCTGATCCGGCTCCAGCGAGATCCAGCCGGACTGGGTGATCGTTCTGGGCGGGGAGGACAACAGTACCGGTGCGCGCCAGATCGGGACACCCGTGGCCGCGTCCCACAGCCGCAGCGTGTCGTCGTCGCTGCCGGTGGCCACCTGCCTTCCGTCCGGTGAAAACACGACGAAATTGACCTCGGAGCGGTGGCCCCGCAGCTCCACGTAGCTTCGGTCCCGCAGGTCCCAGATCCGTGCCGTACCGTCTGCTCAAGGTGTGCCCACGTGGGTACCGTCCGGGTGGAACGACGGATCGTAGACGGCGGCGGCGTGCCCTTCGAGCAGCTGCACGGCATCGCCGCCGGCCTCCACGTCCCACACGCGAGCCGTCCGATCATTGCTGCCCGAAACCAGGTATTTGCCATCGGGGGAGAAATCGATCCCCCGCACCGGGCCCGTGTGCCCGGCGAGGGTGTGCAGTACCGCTCCGGTGGCGGTATCCCAAAGGCGGATCAGCCGGTTGTCCCCCCCGGCTGCGACGCGGGTCCCCTCCGGGTGATAGGCCACGGCCAGCACCCGTCCACCATGTGGGTAGCGGCGCCGCAGGGTACCGGTGGCCAGATCCCACAGCCCCGCCGTCCCGTTCTGGCACGCCGACAACACGGTCTCCCCCGCCGGCCCCACCGACAGGTCTCTGCTCCAGCCGGGGATCACGACAGGTGGCCCGACGGCCTCGCCGGTATGGGCATCCCAGCGGCGCAGCGTCTTGTCCCACGACCCGGTGACCACCGTCCGTCCGTCCGGGGTGAACACCACGTCCGAGACCTCGGCCGTGTGCCCGGAAAGTACCCGGGCGACGCGGCCCGTCTGTACATCCCATTGCCGCGCGGTGTGGTCCCCGCCCGCGGTGATCACAGAGCGGCCATCTCCGGCGAAGGATCCTCCCACGAGCCAGTCCGAGTGCCCCCGCCAGCGCTCCTCGGGGGGGAGGAATTCCAGCGACCAGACCCGCACGGATTTGTCCGCGCTGGCGCTCACCAGCGCCCGCCCGTCCTCGCTGAACTGGAGAGCGTTGATGCTGGCCGTGTGCCCGGTCAGCGTCGCGATCTCCCGGTTCTGGCCCAGATCCCAGACCCGGACGGTGTGGTCATCGCCACCGGAAGCGAGCAGCGTCCCGTCCGGGCTGAAGGCCAGCCCCAGCACCGTCGTCTTGTGGCCATCGAGGGCAGCGAGCAGTCGGCCGGTGGAGGGGTCGAGCACCTTGACCCAGCCGGAGTTGGTCCCGTAGGCCAGGGCGCAGCCATCGCGGTTGAACGCCACGCTCGTCGTGCCGTCTTCCCCCTCCGACCATTGGCGGCGTAGGGCGCCGGAGTCCGGATCCCACAGGCGCACCGTGGCGTCGTCGCTGGTGGAGACCAGCCACTGGCGATCCGGTGAGAATGCGATGCCACGTACCATCTGCTGGTGGCCTTCGATGACCCGGATCAGTTCGCCGCTGGCCACGTCCCATACCGGGATCGATCCGCCGTCGAAGGCCCCGGCAGCGAGCAGCATGCCGTCCGCGCTGAACGCCAGGTCCCGGGCCCTGTCCCTGTGTTTGGGCAGGACCTTCAGCTGCTCTCCCTGAGCATTCCACAGGCTGACCAGCCCCTCGCGCGTGTTGACCGCCAGCAGGTCCTCGGTGGGGGAGAAGGCCACCGAGAAGACCTGGTCGGAGAAGCCCCGCAGGATGTTGCGGACCTGGCGGGTGCGCATGTCCACCAGGTACACCGCCCGTTCCGCGCTGGCCGCGGCGATGGTCTGGCCGTCCCGGGACAGGGCGCCGTCGTAGAGGTAGGCCCCCAGGTCTTTCTTCCACACCAGCGGCTCCTGGCGCAGCGTCCACCACAACGACCGGGCCAGGGGCGAGTCCTGGGATTCCAGCGAGATGCGCAGCTTGGCCCGGGCCTCCAGGGGGTCCCCGCGCAGCAGCGCGGCCCGAGCACCCTCGCGCTGGGCTTCGGCCCACCGCATCTCGGCCTGGCGTTCTTTGTTGCCCATCACGATGGCCACGGCCAGGGAGACGAGCGCCACCATCACCAGTACGGCCCAGGCTGCTGCCGTCCGTAGCCGGCGCCGGCGCCGGCTACGTGCCTCCTCGGTGGCACCGGCTTCGATGAACAGAACGACCAGGGCCGGCAACGGGGTCGTGCTGCGCCCCAGGACACGCTGGGCCTCGTGCAGGGCGTCACCCCGCCAGACCTCCTCGACACGGCTGCCGCGTTTTTCCCAAAGTTCTGCCGCCTGCTGGACCTGGGCCAGGAAGGCGAGTTCTTCGCGGCTCTCGTCGAGCCACTGGGAGAGGCGGCCCCAGCTGCGCACCAGAGACTCGTGGACCAGCTCCAAGGTGGCTTCCTCGGGAGCGCTACCGTGCCACGACGAGTGGCTGCTGTTTGCCGAGTGCAACCCGCTGCCACCGTGACTCTTGCGCACGGAGATGAGCCGGGATCCGGTGAGCCGGGCCATCACCTCTCCCGCCTCGTCCCCCAGCTGGTCCATGGCCTGTGCGGCGGGTAGGACCTTGCGGGTCCCCTCCGGCGTCACCAGGCGGAGCAGCAGCTCGCGCGCCACGCGGATCTGGGAGACGCTCATGCCCTGGAGCACACCGTCGGCGTGGTCGGCCAGGGCCCCGGCGACACCACCCATCACGTCGTACGTCGCCCGGCAGAGTTGGCGCTGGATCCGGTCCCGGCGGTCCCATAGCGTGCGCAGCGTGAACTGCAGCAGAGGCAGGCAGGCGGGCTCGCCGCGCACAGCTCGGACCATCTCGGGCACGAGCGCCGGGTCATCGAACTGGTAGCCACATTGCTGGAGTGGGAGGGTCAGGATCTCGCGCAACGAGTCGGCGGCCGGGCTGCGGATGACGGTCACGTGGCTGAGGGCATCGCGGGCTTCCGGCCCTTCGGCCAGCCGGCCGATGAAATCGTCGCGCAGGGTAAAGATCACGCGCACGGGGGCCAGCGAGTCGTCCGCGGCCGTGCACAGGGCCTGCATGAACTTCCGGCGTACCGAATCGTCTTCCACCAGCGTGTACAGCTCTTCGAGCTGATCGACGACCAGCAGCACCTTGCAGTGATCCCGTTCGGCGAGCTGCTGGAGCATCAATCCCAAGAGGGTGGGGGATTCCATCAGGTTCACGGCGGTGGAGGCCGCGTCGGGCTGGGGTGACTGGGAGACCGTGGCGTCCGGTTCCGGGTCCGTTGGTTGGGGGCTCGCCACCGCTTCCACATCGGCTTCCGTCGGGGTCTGGCGGCGCGGATCGGTGATCTTGGCCGTCATCACCCGGGAGATCTCGGCCGGCGTCTGGCCGTTGGTCTTGCGGGTCACCGAACCAAAACCGCCCCGGCGGGCCGCCCCGCTGTCCCCCCCCAGAAGCCGGGCTGCGAGGGTCAGGAACGGCTCGCTGCCGGGGCGCATCGCCAGCACGGTCCAGGACGCCTGTTCGCGCAACCGGGGGACCACGCCGGCGAACACGAACGAACTCTTCCCCGATCCGGACGGGCCCACGACCGGCAACACGGTCTCCTCGCGGATCCGTTCCAGGAAGGCCTCGGTCTCCGACGAGCGGCCAAAGAAGAAGGATGCGTGGCGCTCGGTGAAGGCGGCCAGCCCGCGGAAGGGAGTCTCCTCGGCGTTGAACCGGTTGCGCCCCGAGAACAGCATCTCCCGCAGGGCGTCCCGGACGCGGACGGCGGTGGGACGCCGGTACTGGTCCTTCTCCAGGCAGCGCAGGATCAGATCGCGCAGATCGCCGGAGATCTCCCGTAGCGCGGGATCGGACGGGATCTCGTCCGTTTCGGAGACCTTGAGGATCAGCGTGACGAAAGATGGCTCGACGTCGTGGTAGGGCCGCCGTCCGCACACCAGCTCGTAGAGGATCGTGCCCAGGGCCCAGATGTCCGTGGCCTCGGCGGGCTGAGCGCCCTCCCATTGTTCCGGGGCCATGTAGGCGGGCGTACCGCAGATGTGGCGCCCTTCGCTCTCGTCCAGGGACATCGTCTCCACGAGAGGGGCGCTGGTGGGCGGTGGCATCACCGCCGGGTCGGTCTCGGCCGTCCTGACGACCTGGGCCAGGCCGAAGTCCACCACACGCAGCCTTCCGTCGCGGGGGATGAGGACGTTTTCGGGTTTCAGATCCCGGTGCAGGATCCCCGCGGCGTGGGCTTCGGCCAGCGCCTCGGCGATGGCCAGCCCGTAGCGCATCGTCTCGCGGACGCGGGGTAGCTCCTCGGCCATGCGGTCCCGCAGCGTATTGCCTTCCAAGTACTCCAGCGCCACGTAGGGCCGGCCGTCGTATTCGCCGACGGCGTGCACGGTGACGATATGCGGGTGGGCGAAGCGCGCCGTGGTGCGGGCTTCGAACAGGAACCGGTCCGCCGCCATCTTGGAGCCCATCTGGGCCGGGTGCACGATCTTGAGGGCCACCTTGCGGCCCAGCGACGTATCCCGCGCCAGATAGACCTCGCCCATCCCTCCGCGCCCCACCAGCCGCACGACCTTGAAGTGGTCGATCATGGTGCCGGGGGGCACGATGCGCCTGGCATCTCCATCCGGCAGGTCGAAATCGGAGATCTCCTGGGACCAGTCGCCCGTCTTTTGCAGCTCGTCGGCGGAGGCCTCGTCCTCCAGCGAGAGATCCCTCACCGAGCGCTGGTGAGCCAGCTTCTCGTGGTTGGGGTTTCCGGCATCGCCGGGGGGATCGGAGTTGGGCGCCATCGGCCTCCTCGGAGCTGGAATCGGACAAGGCTATCACTGCTGCGGCCGAAATTAATAAAGGGGGGTAGACGGTTAGCGCCTCCACCCCCTACATGTTGTGGTCACCAC
>CAZDDH010000148.1:0-21767 GCA_964504165.1 uncultured Rickettsiales bacterium | reverse complement strand
CGAGTTCCTGCTCCTTGAATACCTGTTCGGCCACGGCGACGACGATGCGCTTCTGGTTGACCATCTCGGCCTTGGTACCGATGAGGGGCACCATCACCTCGGGCTTGACCACGATGCCCCGCTTCTTCAGCGCGCAGGCCGCCTCGAAGATGGCCCGGGACTGCATCTCGGTAATCTCCGGCATGGTGATACCCAGGCGGCAGCCACGGTGGCCCAGCATGGGGTTGAACTCGTGCAGCGCCTCGACCTTACGCTTGACCTCGGCCGGTTCGATCTCCATCTCGGCGGCCACCTCGGCCTGGTTCTCCGCCTCGTGAGGCAGGAACTCGTGCAGCGGCGGGTCCAGCAGGCGGATGGTCACCGGCAGGTCGTGCATGGCCTCGAAGATGCCCTCGAAGTCCGTGCGCTGGAAGCCCAGCAGCTTGCCCAGCGCCTCCTGGCGGGACTCCACGTCGTCCTCGTCCGCCAGGATCATCTCGCGCACGAAGATGATGCGCTCCGGCTCCTCGCCAAAGAACATGTGCTCGGTGCGGCACAGGCCGATGCCCACGGCGCCGAACTTGCGGGCCATGGTGGCGTCGTGGGGGGTATCGGCGTTGGTCCGCACACCCATGCGGGCAAACTCGTCGGACCAGGACATCACCTTCTCGTACCGCTGGTACAGCACGGAATCCTCGGCGGCCAGCTCACCGGTGAGCACCTGGAGGATCTCGGAAGGCTGGACATCCACGGCCCCGTCGTAGACCTCGCCGTCGAAGCCGTCGATGGCGATGACGTCGCCCTCCTTGAAGACCTTGTCGCCGACGGTCATCGTGCGCGCGTCATAATCGATATCCAGCGCGCCGGCGCCGGACACACAGGGCACACCCATGCCGCGGGCAACCACCGCCGCGTGGCTGGTCATGCCGCCGCGGGCGGTGAGGATACCCTCGGCGACGGCCATGCCGCCGATGTCCTCGGGGCTGGTCTCGACGCGGGTGAGGATGACCTTGCGGCCCTTGCCGACCCACTCCTCGGCTGTGTCCGGGTCGAAGACCATCTGGCCACAGGCACCGCCGGGGCTGGCCTTGTTGGCGGAGGTCAGCAGCTTGCCGTCGGCCGCGGCAGCGGCCTTGGCTGCACCCTTGAGGATCGGCGCGAACAGCTTGGGTAATTCACTGGCCTCGATCTGCTCGAGCGCCTCGGCGGGCTCCAGCAGCCCCTCCTCCACCATGTCGGTGGCGATGCGGATGGCCGAGAAGATGGTGCGCTTGCCGTTGCGGGTCTGCAGCATCCACAGCTTGCCATGCTGGATGGTGAACTCCACGTCCTGCATGTTGCGGTAGTGTTTCTCCAGCCGGGTACGGATGCCGTCCAGCTGGGAGTACACGCCGGGCATGATCGACTGCAGGGTGGGCAGGTCGGTGTCGCCCTTGGACTTGTTGATGGGCTGGGGCGTCCGGATACCGGCCACCACGTCCTCGCCCTGGGCGTTGCACAGGAACTCGCCGTAGAAGATGTTCGTCCCGTCAGCGGGGTCGCGGGTGAAGGCCACGCCGGTGGCGCAGTCGTCACCGAGGTTGCCGAACACCATCGTCTGCACGTTCACGGCCGTGCCCCAGTCCTCGGGGATGCTGTGCTCGGAGCGATAGCGGCGGGCGCGGGGGATGTCCCACGAATCGAAGACCGCCACGATGGCGCCCTCGAGCTGCTCCCATGGGTCCTCGGGGAAGGGCTTGCCCAACGTATCGAGGATGACCTTCTTGAAGGCGGCGGTGAGCTCCTTCCAGTCCTGGGCGTCCAGCTCGGTGTCCAGCTCGACCCCCTTGGCTTCCTTGCGCTCCTCGATGAGTTCCTCGGTGAGCTGCCGGTCCATGCCCATGACGACGTCGCCGTACATGGTCACCAGGCGCCGGTAGCTGTCCCAGGCGAACCGCTCGTCGCCGGAGCTCTTGATCAGGCCCTCGATGGTCTCGTCGTTGAGCCCCAGGTTGAGCACGGTGTCCATCATGCCGGGCATGGAGACCCGCGCGCCGGAGCGCACGCTCATCAGCAACGGGTTGCCAGCGTCGCCGAAGGCCACGCCCATCAGCGCCTCGACCCGGCCCAGGTGCATCCGCACCTCGTCCATGCACCCGTCCGGGAGTTTACCCAGCTTGCCGAATTCGGTGCAGACCTCGGTGGTGATGGTGAATCCCGGTGGGACCGGGATACCGATGTTGGTCATCTCGGCGAGGTTTGCACCCTTGCCGCCGAGCAGGTTCTTCATCTCTGAACGGCCTTCAGCCTTGCCGTCTCCGAAAAAATATACACGCTTGTTGGTCACGGCTATCTCACTCCTTGCTTTGATATTGTCAGCCAAGCTAAACACTTGAGCGAATCTACGCAACCGCGTTCATAAAAGAGCAAGGAGACTGAGCATGAACGGCATTGAAGGCAAAGTAGCGCTGGTGACGGGGGCAAGCAGGGGGATCGGAGAGGCCGTGGCACGCCGTCTGGCCGCCGAGGGAGCCAAGGTCGCGGTCAGCGCTCGCAAGATAGAAGCGCTCCAGGCCGTGGCCGACGGAATCGTCGCCGACGGTGGCACCGCCATCGCTCTGACCGCCCACAACGGCCGCGTTACCGAGCTGATGGCGCTGGCCGATGCCGTCGAAGAGCAGCTGGGGCCGGTGGATTTCCTGGTGAACAACGCGGGCACCAACCCGGTGTTCGGCCCCATCATCAATGCCGAAGAACGCCTGTGGGACTCCATGTTCAACACCAACCTCAAGGGCCACTTCTTCCTGAGCCAGCGGCTGGCCAAGGGCATGATGGAGCGGGGCAGCGGCGTCATCATCAACATGGCCTCGGTAGCCGCGGTCCAGCACATGATGGGGCTAGGACTCTATGGCGTGACGAAGTCAGCGTTGAACATGCTGACCAAGGTGCTGGCCAAGGAGCTGGGCCCGGCCGGCGTTCGGGTCAACGCCGTCGGCCCGGGAGTCATCGACACGAAATTCTCGTACATGCTGGTCAACACCCCCGAGATCAAGAGCAAGATCCTCGAACAGCAGGGCCTACAGCGTATCGGCCAGAGCGAAGACGTGGCCGGCTCCGTGGCCTTCCTGTGCTCCGACGACGCCCAGCACATCACGGGCCACTTCCTGACGGTAGACGGTGGCATGGTGACGTACTGATGAGGAAGAGAAGATGAAGAGATTCATCTATGGAAGGCAGGAAGGTTGGAAAGCAGGAAAAGACAGGAAACAGAGAGCAACGGAGGAACGGGGTTCCTTTTCCCACATTCCTTTCCTGCATTCCTGCCTTCCTTAGCGGCCCCCTTCTTCAGTTCGTGAAGCTCAGGCCAGCAATACCGTGAACCACTCCTCGAATTCATCGGTCCGCGCCAGATCGCGGGTCTGCTCGGCAAGGAAGTCCCGGACCCAGTCGCTCCACGGCTCCAGAATGCCACGCTGTTCCAGGAACTCGCCCAGTGTGACGTCCGTCACCTCGTCCGCGACGATCTCCTCGATCCAGGGGCCCAGGCGTTCGTGGCTGGCCAGCCCCTGGATATGGACCGCCAGGAAGGACGCCATCGCGGGTAGGTCGGCCTTGGCGATCTCCTGGGCCGCCGTCTCGCTGGGGATCCCCAACCCCACGCGGCCAGCGGCTGCGCGCATGCGAGCAAACTGTTCTTCGTGGGCCGGATCACAGACGTGTTCGGCGATACGCCGCAGGACGCCACCCACCGCCTGATCGACAAACTCCCCGACCTTCCGCTCCGCCTGCCGTTCCACCTCGCCTCCGACAGCCCCCAGCATCCCGTCGCCCATGCCGCCGAGCTTCTCCCGCGGTTTGCGTGTCAGCCGGCCGGCGCGACGGCCAATGCCCGACAGGATGCGGCTCTCGGGCATGCCCGGGCGTAGCTTCTTGACGAAGTTGGACAGGGTCTCCCTCAGCACCCGGCGAACCAGGTTGCGCATCGCCTCGTGGTCCAGTAATCGCAGGGTCAGGTCCTGATCCATCGAATAGGGCCGTCCCAGGGTATCGAGCAGCTGTTCGGTGGCCTCCTCCGACAGCCAGTCGCCCAGGGTGCCCTCCTCCTCTTCCAGCCGTGCCACGGCCCGCTCCAGGCGGTCGAGGACCAGGGCTTCCAGTTCGTCGGACTCGCTCAGCCCTTCCAGGAGCGCCAGGATGCGCCGGGAAACCTCTTCCGGCTCGGCCAGTTCTTCCAGTGGCCGCTCTAGCAAGCGGTTCACCGTCAAGCTCGCCAGCTTGACCGATGCCGAGTTCTTGCCCCTACGCTGGAGCTTCTTGATGGCGCGCTGCGCCGGATTCGTGAGGGTCTTGGCCATGATTCAGCCCCCCGCGGTGCCGCGCTCGCGCAGCGCTTCAGGCAGCGAACGATAAATGCCCCCGAAAGCCCCGTTGCTCATCAGCAGCACCACGTCCCCGGGAAGAGTCTCTTCGGCCAGCGTATCGATGATGGCAGCCACCGAGGGCATGGTCCTGGCGTGGGGCCCCACGTCCGCCACGATGCGGTCCAGGTCCAGCACGTGCCCATCCGGAGCCTTCTCCGGGTGGTCCACCGGAGCCAGCAGCACCCGGTCGGCGTCGCCGAAGGACTGCCCGTATTCCGCCTGGAAGTGATCGGTCCGGCTGGTGTTGGTCCGGGGCTCGAACACGGCCCAGATGCGCCTCTCTCCGTAGCGCAGCCGGGTTGCGGCCAGGGTGAGCTGGACCGCGGTGGGGTGGTGGGCAAAATCGTCCAGCAGATCCACCCCTCCCACCTCGGCGAACAACTCCTGACGCCGGCGGATACCCTGGAAGGAGTCCATCCCCGCGGCGATCTCCTCCGGGGACAATCCCAGATGCAGTAGCGCGGCGCTGATCCCCACCAGGTTCTCCAGGTTGTGCTCCCCCACCAGCATGCAGCGGGCGGTGAGACGTTCCTTGCCACGCTCGGTCACGCGGAACGACATACCCCGCTCATCGGCGTCCAGCACCTGGCCCTGCCAGTCTCCCAGCGGGCCATAGGTGGCCACCGGCGCAACCGGTGACGATTGACGAAGCACCCGGTCCACGCCAGCGCGGTCGCTGCGTGCGACCAGCAGACCGTCTTCCGGAATCAACGCGGTGAACTGGGCAAATGCCTCCTCGATGACCTCGATGTTGTCGTAGATGTCCGCGTGGTCGAACTCGACGCTGGTGAGGATCGCCGTGCGCGGCCGGTAGTGGATGAACTTGGGTGTCTTCTCGAAGAACGCCGTATCGTATTCGTCCCCCTCGACCACGAAGGGAGCACCCTCGGCCCCGACGCGGTAATTGCCGTCGATGTTCTTCATCACACCGCCCACCAGGAATCCCGGATCGCGGCCGGCGTGCAGCAGGCACCACGCGAGGACCGCTGACGTCGTCGTCTTGCCGTGGGTACCCGCCACCACGACCGGGTGACGCCGGGACAGGAACAGCTCCCCGAGCGCTTCGGGGAACGAGCTGTAGTAGAGATCCGATTCGAGCAGCGCCCTAGCTTCCGGGTTGATCTTCGTGATCACGTTACCCACCACGACCAGATCTGGATCGTTCTCCAGATTGGCCGCCTGGAATCCCTCCATCAGCGGTATCCCCAGCTTCTCCAGCTGGGTGGACATGGGCGGGTAGATCCCCGCGTCCGACCCCATCACGTCATATCCGGCCTGGTGCAGGAGGCCCGCGAAGGCCCCCATACCGGTGCCACAGATCGCCATCAGGTGAACGCGACGGATCGAGTCATTTGAAGAAAACCCTCGAGGCACGGCTTCCTCCCAACACCAGGGTCGTTCAGGGACCCTCGCTGGTCTCGGTTTCTTGGGTCTGTGAACCCACCACCTCGGCCTCCGTGGCCGACGGCGCGGATTCCGTCGAAGCAAAGAACTGATTGAGCTCACCCTCCCGATCCGGGGTATCGGTGGCAAGCTCCATCAGCAGGTCACGGGAAAACCAGTACACCGTGCTGGCCTCCACGGAGCGAGCGTAGCGGGCGTACGGCTGCCCTTCGACGATCTCGACCCCGCGGATGAGCTGCCCGGGCTGGAGACAGCCCAGTTCGGTGCGTTCGCCCGTATCATCCCGGCGATACACGTCCACGTTGCCGCGAGCGAGTATGTAGATCCGATCGGTGGGATCACCCTCGCGCACGATCAATTCACGGGGCGCACATTCCCTGGGCGTCATCTCCAGGATCAGGCGTTCGCGGGATTCGGTGGGCAGCCGCCGTAAAAAACGGGAACGGCTGATGATGTTCTCGATCATGCGCCGCTCGTGCTCCACCCGGATCCGCTCGCTGAACAACCGGCTGCGCTCGGTGAACAGGTCGAACAGCTCGTCGTCGATGTCCAGTAGCTCCGTGCGGGTCTGCGCCTCGACGAGGGCCCGGCGCAGGGGCGCTCCGAGGATGGAAAACTCACCGAAGTAGGCCCCCTGGTCAAGGCTGCCGATGAAGGCCAGCTTGCCCGTATCATCGACCACGGAGACGTTCACCTCCCCCCGCAGGATGAAGAACATCCCGGAGGAACGTTCGCCCTCACGCAGGATCGCCTCCCCCCGCTCGACGATCACCGACCGGAGGTGGTGGGAG
The DNA here is from genome assembly GCA_964504165.1 of uncultured Rickettsiales bacterium. Lineage (GTDB taxonomy): Bacteria > Myxococcota_A > UBA796 > UBA9615 > CAYRNR01 > CAZDDH01. The sequence goes on along the minus strand of CAZDDH010000148.1, from coordinate 15,193 downwards.
ATATCTTCCAAATCGCCGTGTTCCATGTCGGACACGGCGTTCATCTCCGTGATCTCCGAGAGACGGGAGATGGGCAGCGGATTGCGCGACTTGCCCGGGAGGGCGACAGGCAGCGGCCCATCGACCACCCCCGTTACCTGGGACATATCACGCGAATCCGTGGTGGAACTCGATGCCGAACTCCGGCTCTCGCTGGCGTACATGGAAGTCACGAAGCGCTGGGTCTCGGTATCCGTCGGATCCAGATGCAGTAGCGCCCGGGCCAGAGCAAAGGCCCGCAGCCAATCCTCCTGGACCGCGTACGCGCGGGCCGCCACGCGATAGACCTCGGCCGACTCCTCGATGCGGCCACTCTGGCGCAACAGCTCGGCGTACCGGACGCGATGGTGAATCTCGCCCGTATCCTGCTCGGCCCGAGTCAGCGCAGCCTCGATCTCAGCTTCCGTGGGTGCGTTCAAACTCATCTCTCCTCTATGATACGCCACGCGCGTCCCCAAACACCAAGGCCGACATGACTGTCCCTTGACTTGACAGAACTCCGCCACGAGATACGTTGGAATCGCACTCCGGTCGCGAAGGAAAAGTGATGCACCGACACCGCTACTCCCTGGTTGCTTTTGTTGTCCTGCTGTTGACTTGCATGCCCGCTTTGGGTGGCGTCGTCAACGCCGACGCGCCGTTCAAGGCCACCGGCGCTGTCGATGGTTCTCCGGTCGCTCCCGGCGGCTCTGCGACGGCCAAGATCACGATCCACATCCTGGACGACCACTACCTCTACCAGACCGACACGTCGGTGGAGGTCACGGACGCCGCCGGTCTGACCGCAGGGGAACCGGCGTTCCCCAAGGCCAAGGTCAAGTTCGACAAGTGGGAGAACAAGGACGTCGCTATCTTCGACAAGACCATCGAGGTGCCGGTAGCCCTCCAGGTCCCCGCCGGTTTGGCCGCCGGGACCTACGTGGTCAAGATGGATGTGCGGTATCGGGGCTGCAACCCCAAGATGTGCTTCTTCCCCAGCTCCGATTCCCTCGAGTTCAGCGTCCAGGTCACGGGTGACGCGGCAGCGACGACGGATCCGGCGGAGCCGGCGGTGGCACCCGCACAGGTGGATGCGGCGGCCGAAAACGGTGGAGAGGCCACGCCCGCCGATACCGAAACAACCCCTGCCGAGGTCGCCACGGAAACCCCGACACCGGCCGAAGCCGCCACCGAGACCGAGGGCACCACCCCGGCTGAACCCACCGCAGATTCTGCCACGACGTCGTCGGACGCCGGGATCCAGCAGAAGCTCGGCGACGCCATGCAGTCGGCGGCCGGCAAGAGCTTCATCCTGGTCCTCATCATCGCCTTCTTGGGTGGCCTCGCATCCAGCCTGACCCCCTGTGTCTACCCGATGATCCCCATCACCATCGCGGTCATCGGTGCCCGGGGAGCCGGCAACAAGGCCAAGGCGTTCTCCCTATCCCTGGTCTACGTGCTGGGGATCGCCACCCTCTACTCGAGTCTGGGGGTCATAGCGGCCGCCACCGGCGGCGTGCTGGGTGGTGTGTTCAGCAATCCCATCGTGGTCATCGGGCTGGTCGTGCTGTTCGTGGTGCTCGCGCTGGGCATGTTCGGCGTCTACAACTTTGCCCTGCCGGCCTCGATGAACACCAAGCTGAGCCAGGCGGGCGGTTCGGGGTATCTGGGGGTGTTCATCATCGGCCTCGCCGCGGGCATCGTCGCGTCCCCGTGCACGGGCCCGGTGGTGGGGTACGCCCTGATCATGATCGCCAGCGGAGACCTGTCCATCTTCCAGGGCTTCCTGGTGATGTTCGTCTACTCCATGGGGCTCGGTGTACTGTTCCTGATCATCGGGACCTTCTCCGCATCCATCCCGCAGGCCGGCGCGTGGATGTCCCACGTCAAGAACTCCTTCGGCCTGATGATGTTCGTGGCGGCGTTCTACTTCCTGGGCACGCTGACCTTCGTCCCGGACGCCATCGTCGGCCTCGGCATGGCCGTGGTGCTCGTCCTTTGGGGTGTGGTGCTCGGAGTCTTCACGCCCATGGAGCCGGAAGCAGGCTGGGGCCCGTGGCTGGTGCGGACCTTCGCGGTGCTGCTCATCATGGCCGGCTTCATCCTGGCACTGCGGACCGTGGGCCTCCCCGGGGGTGGCGGCCATTCCGATTCGGCTCCCGTCGCAACGGTCGAGTGGTCTCACGATCTGGACGCGGCCTTTGCCTCGGCCCAGGAGAGCGGCACCCCCTTGATGCTGGATTTCACCGCCGAGAACTGCGCCCAGTGCCGGGAGCTGGAGCACAACACGTTCCCCGACCCCACGGTCATCGAGTTGAGCCACTCCTTCGTGCCCCTGGCGGTGGACTGTACGGACATCAACGATGCCGAACGCGAATTGATCGGCAAGTATGGCGTGCCGGGCATGCCTCGCATCGTTTTCACGCACCCGGACGGCACCGAGATCAAGGGCACCGCGATCCAGGGCTTCGTTCCCCCCGACAGCTTCATAGCGTCCATGCGCGAGGCGCTGGATGCAGCGGCCAAGTAGCCCTCATCGCCCTACCTGTTGATGCAGCGGTAGCACAACGAATCCAAAAACCATACAATCCCCGCAGGCAGCGCACGTAGCGCTGCGGGATGGGTGAACCATGGCGGACAGCAGCGACCCGGATAGTAACTTCCCGGGGATCAGCAGCATATTCACGACGACTCAGAGTGGCCTGAAACCGCGCAGGCGTTCACGTACGGTCGATCCGGATGACGAGCCCCAGGCCGAAAAAGACCCGGCCGAGCAGCCACCAGCGAAGGTCGTCGAAGAAGAAGCCAAGCCCGAGCAAGCCGTACAGGACGTCCCTCCCCCGGAGGCCCCGGTGGCACCCGCAGAGGAGTCCCCTCCCGTCGATGAGGCCGGGATCCAGCTCAGCGGTGGCCTGTCGATGGTGGACACGGCCGAACTCAAATCCTTGACGCCGCCTCCCCAGAAGCCGGTCGCACAGCCACCCCCCAAGCCCCAGCCCGCTCCACCCCCGGCGCGGAAGGGCCCGCCCGCTCCGCCGACCCCGGTCCGGATCCCCAACGACAGCTTCGACGAGGAGTCGGAGGATTACGAGACCAGGCGTGCGATGCCTGCTCCCAAGCCGACCAACTGGCTGCTCTACGGTGTGGCGGTGGTGGTGGTGATCGGATTGATCGCTGCGCTGATCGTCACGGTGATGACCGTTACTGGTTGATTTCTCTAGGGGCGTGGCCCCGCTTTCTGCAATTCGAGTTGAGTCGTGGGATGGACCCGTTCGCGTAGGACGATGAGTTTCTTATGTTCTTATGAGCGTCCCTTTTTCTTCCTCCCGCGCAGCAAAGCGATGCGAGCATCCCCCAGGTAGGGCTACGACTCAGCTCGCGCACGGGCACGGGCACGGTTGGGCGAATGCGTGGAGTTGTGGGGAGACTACGGTACCGGAATCAGGGATCCAGCAGATCCAGCTGGAAATCATGAGCCGTATAGTTGAACGAGCACACCGCCATCTTGCCGTCATGGGCGATGAGGTTGTTCGAGAATCCCAACGCACCGTCACTCAGCAGCGTGGAGATGGCCCAGGTGCCGTCGCCACTGTCGATGGCCTGCTTGACGTCGTTACCCACGCCGTCGAAGTAGTGGATGCGGACGCCGCCGCCGATCTCCGCGATGACCGAGTCGGCCCCCACGAACTCGCCGTCGTCCACGATGGAGTACGGCATCGCACCCCCTTCGTAGCGGCCCACCAGCAGATCCTGCTCGCCCACGTCGTGGAAGGAGATCAGGAACACGCCGGTCTCCAGCGGGTAGAGGAACGGCCAGGCACCCCGGTCGCCATCTCCATCCCCGGCCAGCGTCTCGATGGTCCAACTCCCCGGCGTCCCGTGGGCCAGCTTGAAGTTGCCGTTGGCCACGTCGTAGTACGCGATCCAGAACACGCCGTCCTGCAGGACCAGATGGGTGTACTGCCCAACATCCGGTTCATCCAGTTCGAGGGCGGTGCCATCCTGGAGCAGCTCCCCTTCGTCCACGGTCTCTTTGGACCAGCCCCCGTCGTAGGAGGCGAACTTGAGCGCCTTTTCCTTGATGTCGTAGTACGAGATGGACGGATTGCCCGAGCTGTCCAGGACCATCGAAGTGAAGGTGCCGACGTTGGCCGAGCCGGACGTCCCGTCCACGGTCAGATTGGTCCACATGTCGCCGTTGAAGGTGGTGTACATCAGCGACGTGGCGTCCCTGTCGTAATAGGAGATGTGTGGCGTCCCGGCGGAATCCAGTTCCATGTCCAGGTACTGCCCCCGGTCCCCCGGGTTGATGGGTAGCCCCGCGTCGGTGGTGTAGGTGTACCCATCCACCTGCTCGCGGCTGAAGCCGGCGCCGGGGTCCTGGCTCCGAGCCAGGCCCATGCCCCCCTCCATCGAGTCATAGAACGCCACGACGAATTCACCGTCGGCGGTGATCTCCATCGAAGCCCACATGCCCCGGTAGAAGGGCTCTACCGCGTCGTCGTCGTCCGCACCACTGTCGTCATCGGCCGGATCGGGATCGTCCTTGCACCCGGCACAGCCGGTCTGCAGGACGAAGGCGAAACCCAGGAGCCCGGTAAGGCAGACAGCGAGGTATCGATGAGCCATGTTTTCCTTCTCCTCGAAGCGGGCGACAATCATCAAATGACCGGTCTGTGGACGATTTCTCCCTCCTGAACGGGTACCATGCCCCCCCCTACCTGTCAAGAATACTGAATGCCCAATTTCCCCGTCGTTGCGGGCTCTTGCGCTGATTGACACTCAGTTACGAGGCAGGTATAGATTCACTTCCGCGCGGCCCCGTAGCTCATCTGGATAGAGCACCGGCCTCCTAAGCTGGGGGTAGTAGGTTCGAGTCCTACCGGGGTCGCCAACTCATCCCACTCGACGGCCAGACGTGAGACCCCTCAGCCACGAACGACGCGATTGGTCAGCACGCCCAGGTGCTCGAACTCCAGCTCGACGACATCGCCCGGGCTGAGGTACCGGTCCTGCTCCAGGCCGCAGCCGCCAGGGACCGTTCCAGAGCCGATGAACTCTCCCGGGTACAGCGTCTCGTCCTTGGATATCCAGGCGATCAGTTCCTCGAAGCTCCAGTGCATGTCCGATGTGTTCCCACGGGACCATTGCTCGCCGTTGATCCGGGCGGTGGCGGTCAGGGCATAGGGATCGGGAATTTCATCCGGCGTGACGAGGCACGGGCCGATGGCGTTGGCTGTATCGAAATCCTTGCCCTTGGCGGGCCCCAGCCTGCCGCCCATCTCCTTCATCTGGATGTCCCGAGCCGAGAAATCGTTGAAGATGGCATATCCAGCGATGTGCTCAGCGGCGCTCTCCTTGGGGATGTCACGACCGCCCTTACCGATGAAGATGCCGAATTCCAGTTCGTAATCCAGTTTCTCCGTCACAGATGGCCAGCGGATGTCTGCGCCATCTCCCACCACCGCGAAGCGGTTGGCCTTGTAGTACAGCGGCAGCTCGTACCACACGGCCGGGCATCCCACCAAGGCCTTGCCTCGCGCCCGTTCCACCCAGCCATCGAGGGCCGCTAGCGGCGGGAATTTCCAGCGGATGACCGTCCGTGTCGCCTGGACCAGGTGCTTCTCGAAGGCCATGCAGTCCCGGACGGATTCGGGCCGAGGCATGGGGGCCAGCAACTGGACATCGTTCGTCAGGTGGACCGCGCCGGGTGGGCGCTGTTCCAGGGCGAACTCCAGCGCCTCACCCGCGACGTCGAGGGCCTTGGCCCCACCTTCCAGCCAGGCGAGCATGCCCGTCAGGTGGCCGCTGCCCCCGCCGTTCCTGGCGAGCTCGGCCGCCTGGAGGTCCACGATCTCTTCACCGATGAGGGCCCCGAGCGCCGGGGACGATCCCTCCGTCGCCTTGAACGTGGTTAACCGCATCTCAGGCCTCGTCCATCATGGCCACGACGCGGGCCGGGCCAGCAGAGCCACCCTTGACCTTCAGGGGGAAGGCACAGACCTTGAAGCCGGTGGCGGCCGTGATGGGATCCCCGTCGGCCTTGGCCGTGAAATCCAGCTTCACCCCCGGCCCGTAAAACCACTCGAGGGGAATCTGGTCGATGGTTCGGGCTGGCTACCCACCGCACGTCGGCGCGTAATGCCACGGGGCGTCGACATGGGTCGTCCCGTGGGTCGACATGGCGATGGTGTCGTTGGCCCAGCCGAGCCCATCCCGGAGATACTTGGGGCCCAGCCGGCAGATGAGCCGAATGGCCAGCTTGCCGAACTTGTGATCCTGGTACTTGACCTTGTTGCGGGCCCACCGTGGAGCCCAGCCGGCGTCATTCTCCAGCGTCGTACTCAAATCCACATATTGCATCGGTCGCTCCCTCCTGCGAATGCGGCATTGTACACAAACTGAACAGCAAGAAATGGAGGGGGAGGAAGGGCGGGAAGAGTAGTTATTCGGCGACGTCCAGAATCATGAACTGGACCCGGCGGTTGGCCTCGTTGGCGCTCTTGGAAGTGCCCTCGACGATGGGCTGGCTACCGCCATACCCCTTGGCCTTCAAACGCCCTTCATCTATGCCCTTTTCCACGAGAAAGAGCCGGATGATCTGGGCGCGGGCGTCCGAGAAGCGCTCGTTGAAATCCTGATCACCCGAGGTCTCGGTGTGCACCTGGACCTCGACGGTCAACAGATCCTTGCGGGCGATAATCACGTGTGCGACCGCATCTAACAGGGCTTTGGCATCGTCCTGTAAGACGGCTTTCTTGCTCAAGAAGTTGAGCGGGGTCACCAGCTTGATCTCACCGGTCTCGAAATCCAGGCTCAAGGAACCCTCGTCGCTGCAGCCGTCGAGGTCGTCCTTGCCGTTGTAGACTTCCTGCTGGTCGGGGCACTTGTCATCGGCATCCAGGACCCGATCGCCGTCATTGTCCGGGTCCGGGCAACCATCCGTGTCCTCGAAACCGTCCAGGTCCTCGGGCTGATCTGGGCACGAGTCGTCTACGTTGGCCAGGCCGTCGCCGTCCGTGTCCGGGTTGTCGTCGGCACAGCCGTCGTCGTCCTCGAACTGGTTCACGGTCTCGGCCTCTTCCGGGCACTGGTCCTGTTCGTCCAGGACGCCGTCGCCGTCATTGTCCGGGTCCGGGCAGCCGTCCTTGTCCTCGAAGCCATCCTTGTCTTCCGCCTCGTCCACACACAGATCGCTGGGGTCGCCCACGCCGTCTCGGTCGGTGTCCTTGACCATCGAAGGTACGAAGGACACGCCAAACAGGAAACGGAATGCGGGGCTGCCGTACCCAGCCGACAGACCCGAGCCGAGGGCCAGATCCACGCTCAAGGTCTGGTGGGGATAGATGCGCGCTCCGACGCGCCATTCGGCCGGGTTACGCAACGGGCTCGGATCACCACCCAGACCAAACCCGGCCAGCAGTTCACCGTGCAGGTCCACCGGATCGGCAACCCGGTACCCGGCCCCCACACCCAGCCGGAACTCCGGCCCCGTTCGGATGACCTCGACGCCGTCGGGGGCCTGGTAGACGACCGAACTGGTCAGATAGGGCCCCACGTTGAGGGCGGCGTGGAACTTGCCGGGGCGGGTCTCCACCAGGACCTGGGGCGCGAAGGTCGCGCCATAGGTGCCGTTGAAGTTGTGGGCGTTACCGGAGGGCAGCGTGAGTGGCAGGATCAGGCCAACACCCACCAGGCCCTTTTCCGGGTCGAGGAACCGTCCCTTGACGGCAAACCGGATATCTCCGGCACCGGAGAAGTGATCGTAGTTCGGATAGCCGGCCACGTCCCCCGCGTTGTTGGCCATGTCCAGGGTGATGGGGATGTTGACGGAGACGTCGGCGAATCCCAGACCGAGGGCAGCCTGCAGATCCATGGCAAACAGGTGCCCCACGAGGGCGCCCTCGAATTCGCGGCTGGTATCCGTGCGATCGAAGGTCACCAGTGCCCGGTTCGCATAGTTAAAATGCAACGCGAAAGCTGGATTCCACAGCTCGAGCGTACGGGCAGATTCGAGCTGGAAGCCACCCAACGTATCCGAGCTTGGATGGAAGCGCTGGATATCCATGTACCAGCCGCGAGGTGAATCCACCTGGGCCGATGCCTGGCCGGAGCAGGCCACGACGAGCAAGAGCAATACAGCGGTGTTCAGGTAGCGACGAAGTCGATTCATGTTGGTTTCCCCAGCCCTCTTCGTTGAGGCCGTGATCTTCCGAAACGCTGGATCAGGGTATCGAGTTTTCCGGACTGCCACAAGAAACTGGGGGGGGCCGGGAGGGGAACCTGGAGCTGTCAACGCGATCACTTCTGAGCACGCCATCCTTGACACAGCGCGTCACTCTGGGCTGTAAAGTGTCACGTAGGTGGGAAAGATTGCCCAAATATGCATAGTTTTTTGGGTTTTTCTGGCTTTTGTTGCTGGCACGCAATTTGCAGCTACAATTTGCGGGGAGCATTAACATGCGACGTCACATCGTGAACAAAAATGACCGCGTAGGATTCACACTCGTCGAGTTGATGATCGTCGTGGCCGTCATCGGCGTCCTCGCTAGCATTGCCATCCCGAACTACAGGCAGATGGTGCTCCGATCCAAACGGGCCGAGATCCCCTCCAATCTGGGGGCCATCGAACGCATCGAGTTCGCCTATCACGCCGAATGGGACGTGTTCACAGCCACACCGCTCACTCCGTCTTCGATGCCGGGCCGTACGCCGGTCCCCTTCGGCGTGACCGAGTCGGACAACCACCCGTTTGCCGCTCTGGGTTGGATCGCGGACGGGCACGTGCGCGCCCAGTACATGATCGAAACCCCGGTGGACGACGATTTCCTCGCCCGCGGCCAGTGCGACATCGACACGGACAACAACTACGCGATGTACGAAGCCACCAAAAGTGAACGCTGCGAAATGGTCACCGACAACAACGTCTACTAGCCTCCTATCTGTTTAGAATTACTTGTTTTTTATTGATCGTACGGTTTGACCACCTTCCTGCGCCGATCTATGCTTGCATTGGGAGGTCGTGATGAGGCTGTTCTACTGTTGCTGCACCGTAATTTTTTGCCTGTGCGCCTGGAGCTGTGGAGGCTCGGGGAGTTCCTCCAATACCGTATCCGAAGCTCAGCAAACGGAGTTCGTCTATTACAACGGTCCCGAGCCCCGAACGATCGATCCGGGGCTATTGACCGACTCCTACGGGGCGTTCCTGGCCCTTAATCTGTTCGAAGGACTGACGGTATGGGATGCGGCCGCCAAGACACTCCTCCCCGGTGTGGCCAAATCCTGGTCGGTGAGTGACGACCAGCTGACCTATACGTTCCATCTACGTCAAGATGCGCGCTGGTCCGACGGCAGCCCCGTGACCGCCAGCCACTTCGTCAAGGCCTGGAACAGGGTCCTCAATCCGGACACCCAGGCCGGCTTCGCGACCCTGCTGTACCCCATCCGAGGCGCTCGCCAGCTCCATCAGGGTGCCACCACCGATGCCTCCACGTTCGGCGCCAAGGCAATCGACAACTACACGCTGGTCGTCGAACTCGACGCCCCCATCCCCTACTTCCTTTCTTTGACGGCCGACGCCGTCATGCTGCCCATCAACCCGGACTGCCTCAAGAAACACGGCTGGGCTTGGACCGATCCGGAGAATATCGTGGTCAACGGGCCGTACAAGCTCGACGACTGGCAAATTGGCAAGTGGGTCGATCTCAAGAAAAACCCCCGTTACTGGGACACAAACAACGTGCAACTGGGCCGCGTGCGCGCGCTCACGGCCCCCCCTGGCGAAGGCATCTTGGAGAGCTACAAGTCTGGCGGATTGCACTGGACCGGCCCTGCCACGCAGGCGGTCAATGCGGACGAATGGGTGAAGGTCGGATCCGACCCGGGATATCGCTCCTTTGAGAGCCTCACCACCGGCTATCTGGTCATCAATACGGAAGCACCGCCCTTCGACCAGCTCGATATCCGGCAGGCGCTGGCCCACGCGGTGGACCGGGAAGCTGCCGCCGCTCCCGGCCAGCGAGTAGCCATCGATCATCTGGTTCCCAAGGGGCTGGGTGGGTACACACCGGCCCAGGGTCTGCAAACGGACTACGAACTCGCCCGCAAGCTCCTGGCCGACGCGGGGTATCCCGGCGGCAAAGGATTCCCCCCCGTGGAGATCGCCTCGGATACCCAGGATGCCAACGTGAAAGCCATGGAAGCGGTGGCAAAGACGTGGCGCGATGAACTAGGGATCGAGGTGAACGTCTACGTCCGGGAGTGGCGGATCCACTCCAGCGCCATGCACGAGGGTAACTTCCAGGTGGCGCGCTTCGCCTGGGCCGCCGACTATCCGGATCCCAGCAACTTCATGGAGATCTTCCTGGGGTCCAGCCCCTTGAACCCGGCCCATCACCGGGATTCGGTGTTCGACGATTTCTTCAACGAGGCCCAGCTGACCATCGACCCGGCGTCCCACAACCGGCTACTCAACTCGGCGGAGAAGCGGCTGCTGGAGCTGGCTCCCATCGTGCCGCTGTACCAGGACACCTCCCGCTCCCTGCTCTCCCCCGCCATCAAGGGCTTCGAGGACAACGTCCTCAACATGCACCTGCTCAAACACCTGAGCTTCTGACCCAATAAAAAAGGGGCCCCGCACCTGAGTGCGGAGCCCCTCGACCGATTGTCCGGCTGGTCAGCAGCGCTTGAAGATAGCCGCCGCGCCCATGCCACCACCGATGCACATCGACACGATGCCGTAATCGACCTCGCGCCGTTTCATCTCGTGCAGCAGGCTCGCGGTGAGCTTGGCACCCGTGCACCCCAGCGGATGCCCCAGTGCGATGGCGCCACCATTGACGTTGACCTTCGCCGGGTCGATACCCAGCTCACGGACGCAGTACAACGCCTGGCTGGCGAAGGCCTCGTTGAGCTCGTACAGCCCGATATCCTCGATGGTCAGCCCCGCAGCCTTGAGGGCCATCGGGATGGCCACCGACGGGCCGATGCCCATCTCGTCGGGGTGGCAACCGCCCACCTGATAGGCGACGATCTCGCCCAACGGCTCCAATCCCAGCTCTTCCGCCTTCTCGGCGCTCATGATCAGTTGGAGGGCCGCACCGTCCGAAGTCTGGGACGAGTTACCCGCCGTGGACGCGCCGTTCATACGGAAGACCGGCCGCAGCTTGCCCAGGACCTCCATCGAGCTCTGCCGCGGGCCATCGTCCGTGTCGAAGACGATCTCCTTGCCGTCGAGCTTGGTGGTGATGGGGATGATCTCGTCCGTGAAGGTGCCGTTGGCGATGGCCGCCAGCGCCTTGTTGTTGGACTCCAGACCAAACGCATCCTGATCCTCGCGGCTGACGTCGTAACGCGCGGACACGTTCTCCGACGTGATCCCCATCGACTCGTAGGCCGACGGGAAGGTCTCGGAGAGGTAGGGGTTGGGGGAAGGCTTCTGCCCGCCCAGGGGGACCATCGACATGGACTCGACGCCGCCTGTGAGGACGATGTCGGCCCACCCCGCCTTGATGTTGGCGGCGCCGGTGGCCAGGGTCTGCACGCCGGAGCTGCAGAACCGGTTCATGGTCATCGCCGGCACCTCCACCGGCACACCGGCGCGGAGGGCGGCGTTGCGGGCGATGTTGAGCCCCTGTTCCGCTTCCGGCATGGCGCAGCCGATGATGATGTCATCGATGGTTTTGGGGTCGAGTTCGGGGATCCGAGCCAGGAACTCCTTCATCAGGAGCCCCAGCAGATCGTCCGGACGGGTATGCCGCAAGGTACCCTTGACGGCCTTGCCCACCGCGGTTCGGTGGGCGTGAGTGACGACGACTCGCTTGGTCATCGGTGGACTCCTTTCCTAGTTCCGCAGGGGCTTGCCCTTTTCCAGCATGTGCTGGATGCGGGCGATGGTTTTCTGTTCGCCGCACAGACTGATGAACGCTTCGCGCTCCAGGTCCAGCAGCTGCTGTTCGGTGAGCTCGGTGCCGGTGGGCACGTCGCCGCCGCACAGGATGTGGGCCAGCTTCTTGCCGATGAGCTGGTCGTGCTCGCTGATGTAATGCCCCTCCTTCATCGTGTGGATACCGATGTTGAGGGCGCCCATGCCGTTGCTGCCGGGCACCTTGCAGGTGGCAGGTAGCGGTGGCTTGTATCCCATCTTGACCAGCCCCAGCACGTCGTCCTTGGCGTCGGCCAGGACCGCATCGGGGTTGATGGTGACGGCGTCGGTGTCGCGCAGGTAGCCCAGCTCGCGGCCCTCCTCGGCGCTGGTGGCCACCTTGGCCGTCCCGATGCTCATGAAGACGTCCTGCATGAACGGGAACAGGTCCACATTCACACCGTAGGGGATGGAGTTGTAGCGCCGGAGCATCAGCTCCTTGCAGCCACCGCCGGCGGGGATGACACCCACGCCAACTTCCACGAGCCCCAGGTAGGTCTCGCCGCAAGCGCGGACCTTGGTCCCGTGCATCATCACTTCGAGGCCGCCACCGAGGACCATGCCCCGCGGCGCCGCGACGATGGGCCCCTTGCAGTACTTCATGCCCATGTTGGCGTTCTGGAGCCCAGAGACCGCCTCGCCGAGCTGGTCCCACTGGCGCATCATCGCCGCCATCATCACCATGCCGATGTTGGCACCGACGGAGAAATTGGTGGCCTCGTTGCCCACCACGGCGCCCACGAAGTCACCGTTGTTCACCATGGTGGTGAGCTCGGTGATCATCTCGGCGATGTCCGCGTCGATGGAGTTCATCTTGGTGTGGAACTCGAGCAGGGCGACGCCATCGCCCATGTCGTAGATCGAGGCGCCCATGTTCTTCTTGACCAGCGTCTCGCGCTCCTTGATGGAGGGCAGGAAGATCAGGCGCTCGGCGATGGGCACCGGGAGGTAGTCCTCCTTGACCACGCACCAGTAGTGCTGGACGCCGTTGCGCTTGGCGTACCAGGAGCCCTCGCTCTTGGCGAGCATGGTCTCCACGACGGCGGGGATCTCCATCCCCTCTTCCTTCATACGCTCGACGGATTTGGCGACGCCCATGGCGTCCCAGGACTCGAAGGGGCCTCCGTCGAAGGCGAATCCCCAGCGCATGCCGCGATCGATGTTGACGATGTCGTCGGCGATCTCGCCCAGCAGGTGCGCAGCGTACAGGCAGCTCTCGGCGCTGACCTTCCACGCCAGCTGGCCGCCATCGTCCTTGTACCAGGTCATCGTCTTGACCTTGCCGGCCACGTCGTCCTGATCGAAGGCTGCGCCGATGCTGTCCATGCGGGGCTTGGGCTGGGCCTCGTACTCGCCGCTGTCCAGGTTGAGGGCCAGGATGGCCTTCTTGCCGTCGATCTTGGTCTTCTTGTAGAAGCCTGCGCCGGTCTTGGAGCCCAGATTGCCCGCGGCGATCATGTTCTTCATGAAGTCCGGAACGACAAAGCGCTCGCGCCAGGGGTCATCCGGGCAGCCGTCGTAGACCGTCTCGATGACGTGCGCCAGCGTGTCGTTGCCCACCATGTCCGCGGTGCGGAAGATGGCGGATTTGGGACGGCCCATCGCCGGGCCAAAGACCTTGTCGGCCTGGCTGACGTTGATGCCGAACTCCTTCATCCAGTGGAACACGGACATGATGCCGAACACACCGATGCGGTTGGCGACGAAGTTGGGGGTGTCCTTGCCGTGCACGATGCCCTTGCCCAGCACGGTCTCGCCCCACTCGGCGACGGCGTTGTAGATCTCCAGGTCCGTCTCTTCGCCGGGCACCATCTCCAGCAGGCGCAGGTAACGCACCGGGTTGAAGAAATGGGTCACCATGAAGTTCTTGCGGAAATCTTCCGAGCGGCCGGCGGCCATGTCGGCGACGGAAAGCCCCGACGTGTTGGACGTGACGATGCAGCCCGGCTTGCGCTTCTCGTCGACCATCGCGAAGACCTTTTGCTTCACGTCCAGTCGTTCCAGCACGACCTCGATGATCATGTCGCACTCGCCGAGCTTGTCGACGTCGTCCGTGTAGTTGCACGGCGTGACGAGCTTGGCGAAGGCCTTTCGGTAGAGTAGTGCCGGCTTGGACTTGAGCATGGTCTTCATGCCCGCGTCCGCGAAGCGGTTCTTCACCGCCCGGTCTTCCAGGGTCAGGCCTTTCTTCTCCTCCGCTCCGGACAGCTCGTTGGGAGCTATATCGAAGAGGTAGGACGGGATACCCGCGTTAGCTAGATGCGCGGCGATCCCCTGGCCCATCACCCCGGCTCCCAGTACCGCCACTCGGTTGATCTGGATGCCCATGGATCCTCCTGTTGATGGAAATGAATGAATGGTCATTCATAACCAGTGTCTACCCCTAGTGTCAAGCATCGCAGCGGAGGAAACCAGAAAAAAATGAATGATCGTTCAGTGACGGTGTGGGCAGGTCAGGAGCGGGGCAGCGAACTCAACTCGTCGGGGCGGTTGAACTTGCCCCCGCACTGCTTGCACTCGATGTAGTGCTCGCCACGGGAGGTGGGGAAGATGGGAAGCCAGTACAGCGTGAAGTACGTCACGGGCTGCATCTCCACGAACAACCTGGGTTCGCGGCACTGGGGGCAGTTGAGCCGGCCTCGCCACCCGTTCTTGACCGGCTTGTGAACGATCTTGCTACCCAGGATGATGAACAACATGGATCACATGGAGCGACGGTAACGGCCGCCCACCTCGTATAGCGCGCTGCCGATTTGCCCCAGGCTCGCCACCCGCACCGTGGACATCATCTCCGCGAAGATGTTGCCGCCGTCCAGCACGACCTGCTTGAGCCGCTCCAGGGCCGGGCCCGTCTCGTCGCTGTGGGTGGCCTGGAAGGCCCGCAGGTTGTCGATCTGGGCATGCTTGCCCTCGGGGGAACAGCGGGTGAGCTCCGTGGTCTTGACCAGCGATTCCCCCTGTTCGGCCTTGGGGTTGAGGAAGGTGTTGATGCCCACCAGTGGGTACTGCCCGCTGTGCTTGAGGTACTCGTAGTACATGGACTCTTCCTGGATCTTGGAGCGCTGGTACTGCAGCTCCATCGCCCCCAGGACACCCCCCCGCTCGCTCATGCGGTCGAACTCCTGGAGGACGGCCTCCTCCACCAGGTCGGTGAGCTCGTCGAGGATGAAGGACCCCTGGTTGGGGTTCTCGCTCTTGGCCAGGCCGAACTCCTTGCCGATGATCAGCTGGATCGCCATCGCCCGCCGCACC
>CAZDDH010000147.1:0-21775 GCA_964504165.1 uncultured Rickettsiales bacterium | reverse complement strand
TGATCATGACCGAGACCTGCGGCAAGATCGCGGCCTTCATCGCCGAGCCGATCCTGGGGGTGGGCGGCTTCATCGTGCCGCCGCCGGGGTACTTCGAGGTGGCGGTGGACATCGTGCGGCGCTTCGGCGGGATCTTCATCTGCGACGAGGTGCAGACCGGCTTCGGGCGGTCTGGCGGCGTGATGAACGGCATCGAGCACTGGGAGGTGCTGCCGGAGGTGACGACCTTCGCCAAGGGCATGGCCAACGGCATCCCCATCGGGGCCACCGTGGCGCGGCCGGAGGTGGCGGCTTCCCTCGACGGGTTGAGCATCTCCACCTTTGGCGGGAACCCGGTGAGCGCGGTGGCCGCCCTGGCCACCATCGAGACCATCGAGGCCGAGGGGGTGGTGCAGCGCAGCGAGGTGCTTGGCGGGCGCATCCGCGCCGGGCTGGACGAGCTGGCCGAACAATATGACGTCATCGGCGAGGTGCGCGGCATGGGCATGATGCAGGCGCTGGAGCTGGTGGAGGACCGGGGGACCCGCAAGCCTGCGGCCGCGGCGACCGCGGCGCTGATGGAGGAGGCCCGCAAGGAGGGGCTGCTGCTGGGCAAGGGGGGGCTGTACGGCAACGTCATCCGGCTGTCGCCGCCCATGCTGATCGAGGAATCCGAGATCGATGAAGGACTGCAAAAGTTAGGGCGGGCCATGGCCCGTATCTGAAGGGATAGGACGATGAGTGACCATCTGCTGGATGAGGTAATCCGGGACCACGGCCGGGTGAAGAACTACGTGGACGGGGAGTTCGTCGATTCGGACTCGGAGCGAGCACAGGATGTGGTCAATCCGGCCACCCGCGAGGTGCTGGCTTCGGTGCCGCTGGCGACAGCGGACGAGGTGGACGAGGCCGTCGAGGCGGCGGGCGAGGCCTACGAGGAGTGGCGGGAGACCCCGCCCAACATCCGCGTCCAGCCCCTGTTTCGGCTCAAGGTGCTGCTGGAGGACAACTACGAGAAGATCGCCCGGGCGCTCGTGCAGGAGCACGGCAAGGTCATCGACGAGGCGCGGGGATCGGTGCGGCGCACCATCGACAACGTGGAGTTCGCCTGCGGTATCCCGTCGTTGATGATGGGCGAGACACTGGAAGACGGCGCGGCCACGGGCATCGACGAGGAGGCCATCCGCCAGCCGTTGGGGGTGTTCGCGGCGGTGGCGCCGTTCAACTTCCCCGCCATGGTGCCGTTTTGGTTCTGGCCGACGGCGGTGGCCTGCGGCAACACGTTCGTGGTCAAGCCCTCCGAGCAGGTGCCGGTGACCCAGCAGCTGCTGTTCGAGCTCATCGAGGAGGCGGGCTTCCCCGATGGTGTGATCAACATGGTCAACGGCGACAAGGAGGCGGTGGACGCCCTGCTGGTGAACCCCAAGGTGCAGGGGATATCGTTCGTGGGGTCCACCCCCATCGCGCGGTACATCTACGAGACGGCGGCCAAGAACGGCAAGCGGGTCCAGTGCCAGGGTGGGGCCAAGAACTTCCTCACCGTGATGCCGGACGCCAACTTGGACGCGGCCATCCCCAACCTGATCAGCAGCTTCTACGGCAACAGTGGCCAGCGCTGCCTGGCCGGCGCCGTGCTGGTGCTGGTGGGCGGTACGGCGGACGAGGTGCTGGAGCGGTTCGTCGAGCAGGCCGGCAGGCTGAAGCTGGGCTACGGCCTGGACGAGACGGTGCAGATGGGGCCCATCGCCGCCCAGAAGCACTACGACCGTGTGGTCCAGATGATCGGTGACGGCGTGGCCGAGGGGGCGCGCCCGTTGCTGGACGGCCGGGGTGTCACCGTGGACGGATACGAGAACGGGTTCTTCGTGGGGCCGACGGTGTTCGACGACGTCACGCCTGAGATGAGCCTGGTGCGTGAGGAGATCTTCGGGCCCGTGGCCTCGGTGGTGCGGGTGGCGGATCTGGATGAAGCCATCGAGCTGGCCAACAGCAGCCGGTACGGCAATGCGTCATCGATCTACACCACCAGTGGTGGTGCGGCACGTGAATACAAGTATCGCGTGGACGGCGGCAACATCGGCATCAACATCGGCGTGGCGGCGCCCATGGCGTTCTTCCCGTTCGGGGGCTACAAGGAGTCGTTTTTTGGCGACCTGCACGGACAGGGCAAAGACGGGCTGAATTTCGTCACCGAGCGTAAGGTCGTCATCACGCGGTGGGTTTGAACATGGCCACATTCCCCGAGTTGAACTCGTTCGGAACATTGCTGGGATTTGCCCAGGCATTGGAGGAGACGGGTGTGGAGCTGGCCGGGCTGGCCGGCGACGCGGAGCCGGCAGCGGCCATGGCCGGCTGTGCCAAGAAACATGAAAAGCGCGGCAAGGAGCTACAGCGCTTGCGGCGCGAGCGGCTCAATGAGGTGGTGCTACAGGCTATCGATGGGATGGAGCGGGATGAGTACCTGCCACCGCGGGAACTATCCGCCGACCCCGCCGCGACGATGATCCAATACGAGGAAACCGCCGCCCGCTTCTACGATGCCGCCGCCGCCATCGCCAAGAATGTCCTGGTCGGTGTCGACAAGAAGCTGAAGAAGATGGCCAAGGAGAACCGCAAGCTGGCGGATGCTTTACGCGCGTGATGGAGAGCACGCTGGAGCGTGCAAGACGGCGGGCCGAGGCTGGCGCCGCTGCACGAAGTTGGGGGGGAGATGCCTCCCTCCCCTTTCCTCGATTTCCTCGGCGCGCGGCTCCCGCCGCGCGACGTATTCCTGGACGCTCTAGCGTCCCTCTTCAACCCGCCATTCACCAGTCCCTGTCCACAGGCAACAGCCCCACCAGCCCCTTGTAGTCCCGCGCACTGGAATACCTCCAATGGACCGGATCATCCACATACCCCCGTTCGACCGGATTGTTATGAATGTACTCCAGCTTCTGGATCATCATCGCCTCGGAGATGATGGCCTCGGGATGACTGTCTTCTTGCCAGAGTTGATGCTTCCAACCGCCATCGCGTTCCGAACGTTCACGCCGTAGTCTTCTGAGCATCCTCTCTTCACCTTCTTCCCTCATGACCTGGAGCCCTTGTTTTCCGGTGAAGGATTTGAATGTCGCTACCTGTTTTGCGATGTCCTCCGACGACGCAATCCAGTGAACATGGTTCTCCATGATGACGTATCCATGCAGCCGGATACGCTCTTGTTTGATGAGGTATTCCCACGAGTTCAGAACGATCTCTGCCATGGACGGACGCGTAAAGACAGACGTCCAGTCGACCACGGTGCATGTGAGGAAATGTGGACGGTCTGTTTCGATGAACTGGTACCGTGATCTGGACATCCTTGGTTCCTATTCGATGGCACGCTGGAGCGTGCAAGAAGGCGTGGGGGGGGGGGGGGGGGGGGCCCCCCCGCACCCCCGAGGAAACCACCCCCCCCCCCCGGGCCCCGGGGGGCCGCGCCCGCCCCCCCCCCACGAAGATGATGGAAGAAAACCCTACCCCATCCGCTGGCCCCAGGACTCCGAGGGCAATCCCTGGTCGATCTGCTTCATGGTCACGCACCCAGGCACGGGGCAGACCAACGAACACAGGTTGCAGCCGACGCAGGCATCTTCATCCACGGAAGGGATGCGGTGGGTGATGCCGTCCAGGCGCACGAGCTTGCTGTCGTCACGTTCTGGGATCCGGATGGCGTGGTGCCCCCCGTCGCGGCAGGCGGGGAAGCAGACCTGGCAGCCGATGCACTTCTCCCTATCGACGCTGGCCACGACCTTGTAGTTGAGGTTGAGGTCGTTCCACTCGACGAAGTTCCCCACGGCCCGGCCGATCAGCTCATCGACGGTCTTGAAACCCTTGTCGTCCATCCAATCCGACAGCCCGTCGGCCATGTCCCGCACGACTCGGTAGCCCTCGAGCATGGCCGCCGTACACACCTGTACCGACGTCGCTCCCAGCATCAAGAACTCGGCACAGTCCCGCCAGTTGGAGGCTCCGCCGATCCCCGAGATGGGTACGTTCACCGCCGGATCCCTCGCCAGGGCCGCGACCATGAACAGGGCCACCGGCTTCACCGACGTGCCGGCGTAACCGCCGTTGCTGGATTTGCCGTCCACCACCGGGTTGGGGCAGTAGCGGTCCAGGTCCACGCTGGTGATGCTCTTGATGGTGTTGATCAGCGCCAGCCCGTCCGCCCCCGCCTCCACGGCCGCCCGCCCGGGCACCAGGATGTCGGAGATGTTGGGGGTCAGCTTGACCAGCACCGGCTTGGTCGCCGCCTCCTTGGCCCACCCGGTGATGGTCGTCAGGGCGTTGAGATCCTGCCCGATGGCCGACCCCAGCCCGCGCTCGCACATGCCGTGAGGGCAGCCGAAGTTGAGCTCGAAGCCGTCCGCGCCTGCGTCCTCGCACTGGCGGATCAGCTCCTGCCATTGCTCCTTCCGGTCCGTCATGATCGACGCGATGATGACGTGGTTGGGGTACCGCCTCTTGAGGTCCTCCATCTCCGCCAGGTTCTCGGCCAGCGGCCGGTCCGAGATCAGCTCCACGTTGTTGATGCCCACGATGCGGCCGTTGCGCCCGCGGATGCCCCCCAGCCGCGACGAGACGTTGACGATCTCGTCCGTCTCGTGGCCCAGGGTCTTCCACACCACGCCGCCCCAGCCCATGTCGAAGGCGCGGGCATTTTGTGGGCCGCTGTTGGTCGGCGGCGCCGAGGCCAGCCAGAACGGATTGGGGGATTTGATACCAGCAAAGGTCACGGATAGATCGGCCATCTCACTCCCCCTTTCCGGACAGGTACATGTCGATGGCGCGGGCGGCCCGCAGCCCCTCTGTGGCGGCGTTGACCACCTCCTTGCCCCCGTTGGCGCAGTCGCCCCCGGCGTAGAGGCCGGGGTGCCCCGTGGCTCCTGTCTCCGGCGCTACGGCGATGCGGTTGCCATCGAAGCGGACCCCCGCCGGAATCCCTTCGAGCACCTCCCCCGGTCCGGCCTGGCCCAGCGCCAGGATCACCGCATCCCCCGGGAAGTCGTGCTCGCTCCCCTCCACCGGCACCGGCCGCGGCCGGCCCGACTCGTCCAGCTCGCCGGGGCTCATCCGGACGCAGCGCAAGCCCCGCACCTGGCCGCCGTCCAGCAGCACCTCCACCGGCTGGGTCAGGAAGTGGGCCTCCACGCCAGCGAAGCGGGCGGCCATCCACTCGTGGGCATAGCCCTTCATCTGGTCCTCGGTGCGGCGGTAGACCAGCGCCACCTCGGGTACTCCCAGGTCCACCAGCGTGCGCACCACGTCGATGGCCGAGTTCCCGCCACCGACGCACAGGACGCGCTTGTACGGTAGCTCCCGCACCTCGCTGGTCTTGAGCTGCCGCAGCAGTTCGATGGCCCCCAGGATGGGAGTCCCCTTCTCCCCCGGCACGGACAATCGCCGATCCGGCCCCAACCCCGTGCCGATGAACACGGCGTCGTGGCCGCGCTCCAGCTCGTCGAAACCGATATCACGGCCCACGGCGGTGCCGGTCTGCACCTCCACACCCATGCGCAGCAACCAGTCTGCCTCGGCCAGGGGCAGGTCCGCGTGCATCTTGTGCGGTGCGATCGCTGCGGCGTTGAGCCCGCCGGGCAGCTCGTGGGCCTCATGGATCACCGCCCGGTGCCCCAGCCGCGCCAGCTCGTGGGCGCAGGCGATACTGGCCGGGCCAGCCCCCACCAGGGCCACCCGCTTGCCCGTCGGCTCACGCCGTTCGAACACGTCGATCTGCTGCTCCCGGGCCCACTGGACCACGAACCGCTGCAGCCGGTTGATGGCGATGGGCTGCTGGCCGTCGATGTGCGGCAGCACGCATTCACCGCGGCACAGCACCTCGGTGGGGCACACGCAGCCACAGGTCTCGGCCAGGCGGTTCACCGTCAGCAGCAGCCGGGCCGCCGCCTTGTAGGATCCGGTACGGATGCTACGGATGAACTCGGGGACATCCACTCCCGCCGGGCAGCGCTGGCTACAGGGTGCGTCGTGGCAGTACAGGCAGCGGCCGGCCTCGAAAAGGGCCTCCACCTCGGTCCACGGCCTCTTGTCTTCGGGTATGGACAGCTCGGGGCGGGACGCACCAAGCCGGTTGGCGTAACTGATCGGTTGCATCGAGAATTCTCCCCAGTTGGAACGAAGATACTACCAACTTCGGGGAAGGGCGTCAGGACGACGCGCGGTCAGAACTGCCGGCAGCAGCGCACGCCCACGTCCAGCTTCGAATGGCCTGGGCCGTTGAACACGTTGAGGGTGAATTCACCCGCGAGGCTCCTGCTCTCCCAGTAGCCACCGCGAATGGCTGCCGCGGGGCCGTACCCGTCGCCGTAGTCCATGCCGCCGTTCATCATGGCCGGTGAGTGGGGCCTCCAGCTGCCGTTTGTTGCGTGCGGCAGCATGGTATCCGAGGTTTGGCCACCGGCGAAGTACCCGTCGTTGCCGTATTCGGAGGTCATCACGTTGGGCACACCGTTCCATCCCGGATGTCCCTCCCACATCGTGACCCACGCATAGGTATTGCCGACCAGATCCATCGCGCCCCACGAACTCTCACACCCCCCACACTGGGTGTCGCCGGTCGGCCATGGGTCCGGGGTGCCATTACAACCTTCGTCTTCGCCGCTCCCGCCGGTATTGCAGCCGGCGATCGTCGTGCCGGAAACGGCCGCCTGCCACTGGGCATTGGTGCACATGTCCTTGCCGGCCAGCTCACAGGCCTGCTGGGCCTGGTACCAGGTGACGAAGGCCGACGGCCTTACGTTCTCCAACGAGCAGGCGTACAGGGGGCTGGACCAGATACCCGTATCCGGGAATTCTGCGACGTTGTAATTGTCGGCTTCGGTGCCGTATTGCGTCCCCGTGCATCCGGGATCTTCCCAGATCGATGCCTCGAAGCGATCGATCCAGAAGTTGCCGACCTTCACCATCTCGTCGCCGCTGCCCTCCGCGTCGTAGCACAACACGATCCCCTCCTCTGCCCAGTCACGCCGATACCCTTCGGGGCATTCGGCCAGCAACCGATAGTGCTCCCGGACGGTCACCGTGTCGGTCAGGAGATCGACGGCCTCCATGGAGGCCGCATAAACGCCACCTTCGACGATGAGGTTCGAGTACCCGGTGAGCGTGCAGTCATCGCCGGAGCACTCGAGCAGGCTGTCCGCGCTCTCCCCGGGCTCCCCCTGGAGGATGTAGACCTGCGCCGTTGCTTCCGCACCCCCGCTGGCCAAGGTGAGAATGAATGCACCCGAAACCAGGGTCGCGGGCAACAGGAGGGTCCGTTGCATGCTCGTGCCTCCTTGAATGAATTCGAGTCCGTCGGCAGCCGTGAACGTGGGGCCGGCCCACCCATCTGGAGCCAGCGTGACCGCCGTCACTTCGGTGAGCCCAAGGCCCTTCACCACCCACGTCTGCTGGAAGCGGTGCGCCGCTTCGACCCCATCGAAGATCTCCGCGGTTTCCCCGCCCACGTCACGGATCTCCGTCGCCGTTCCATCTCCATCGATGCCGGTGATCACCGGTGGAGCCGGCGGGCAGCCGAGGAGGAACAACAGAGACGTGATCGTCGCGATAGGAGAAATTTCCGGCAAGGCATGGATCATACCATGGCGTCTAGTGTGGCACGATAGATCAGAGGTATCGGGAAAGGGGGCCAGCAATGGCGGATGAACAGACTCCTGAAGCGACCCAGAAGAACGCTGAACCTGCGAATACACCGGCGCCAGACACCGATTTGGCATCTATCAAAGTGGAGATGGTCGGCCTGAGACGCCGGCTTGGATTCCTCACGGGGTTGGTGGTGGCCGACACGGCGATGATCATCGTCGTGCTGATCATGAGCCGATAGATGGAACGCCCAGCGAACGTGCTGCTGGCGCTCGCGTGGTTGCTGCTCGCCGGTTTGACCGGCTGCCTCGCCGATCTGACGGTGGGCGACGCGGAGGGTGCCACCGGCCCGGCGATCCAGGTGGACCCCCTCGAGCTCCAGTTTGGCTCGTTGTCGGTGGGCACCACGGCGACGGACCAGGTGGTCATCACGAACGTCGGCACGGCGACCCTGGACGTGCACGGCCTGGCCATCGAGGGCCCGCAGGAGTTTGCGGTGGATGCCTCGGCCACCACGTTGCTGGAACCGGAGGCGGTGGCCGCCGTGGACGTGAGCTACACCTTCGCCACTTCCGGCGCGGCGTCAGCCACCCTCCACGTGATGAGCAATGATCCACAGCAGGCGGACGTCCAGGTGACGTTGCTGGCCGGTGGGCTCACCTCCAGCATCCAGCTCGACCCGGCCGAGTTCACCTTCGACGACGTGGAGGCCGGCTGCCCCCAGTCCAGGGAGATCACCATCCGCAACGTGGGCCAGGACCAGGTGGCGCTGTACGACGTGGTCTACGCCCCCACCAGCGACGAGCTTTCTGCCAGCTGGCTCTTCGACCCGGGCACCATCCTCGCGCCCCAGGGGGAGCAGACCGTCACGGTGACCTACACCCCACAGGACGACACACCGGACGTGGGCTACCTGTACGTCTTCGTCGAGGACACGGAGGAGCCCGAAGCCACCGCCGTCCAGGACGGCAGCGCTCACTACGCCCAGGAGGAATCCCAGACCTTCGTCCCCACCGGCGGAGGCAAGGTCGATATCCTGTGGGTCATCGACAACTCCTGCTCGATGGACGACCCCCAGCAGGACCTGGCGGATGGGATTTCCGGCTTCCTGCAGGCGTTGCAGCAGCAGCAGCTGGACTACCAGATCGGGGTCGTCACCACGGATTTCGGAGGCCTGCAGGGCCCCGAGCCGATCATGGACGCCAACACCGCTGGCCTGGCCGGCGCCTTTGCCGACGCCGTCGCCCTGGGCACCGGCGGTTCCTCCTTCGAGCGGGGCCTGCAATACGGCACCGAGGCGCTGACCAGCCCGCTCACCGATCCCGGCGGCGTCAACGAGGGCTTCCTGCGCCCCGACGCCGCGCTACGGGTGTTCTACGTAACCAACGACGAGGACGAATCGCCGGACGGCGTCGCCGCCTACGTCACCACCCTGTGGGGGCTCAAGCCCTTCACCGACCTGGTCATGCTGGGCTCCGCCACCGGGCAGTCTTCCGGCTGCAGCGGCAACGGCATCACCGCCAGCGCCGAGGTGCGGTACACCCAGGCCGTCGATTTTACCGGCGGCGTGGCGGCCTCCATCTGTGACGCAGGCTGGGTGGACGACCTGGCCAATATCGACTGGGTCCCCATGGGCTGCGACCAGTCCTTCGCCCTCAACGCCCCCGCCCTCCCCCACACCATCGAGGTCCAGGCGGACGGTGTGCCGATCACCAGCGGCTGGTCCTACGACGAGGGGCAGCAGGCCGTCGTGTTCGATCCCGACTCCTGGCTCGACTGTGGAGCCACGGTGACGATCCAGTACGTGCCTGTGGGTTCCTGCTAGCCGCTCCCGGACCACCTGCGGATTCTCCTCCAACTCCACGCCAGACCCTCCAGACGATGGGGCCAAATGGGCAATTTGGCTAATCCACATGTCGTTTTCTTTTCCGGGTCGCATCTTCGTTTTCAGCGGCAGGGGTAGTGGCTAAGTTTTAGTCAGCCCGGAGGAGTCATGAAACATCTGGCTTGCCTGTTCCTCTTCCACGCGTTGATCTGGTGTGGCTGCGAGATCGGCATCAACTACCCCCCGGATGACGACTCCTCTGTGGACGACGACGACACGGCGGGTCAGCCCTCTGATGACGACGACGCAGCTGACGACGACGACAACGGGGACTGCGGGCTGGACGACCAATGGCAGGAGACGGAGGTGCTCGACGAGTGCCCGATCCTCGAGAGCTACGCCACCTTCGACCCCGGCTCCAATGTGGAGTGGCACTGGGACGGCACCGGATCCACCGATCCCGACTACAACCAGGTGATGATGACCCCCGCGGTGATCAACCTCGACGACGATACCGGCGACGGCGTCATCGACGAGGAGGACACACCGGACGTGGTCTTCTCCAGCTTCTACAACTCCAATTTTGGCTACACGCAGGACGGACGCCTGCGGGCCGTCAGCGGCGAGGACGGCTCCGAGCTGTGGACGCTGGGCTCGGGGTACGCCACGGTGGGCGGCGCCGGCGTGGCGGTGGGCGACTTCCACCCGGCCCATCCAGGCCCGGAGATCGTGGCCATCCACGAGACCGGTGACATCATGGGGGTAACGGCGGACGGGAACGTGCTGTGGGTCACCGATCCCCAGACCAACCCGGCCCTGACCTACGCCCACCCGGCCCTCGCCGACCTGGAGGGGGACGGCGACGTGGAGATCATCGTCGGCCGCCTGATCCTGGACCGGGACGGCAACATCACCGCCGAAGGCCAGTACGGCTGGGGGGGCGCCAACTCCTTCGAGCCGATGAGCTTCGCCGCTGATCTGAACGGGGACGGCATCCAGGAGGTGGTGGCCGGCAACGCCGCCTATCGCCCGGACGGCACGGCCCTGTGGTACCAGTCCCAGGTGGGCTGGTCCAACCGGGACGGCGCGCCGGCGGTGGGGGATTTTGACGGCGACGGCGACCCGGAGGTCATCACCGTGTTCTCCGGCATGGTGTGGGTCCTCGACGGCGCCAACGGCAATGTGTTGCACAACTGGAGCCTGCACGGTTCGGGGGACGGCGGACCGCCCACCGTGGCCGATTTCGACGGCGACGGCCTGCCGGAGATCGGCATCGCGGATCGCAACAACTACGCCGTCTACGAGGTGGACGGCACGGTGAACTGGCACCGCAGCACCGCCGACGACTCCAGCAACGTCACCGGCTCCTCCGTATTCGATTTCAACGGGGATCTGGTGGCCGAGGTGCTCTATGCCGACGAGAACGACTGCTGGGTCTTCGAGGGGCCGACGGGGCTGGAGCTGTACGACTACAGCGACCACGCCTCGGCCACCCTGTGGGAGCTACCGGTGGTGGCCGACATCGACCACGACTTCTCGGCGGAGATCGTGGTGGCCTCCAACAACATCTGGTGGGGCGGGTGGTACGGCATCACCGTGCTGGGGGCGGACGAACGCAGCTGGTGGCCGGCCCGCGGCGTGTGGAACCAGCACGCCTACAGCATCACCAATATCAACGATGACGGCACCATCCCGGCCAATCCCGAGCCCCCCTGGCAGGAGTGGAACGCCTTCCGGCAGCAGGGGCTCACCGAGTCGCTGGACACCTCCGATCTGTTCGTCAGCGAGGCCCGGCTGTGCACGGACACCTGCCCCCAGTCCGTCACCGCCATCTACCGCGTCGGCAATCAGGGGCTGACGAACATCTTTGCCGGCGCGAACGCCTCGGCCTACCGGATGGAGGCCGGCGGAGGCTACTCCGTCATCGCGACCGACAGCCTGCCGTTCGGCATCGCCCCCGGGGAGATCACCGAGGAGTTCGCCCTGGAACTCGACCCGGCGCAGATGGAGGGTGCCCAGGGCATCTTCATCTGCACGGACTGTGGTCAGGGCGTGTTTGACGAGGGGTTGTATCGCGAATGCAACGAGGACAACAACGGCGTCGAGCTAGCCGTGGAGCTCTGCCCGTGACCCGGGTGGAGACGACCCGAAGGGGGTGCGCATGAAGACCTTGAATCCATCTCTCCTGGCCTTGCTGGGGGCCGCACTGCTATGGGCATGTGGATGCCAGGTGGGCATCGACACCTGGGAGGATCCGGACGACGACGCCGCGGATGACGACGACGAGAACTATACCGGCGAGATCGATCTGTCCCTCAGCGAGCTGTTCATCGACTGCAACATCGACGATCCCTACACCTGGGACGAGGATTGCACGGACGGTGGCGAGGGTACCTGGCAGTTCGACGTCATCCTCTCCGGCTGGGCCTCGGCGGTGTGGGTGGAGATTTGGGGCGTCTGGCCTGACGCCGAATGGAACGCGGGCGTCTACTGCGAGGGCACGCTCCAGGGTAATCCCAGCTGGGATCCCTGCGAGGGCTACTTCGAGCGTCCCGGCTGGCAGCTGTTCATCTCGGCCCAGGACTACGATCAGGCCAACGGCTACACACAGTCCTGGAGCCAAACGGTCTCCTACCGGGGCCCGGGCTGTGTGGCGGGCAACTGGCCACCCAACGTCAACGACTCCCTGTTCTGCTGCGAGGACTACCCCGCCAGCGTCGACATCTTCCTGTGCGGCACGGACGCCTACACCGGCAACAGCGTCTGCTTGCAGCAATAAACGCGCGGGAGGCCAGCGGGAACATTCGGCGCGCGTCACGGGTCTCGGCAACGCGCATGAATCACCAACACGATCACCACCGGGGCTGGTGCTGGGCCGTCTTGGTCGCCTCCTTGATCTGGAGTGGGGACGCCTTCGCCGATCCCGCGGACGTTCCCCCGACCGAGGCTTCGTCCCAGCTGCGTGTCGAACTGGTCTCCCTGACCTCGGACGTCCATGGCGGCGATGGGGACGGTAGCATCGCCCTTTGGACGCTGCTGGTGGAGGTGCGGGTCCACAACGACGGGCCAGAGCCGGCCCAACTGGAGCGCATGCCTTGGTCCCTGCACCTGGGGAATGAAAAGCTGGCCGTGGGAGGCAAGCTCCACCCCCAGACCCTGGACCCCGGGAAATCGGCCACTCTCATGTTGTCCCGCTATCTACCGCTCCCGGCGCTGTACTCCCTGCGCGAGGATCGGGACAACGCAGCCCGGCGCCAGCCACGCGCCATCACGGGCGAGGTGTACTTCACCGCCGGTGGGGAGCTGCGCTACGCCCCGTTCACGGTCCGGGGCCGCTACCACGACTGCTGCGACAGCGACTTCCAGCGCTCGTGGTCCTACTGATCGACGGCTCCCACTCCACGATCACCTGGCCGCTCCGTAATTACGGGGTAGAATCCCCAGACGGCCCAGCAGGAGGACCCCACCGTGCGCCCGAGCATCCCGTTGTTGATCGTATTGTTCGCGGCCCCCGGCGCCGCCTTCGCCACCCCTCCCGAAGAGGTCCTCGACGCGCTGGACAAGGGGCTCAATGCCCTCTCCGATCCGGAGGTGGTGCAGAGCTACCAGCTATCCACCGCGGGCAGCTACGAGAAGCTCAACGGCGAGAGCCGCAGTACCTTCCGCTCCATCACCAAGATCATCCCCGGCCCGGACGGCCAGGTCACCACCGAGACCATCATGGCCGAACACGACGGGGAGGACGTCACCGAAAAGGGCAAGGAGCGGGAATCCAAGCACGGCAAGGATGACGACGACGGCGAGCACGGATCCGTGTCGTTCGAGCTCACCCCGCCCTGCGGCGACGATCTGGCCAGCTATGAATACGGCGAGTCCGTCGCCGAAGGGGCCCGCATGCGGGCCAACTTCACCCCCAAGGAGACGGCCTCGGGCAAGGGGCTGGCCCACGGCACCGTCTGGTGGGACCCGGCCACCGGCAAGCCGACCAAGCTCCAGTTCGTGCCGGTGAAGAATCCCCAGTTCATCCAGACCCTGTCCACGATGCTGTTCTTCGGCAGCACGGGCGGCCTGGCCCACATCTCCCGCGTCGTCAGCTCGGGCCAGGGGGGCATCCCGGGGTTCAAGCGCAAGTTCGCCCTCGAGATGGTGTTCGATCAGGTGTTGCCGGCTGGATGAGTGGGGTAGGATTCGGCGCCTGGAGCGCTCCATGAATCCATGCATCGCCGGTGTCGCCCTGCTGCTGCTGTTGTTCTCCATGGGATGTAGCTCCAACGCCACCTCCTCCGAGGTCTCCACCGCCCTGGCTCGCGCCATGCACAATCGGCTGGAGGAACAGGCCGCCCGTTCCGCCTCGGACGGAGTCCCGTGGTGGCCCAGCTGGCAGGCCTCCCTGTTCCAGGTGGGATTCGAGGGAATCGACGATGATCTGGAGATGTCAGACGAACTGCGGGACGCCATCGAGGCCTACTGGGACGGCAACGAGGTCATCGTGGTCTCTGGTGAGCTGAGCCTGGCGGAGCAGGGTGAGTTGCTGGAGGAGCATCATCAGCAGAACGAGGAGCGGTTCGCCGCCTATCTGACCTCCCTGCGGATCATGGCGGACGAAGATGATGACGAGACGGCTGCGCGAGGGCTCTTGGCTGTGGCGACGATGCTGCAGGCGTCCGGCGCCAGGAGTGTGTATTTCCAATATCCGCGGATGGCGATGCTGGATCGTCTGTTCCTGGAAAACCGCCACGCTCTAGCTGTCCCTGATTGTGCGTTGTTCGATATCGTTGTCACCGTCGACCCGGCCGTCGATATGGCTACTCTGGTGGACACGTTGGATGCCGTGCGCGAGCACAACTGCAATGGCGAACAGAGCTGCCAGGAGCTATTCGGAGATGTCCTGCTACCCGCCATGTCGGCTGGCGGAAGTTCGTGAATCAGCGGCGGGCGAAGTAGGTCACGAAGTGATCGGCGCTCTTGCGCTCGGTCCAGCTACGGAAGCCGAGTTCGGTGAGCTTGTCGATCATCGGGGCCGGCTTGAAGGGGGTGCGCAGCACCAACATCTGATTCTTCTCGAGCTCGGAGGTGATGCTCATCACCTTGGTCAATGGTTGCCCCCCGTCCTCGATCTCCTCACGGGCATCGTGGATCTCGTACACCGTGCACTCGTCGATCCAGTCGGGCCGGGGCGTGCTCTCTTTGTCCTCCTCGTCGTCCCCTTCCCAGGCCTCCTCGTGTCCCACGGCGACGCGCAGCCTGTTGATCAGATCACCCACGGGGATCCCGGCGATGACCGCGGCCTGACGCAACGTGCTGAGCCGCGCCACGGTCCTCCGTAACACGGGATTGCGCAGCTTCTTGAACGCCGGAGCGATGTCGATCAGGACATCCTCCAGCTCCGGATAGGCGTTGAGCATGGCGAGGATCCCGAGGTCCGGCGAGATCGATGGCTTGTCTTCGGTCTGCGTCATGGGCCACTCCGCTCGGTGTAGCTCCATGGTACCGCACCGTATGGGGGCGGCACAGCCTCGGATTGCGGCCGGCTCAGCCCCCGGGCAGGAATTTGGGTGGGATAGCGTCCGCCTCGTGACGCTTGGTCCGGCCCTGTACCACGAACGATGTCCCCACCGCGTACAGGATGGGGAGCATCCACAGGCTCCTCCAAGGCGGATTGTCCATGCCAATCATCCAGCCGAACGCCATCCCAGCGACCAACACGGTCCCCAGGGCCACGAATAGCCATCCCATCCAGTACATCAGCGTGGAGCCGGAGACGAGCACCACATCCGGATTGGCAGCGTGGCAGCCGGCGTGCAGCTGGCGGACCAGCTCCCCGTACTCGTCGCCCCGATCCTCGAACCGCCCCATGGCCACGAAATGCCTGGACGGGATGGATAGGGTCTTGCCGTGGTTGCGCGCGATCTTCAGCCGGAAGATCCCCTGGAATTCGCGCGTCAGCTGGAGCTTGGTCACGCCTGCCAGTGGGACGGACTCCCGTCGCCCGCTCTTTTCCCATTCCACGGTCAGATAGCCATCGGCGAGGGTGTGGCGGACGGGCCCGGAGCCGGCTTGTGTATTGATCAGGTATTCCATGGTGGAGGATTCTAGGAGTCGTTTTCGAAAAGAGCTAGAGCGCCGCCTTGTACTGCTCCAACAGCGCCGCGATCTCCAGCATGTCCGGATCGTTCGTGTTGGCATGGACGCCCTCGACCTGGGCGATCACGTCGTCGATCAGGGCGAGGCCTTCGTGGAGCGGGAGGGTCGGCGCTTCGACCAGCGCCTGGGCGTACGCCACCACGGCATCGGCCTTGAGCAGCTGTGGCCCTGCGGCGGCGAGCATCCCGTCCAGCGACATCGATACGGTATCGACCCGCGACTCTCGCGTCACCGGATCCACCCAGGTCACCCCAAAATCGAACACCTCGGTGCCGTCATGGTTGGCTGGGTCGCAATCGGAGATGACGAAGTGATAGAGCATGGCGTCGCTGGGCGACAGGTGCTGGGGTTCCACGTCGGCGGGATTGCCGGACACCTCTTCGCCGTGGAACACCTCCAGCGAGTAGCCAGGCGGCATCGTGATGGACAGCTGAACCTCCCGCGCCGCCACCTCCATGATCGTCAGGAAGCGCTCGTCGTCCCCCAGCACCCGGTCGGCCTCGTCGGGCGTATCCAGGTAGATGTAGGCGCCCTTGCCGGCGTCCGAGACCTGATTCATCAGGATCTCGTCGTAGTAGGAGGCCGTGGTCGCCGTCCCGACCGCCGCCATGTAGATGCCCTCGTCCTCCGCGTCTTCGGAGTGCAACGCGATGAGCTCCTCGTTGGTCTCACCGGTGTTGGCGCCGCCGTCGCTCATCAGCAGGACCCGGTTCAGCCGATCCGGATCGTAGGCCGCCTCGGCCAGCTCGTAGGCACGGACCAATCCCTGGTCGAGGTTCGTGGATCCGCCGGACTCCAGGCCATCGATCACCGCCATCAGGTCGGCGTCGTACGGCCCATCGACGGTCTCGTTTTGCAGAGGCACGGCCGTGTTGTGGTCCCACGTCACCACCGATACGATATCGCCCGCTTCCAGGTTGCCGGCGATCTCGCACATGGCCGAACGCACGTTGCGCAGCGGCTGGCCGCTCATGGAACCGGAGCGGTCGATGGTGAACGTGAGGGACCGCGGCCGGCGGCCGACGTCCTCCCAGGAGGGGGCCGCGACGCCGACGAGGATCGTGTAGTTGCCGTCCTCGTTGGGGTGGACCTGGGGGTGGATATCCACGTGCCCGGCTGCGGCCGGGGGATAGTCGAACCCGTAGTAGTTGAGGAATTCGTAGGGGCGCATTCCGCCGACGATTGCACGCCCTTCCTGGATCCACTGGCGCGCCAGCACCGGCGCAGCCTGGGAGTTGGAGTCGTCCGCCGACATGAACACGGTCGTCGGATCCACCGTGATCTCGTCGCAGGCGTCCGCGCCGGTGCTGTCGTCGTCGTCGGCCACGTCATCGTCGTCGCCGGCGTCGTCGTCGTCGTCGGACGCGTCATCGTCGTCGCCCGTGTCGTCGTCGCCCGCGTCGTCGTCGTCCGCCATGTCGTCGTCGTCGCCGGCCATGTCGTCGTCGTCCGTGGACGGCTCCCAGGTGGCGTACTTGGCGCAGGGATCTCCGTCGCTGTCATCGTCGTCGTCATCGCCAGGTGTGATGTCGTCGTCGCCAGGGTCCGGATTGCCGTCGCAGCCCGCCGCGGTCATCGCCAGCAGACCCAGCAGGACCAGGAACAGATTTCTTGCGTGCATGTTTTTCCCTCCTTGTTGGTTGACCGGTGACCGGTTCAAGAAGGCCTCCAGCGGATCGGGCCGGTCCTGGCCCGTGCACGGGTGTGCCCGACCGCGCGCTCGGGTATAGGATGTGCGGCCTGGAGTGCGCGATGAGAGGGATGGTTGGCCTGCTGAGTCTGCTGTGGTTCGTCTTCCTGCCTGGGTGTGGTCCCGACGCCACGTCGCTGGAAGTCTCCAACGGCCTTGCTCGTACCATCCACAAACGGCTGGATGCCCAGGCCGCTGCCGCTGACCTGCAAGAGACCCCCTGGTGGCCTAACTGGCAGGGCGCCCTGTTCCAGGTGGGATTCGAGGGCATCGATGACGATCTGGAGATGTCGGACGAACTGCGAAGTGCGATCGAAGCCTACTGGGACGGCAACGAGATCATCGAGGTCCCTGCTGAGCTCACCCTGGCCGAACAGGGCGAACTGCTGGCCGGCCATCACACTCGAACCGAGGAGCGCTTCCAGGCTCTGTTCGCTGCCCTGGAGCCCATGGCCGACCGTGACAACGACGAGACGGCCGCTCGTGGTCTGCTGGTGGTTGCCACGATGCAACACCTCAATGCCAACTACAGCCTCTACTACCAGTACCCGCGGCTGGACATGCTGAACAGGGTCTTGCTGGACGGCGAGCTCCCTTTGGGCGCGCCCGTCTGCCCACTGTTCGACCCAGAAGCGCAACGGCCGGGTCAGTTAAAAGAATGCGAGTTGACCCGTGAAATGCGCTTGGATGCCCACCGTGCGGTATTCAAGAAAGCCCTGACCTGGGTTCAGGAAATCGAGGACCAGGACCCACATTCACCTTGGCGCGAAACCGGTAAAGCGGTTGTACTCTCCGGCCCTTCCATCTCAGTGAAACCGCTCACGGCCCCCGCGCTACCCGAATCCACCTCATTGGTGGAGGCCGTCCCCGCGCTCGAAGTGGTGATCACAACCGATTCCATCAGCGTGAATGGGGAGTCCGTCATCAACAGAGCCGGTGGCCTCCCCCCAGACCGCGCCGCCCTGGGAGACTCGTGGCATGAATTGACGGACGTGCTCAGAAAAAAGGCTCGGAACAACCGTTCGGTTGCCGCCCGGAATCCCAATGTGTCGCCCACCCAGTGGCTCCTTCAATGCGACGCGTCCAATCCCATGTCCCTGGTCCACGACGTGATGGCAACGGCCTACGACGTAGGGTTGAACAAGCCCGACTTCATCGCCATGCCGGTCACGTCCAATCCGTTGTTGCGCTACTCATCGGTCGTGGCGCTTCCCGTCGTTTTTGTCGGCCAGCCCGAGAACAAAACGAAGGGCCGCCAAGAAACCCAGACCCAGACCACACCGCCCGTCCTGACCGTTCTCCCCGACGGCTTCGTGCTGCAGGCTCCCGGGGAAGCACCCCTCCAGTTCCGTAAGGAAGGCGCATGGCCCCACAAGCAGCTCAACCACGAGGTATCCAAGCTCAAATCCAGCCCAGACGCGGGCAACCAGCTCTTCGTCATCGCCGATCCGCGAACCCCGTACGGCACGCTCGTGTCTACGCTGGATGACGTCCGCACCCACGACTGCGACGGAGAAAACGGCTGCCAGGAGGCCTTCCCGGTGATCCTGATCCGGTCCCCCTGACCCCCTACCCCCCCGAGATCATCTGCAGCACCGCCACTACGTCCCCATCCGCCAGCTGGCGCCCCGTGTCCGGGTCCACCTGCTCGTCGTTGATCAGCAGGAAGTTGGGCGGTGCGATGGCCGCGATGGCGGCGTACACAGCGTCGTCGATGGCGCCCGCGGCATGGAAGTGGGACAGGGCGTCCCCCACGGTGGAACCCTCGGGGAGCTCGAGTTGCTCGGCCTCGGTGACCATGTCGAAGTCGAACATGCCCACCACCTTGACCTCGACCTTCATTCGGCGGCCCCCTCCAGGTCATCGGCTACCGTGGCCAGGCCCAGCTGCTCCAGGGTCGGCCGGCTGGGGATGCCCGTCTCCCGGTCCCAGCCCATGCCGTCGAAGAACTGGCCGGTGATCTCCTCGGAGGGGATGCTCACGTTCTTGAGCGGGCCCTTTTCCATGGGCGGTGCGCCCCAGGCCCGGCCGGGGAGCTTGAAGCCCTTGGGCTGGGCGCCGTGCTTGACGTTGAACGCCTGGCGCAGGGCCTGGATGCGGGCCCCCACGTCCAGGTAATGCTCGGGGGCATGGTCCCAGCCGGTGGCGGCGTTGATCATGCCGGGCACGGGCAGGGTGCCGCCCATCTGCAGGCCGAACAGGCACATCCCGCAGGCGTTGGTGGCCTGCACGTACTTGGAAGCGGCCACCAGCAGCGTGTTCTTGGTGTCGTCGTGCTGCTTGCGCTTCTTGGCGCCGTAGACCCCCGGCATGGCCGGCAGGGAGCTGAAGATGTTGTGCAGACCGAACATCTCGGCCAGGGAGTAGCTGGTGTTGGTGTGCTTGCCCGGGGTGGGCTCGCACTGGTAGGCGATGCCGTAGCCCGGGTCGTAGCGGCTGTCGTGCATGGGCAGCTCCTGGCCGCCGGCGTGCATGGCGTACTGCTCGGCGCCCTTGCCGATCTTCTCCGCCGCCACCTTGACGCCGTCCGCCAGCAGGTCCCCTACCCCATCCCGGGCGATCATCTTGTCGATGAGCTCGATGACGGCGTCGGCGTTACCCCAGCGCAGGTCGATGCCGTCCAGGTCATCCTTGCTGAGGATATCCGCCTCGTAGCACTCCATGGCGAAGGCCACCGTGGCCCCCGCCGAGATGGTGTCCATGCCGGCGCGGTTGAGCTTGTCGTTGAGCACGAAGATCGTCTCGAGGTCCTTGTTGAGCAGCAACGCGCCCAGGGCGGCGCAGGTCTCGTATTCCGGCTTGTGTTGCTCGCCCTGGAAGCGGCCGCCGTCCTCCTTGACGATGTGGCCGCCGCAGCCCAGCGGGCAGTTGAAGCACTTGTACTTCTTGGTCTCGAACTGGACGATGAACTTGGGGTTGAGGTTCTTGGAGTGGGTGGACAGGGGGAAATCGACGGAGCCGGCCCCCTTCCAGTTCTGGCACGGCGTGTCGCCGGTCTCCGAGCTCATCGTGTTGGTGCAGATCGTGCCGTAGCGCAAGAAGGTGTTCTTGACCATGTCGCCGTTGTAGGCCAGCGCCAGCGGCGACACCCGCTGGAAGGTGGCCAGGAAGTCCATCACGCCGGGGGCGAACACCTTTTGCTGCCCCTGGCCCTTGTTGAACCACTCCATGAACTGCTTGTTGAGGTCCTTCATCCGGTCCCGGTGGGCGACCTCCACCTTCTCCTTGCCCTTGAGCACGATGCCCTTGAGCTTCTTGCTGCCCATCACCGCGCCCAGCCCCGACCGCGCCGCGATACGCCCGCCGTCGTTGACCACGCCGGAGATCAGGGAGACTTTCTCACCCGCCGTGCCGATGACACAGGCCCGCGCCTGCTTGAGCCCCACTCGCTCCAGCAGCGCCTTCTCGGCGTCGATGGCGTCCATGCCCCACAGCTCACCCGCCGGCTCCAGCGTGGCCTCGCCGTCGATGACCTGCAGCACCACGGGGGTCTCGGACAGGCCCCGCACGAAGATCCCGTCCACCCCGATCTTCTTGATCGCCGGGGAGAAGTTGCCCCCGCAGTTGGCGTCGCCCCAGCCGCCGGTGAGCGGCGAGCGCCCCGCCACCATCCAGCGCCCTGAGAACTGGGCCGAGGTGCCCGTCAGCAGCCCCGGCATGAAGGCCAGCACGTTGTCCGGCCCCAGGGGATCGGCCCCGGCGGGGATACGGTCGTACAGCAGCTTGGCCGCCAGCCCGGTGCCGCCCAGCACCTCCTCATAGATGGAATCGTGGAGTTCTTCGTATTCGACGGTGCCCGCGCTGAGATCGACGTTCAGCACCTTGCCCATGTAGCCGTTGCCCATGTTTCCTCCAGGGGGGTGGGTCGGGGCAGGGTATCAGAATGGGGCGGAATTGGTAGGACCACTGAACAAATTTTGGCGATTGGGATCAGCAACCGCTCCCCGGATACACCATCTCATCGCGGTCATCGCAGTCCATGCCCGGCGAGGTGACCGCGTCGTAGGCCCCAGGTAGCCACCACTCATGGTATCCGTCCCAATCGAGGTCCCGGTATTCGGCGTCGGGGCCCCCATACAGGCCCATGTCCGATTGGGAGCCGTCTGGATTGAAGACCGCGGGATCCCCAACGCCAATCAGCGGTGAGCCGGTGGCCAGGTGTAGATCCCATTGCTGGGGATCGGGGTCGGACGTGTCCAGGAATTCGGGATCGACTGAGAGGTTGCCGTTGCTGCCGGTGGGATCGGCCAGGCCATGATAGTTGTCCGGGCTGTTACCCCAAGCATCGTTGTGAACCAGTGTCGCGCTGCAGCCCAGGCAATTGAGCCCACCCCCGTCTCCGGTAGACACATTATTGGCGACGATTGATCCCGAGATAACTATTGATCCTCCGTTCACGTAGACAGCACCCCCGTCCCCGGACTGGTTTTCCACTAGCACCACGTTTTGCATGGAAACGCTGGACACTCCCGTCATAGAGCGGAATTCCGTCCCTCACGCCTGACCTGACGACC
>CAZDDH010000146.1:0-21935 GCA_964504165.1 uncultured Rickettsiales bacterium | reverse complement strand
AATTGGGGAGATGTAATTGTCGCCACTGGAGAGATGAACTTGACGCTGGGCAGGCGGGTTTATCTGTTGTTGCATATCGGCCTGCAGCCAAGAATCTTTAGCCCAATCTATGGGCCAGGTTTTATTACCCTCGATGTTCATTTTTTCAGGTTTTGGGGGAGCGAACACCTTGCGAAAACTGGTACAATTCTTGTCTGATCTGTTTCATAAGAAGCACCTGACAGGGGAGATGAGGGGAGTGCAGACGAGTCATCCAACGCTCGGGCATTTATCTCACCCTGCAAACAGCGCGAAATAGGCCCCCAAAGGAGCCATCATGGCCAATCCAACCGTCAATTCGGGTGACCAGGACATCGGGTTCGACGAGCTACCTATACCCACAATTTTAATAGACGTTGATAAGAACGTGGTGGCCATCAACCAGGGCGCCGCGAGCATGTTGCAGGTGGACGCAGAAGCTGCCACGGGCAAAAAATGCGGCGAACTCCTCAGCACACCGTTTTGCGATTCGCCCATGTGCTGCGCCCAGCAGGCCATGGACAACGGAATGGTCGCCGAGCTCGAGGAGACCATCACGGCCGACGGAGAGACGCTCCCGGTACGCACGGTGGCATCTGCCACGCACGATTCGGCTGGCGAAGTCAACGGCGCGATGCTCCAGATCGTCGATAACTCCGAGGCCGCCCGCATCGAACAGGCCATGGACAAGTTGATGGAGGACGCCGCGGACAAGGAGGTCTACCTCAACGGCATCCCCACACCGGTGATGGCCATCGATCCCGAGTTCAACATCGTCTTCATCAACCCCGCCGGCGCCGAACTCTTCGGCAAGGACCCGCTGGCCGTCCAGGGCACCAAGTGCCACGATCTGCTCAGGGCCACCGACTGCCACACCAGCGCGTGCAAGATGGCCCAGGCGATGAACACCGGAGAGGTCTGTAGCGGCGAGACGGTCGTCGACCCCAACGGCTTGAACGTCACGGTCGAGTACACCGCGGCGCCCCTGAAGAATGTGATGGGCGAAGTGGTCGGAGCCCTGGAATATGCGGTGGACGTCACCGAGCGCAAGGAGGTCATGCAGGAGATCATCCGCGTCACCGACCGCATCGCTCGCCTGGACCTGTCCAAACCCGCAAGCGGCGATTTCCATGGGGATTTCAAGGCCATCATCGACAACCTCAACGAAGCCATCAAGGCCCAGCACAACGCCATCGCGCGGAT
This sequence comes from uncultured Rickettsiales bacterium, assembly GCA_964504165.1. Classification (GTDB taxonomy): domain Bacteria; phylum Myxococcota_A; class UBA796; order UBA9615; family CAYRNR01; genus CAZDDH01. The sequence continues at coordinate 20,714 of CAZDDH010000146.1, read as the reverse complement.
GGCCCATGGCGTGAACAACGTCCGCGTCGTCGGCGACAAGATCAACACGGCCAACGCCACGATCGCAGAAGGAGCAACGACGCAGGCATCGGCGTTGGAACAGACGGCGGCCAGCCTCGAGCAGATGGCTGCGATGACCCACAACAACGAGGCGAACACCTGCCAGGCCCAGTCGCTGGCCGACGCGACCAAGGACAAGGCCGCCGACGGAACCAAGGCGATGGAGCAGATGCTCGACTCGATGAAGAGCATCCGCTCGGCCTCGGAAGCCACCGCCCAGATCATCCGCGACATCAACGAGATCGCGTTCCAGACCAACCTGCTGGCGCTCAACGCGGCCGTGGAAGCCGCCCGGGCAGGTGATGCGGGGCGGGGATTCGCCGTGGTCGCCGACGAGGTCCGCAACCTCGCCCTTCGCTCCAAGGATGCCGCAGGGAAGACCGAGGAGCTCATCAAACGCTCGGTCAGGGAAGCGGACCACGGCAACAAGCTCACCGGCGAAGTTCACGCCCAGCTCGTGTCCATCCGGGAATCGGTACAGAAGGTGACCGAGGTCGTGGATGAGATCGCCATCGCCAGCAAGGAGCAGACCCACGGCCTGGATCAGATCAGCTCTGCGACGCACTCCATGAGCGTGGTCGTGCAGAAGACCGCCGAACAGTCTGAATCCACCTCCCAGCAAGCTGAACGGCTTGGGGAACTGGCTCAGGGGCTGGCGGCTCTCGTGGATGGGTTCAAGTTACAACAAAGGGAGTCCAACAACGGCCGGCGCACCTCGCGAGCGCTCCCCTCCCCACGCACTCGCCCCAACGGTCGCTGAACCCGGGTCAGCAGATCCGCGGCAGCTGCTGCCCGCTGAACATCCGCAACGAACGACGGCCTCCGAGCACGGTATGGACCTCGCACCCCGGCCGTCCACTCTCGACATGCCCGATGATCGACGCACCCGAACCCAACGGATGGGCCCGCAGGGACTCGAGCGCTTCGGGGGCGCGCGCGGCCGACACGACACACAGCAGCTTGCCTTCGTTCGCCACGTACAGCGGGTCCAGGCCCAGCACCTCACATGAGGAGCGGACGACGTCGAGAATGGGCAGCTTGGGCTCATCGACGACGATGCGCACACCGGAGGCGCCCGCGATCTCGATCAGGCTCTGGGCCACGCCCCCGCGGGTCGGATCACGCAAGGAACGGACATCGGCTCCAAATCCGCGCAGAGCATCCACCAATCCACGAACAGGGGCCACGTCGCTGCGGATGGCATCCGCACCGCCGAACTGCTCCCGGGCGGCGAGCACCGCCATGCCGTGGTCCCCGATGGTGCCGCTGACGATCACCGCGTCACCGGGCTGTGCCTTGGTGGGGCGCGGGACGAAGCTGGGATCGACGATTCCCATCCCCGATGTGGTGATGAACACGCCGTCACAAGAACCGCGGGGGACCACCTTGGTGTCACCCGCGACGACCTCCACGCCGGCCTCGGCCGCCGCTTGTTTCATCGAGTCCAGCAGGCGATCCAGTTCTTCGAGCGCCAGTCCTTCTTCGAGGATGAACGCCGCGGCAAGCCCCAAGGGGCGTGCGCCAGAAACGCTCAGATCGTTGACGGTACCGCAGACGGCTAGCCGCCCCAGATCGCCGCCCGGAAAGAAACGCGGCGTCACCACATAGGCATCAGTGGTCAGCGCCATGCCGTCGATGACAGCGCTGTCCTCCATGGCGTCCAGGACCGGATTCTGGAACTTCGGCTGGAAGTGTTCCGCGATGAGTCGGTGGGTCTGCCGGCCACCCGCACCGTGTGCCAGGATAATCATTACCAGTCTCCCTGAGCAAAGTGGAATCGGGCGGCGCAGGACCCCTCGGAGCTGACCATACAGGCCCCGTGGGGGCTCTCCGGGCGGCACGCCTTGCCGAACAGTTCACATTCCTGTGGCTGTATGAGGCCACGCAATACATCTCCGCAACGGCATCCAGCGGGCTCAACCGGTGGGGGGAGCTCCACATCAAATCGATGCGCCGCATCGTACTCACGGAACTCGTCCCGGAACTGCAGGCCACTGTGTGGGATCACGCCCACACCTCGCCAGGCGCCGTCGCACGGTTCGAACACATCCGTCATCACCTGGCGTGCCTTGGCGTTGCCGCCCGGGCGCACGACCGCGGGGTAGTTGTTGTCCACGGCCGGAGACTCGGTCAGAACCTGGTTGTGGAGTGAGGCGATGCCCCGCAGCATCTCCACCGGCTCGAAGCCAGCGATAGCACAGGGAATCCCGTGCTCGGAGGCCAGCGGTTCATAGGCTTCCGGGCCGATGATGGCGCTGACATGGCCGGGGCACAGGAAACCATTCAGCCCCAGTTCGCCCATGGTTGCCAGGACCAGCATCGCCTCGGGTATCGTCTTGTGTGCGCCGAGGATCGAGAAGTTCGGGATGGCCCCGGCTTGGGCCCTCTTGGCGGTGGCGGCGATGGTGGGAACGGTCGTCTCGAACCCCACGCCGAGGAACACGATCTGCCGTTGGGGCTCGTCGGAGGCAATTTTCAGCGCATCGCTGGACGAATAGACGATCCTCACGTCGGCCCCTGTCGCACGCGCGTGCTGCAAGCTGGGTGGGGCCTTGTCGTCGGATCGACGGGAGCCTGGAACCCGGAGTAGGTCGCCAAACGTCACGATCGTCACGTCGGGTAGTGCTGCGAGCGCGAGCGCGTGGTCGATGAAACCCACCGGGGTGACACAGACCGGGCACCCCGGGCCCGAGACGAGCCGAATATGGTCGGGCAGCAGCGCATGCAATCCACAACGGGCAGCAGCCATGGTGTGCGTACCACAGACTTCCATGAACGCCATGGGACGGTCCGGGTGGCGCGCTAGCTCGGCTAACAACCCCTGGCTCTCTTGATGCAAGCTACTCATGGTTGTTCTCCTGCCAGCTCGATGCGGCTCAATATGTCCAGCGTTTCCCTGGCTTCCTCCTCGGAGAGCTGGGAAATGGCGTAGCCCGCATGCACGATGACATAGTCCCCCACCCGAACCCCCTCGACCAGATCCAGGCCGATGTCGAGCTCGATGCCGCCGGAGTTGACGCGGCCGGTGGCGCCGTCCACCGACAAGACCTTCATGGGTGTAGCAAGACACATATCGAGTTACCCTTTCTAAATAACAGGCCGTGATTGCAGCCTGCCCCTCCCGAAATCCCCATTGCCGCCCAGGCGGAACACCATGGGTCGGAACTCATGTCATGGACCACACCGCGGGGGTGGGCGATGAGCCTTCATGCTGGTTAAAACAGCTTGAGCACCTGTTGCGCAAGTTCGGACATACCATCCCCCGTGCGAGCGGACGTCACGAGGACAGGGATCCCCGGGTGGATGGTCTCGATCATCTTCCGGCACTCCTCCAGATCAAAGTCCACATGAGGAGCCAGATCAATTTTGGTGATGACGGCGACGTTCGCCTCCCGGAAGGAGACGGGGTATTTGAGCGGCTTGTCGATCCCCTCGGTGACCGAGAGGCACACCAAACGCATCGACTCCCCCAAGTCGAACATGGAGGGGCAGACCAGATTCCCCACGTTCTCGACGACGACGAGCGAGCCGGATGGTGAATCCAGGTGGGACAATGCATGCTCCACGTCGGCCACGGACAGGTGGCAAGCGTTGCCGGTCTCCACCTGGTACACCTCGGCGCCGGTACGCGCGATGCGGACCGCATCGTTGTCGGTGGCCAGGTCCCCCACGACGACCTGGCAGGGAATGGACGAGATCAGTTCGGGCAGCAGGGCGACGCAGAGTTCGGTCTTCCCACACCCGGGGCTACCGATGATGTTGATCGCCCGTTTGCCATCCGCGGTCAGCGTCTGCCTGAAATCCTCGGCCAGCGATCGGTTGTGGGCCAGCACGTCGGCCTCGATCGCGACCGTCTTGTGCCGCTGATCGCCATGCGCACTCCCAGGTCCAGACGGGGAATCACACCCACAATGGTCACACATCGTCTACCTCGATCTCTTTGACACGGAGTTCCCGTCCACCCACAGCGGTCACGGGGCGCTGGCCGCAGCTCGGGCAGCAACACAGAGCATCGACCAGCTCGAAGGTATGGCCGCACACAGGGCATTCGCCCGCCGCCGGCAGGACGCGTATTTCCAGCTCTGGTGTGTGGTTCCCCAGCTCATTCCGAGCCACGACTCCAAAACAGAATTCGAGCGCCTCGGGGACGACGCCACAAAGCGGCCCACATTCAACCACGACCTTGGTTAGCCGTTGATCGGCCAGGAGATGAGGTCGCACGGCCTCACAGATATTCTGAGCGATAGCGACCTCGTGCAAGGGGTCAGCCCGAATCGATCAGAACTGGACCTGAGCGACAAATCCGCCGCCGGGACCGGGGATGCACGACACCATCACCTTGCCGTTCTTCATGCACCACTTCTGGAGGTCCTTGGGGAATGATGGGCAGTCCGCAAGCACCTTCACCGCCGTGCCAGGGGGAACACCCCGGGCGGCGACCGTGAGCTTCAATACGGGCTGCGGGCAACGTAGTCCTTTGTAGTCAAATTCCATAATTAACTCCTAACTATCCTCTGCCGGACGTCGCCCTGTGGATCGATAATTTCCACAGTGAGCGGCATCTGCCCCGGGAGAGCATGGGTCGCGCATGACAGGCACGGATCATACGCTCTGAATGCCATCTCGACCATGTTGAGGAGGCCATCGTTCACCTGGCCTCCCTTGATGAGCGCCTTGGCAGCCTTTTCGATAGACATACACATCGCCGCCGAATTGCCTACCGTGGCGACGATCAGGTTGCACGCCGTCAGGACGCCCCGTTCGTCGCTCTCGTAGTGATGGATCAGCGTGCCTCTGGGGGCCTCGACAACGCCCACGCCGACATTGGGCACACCCAGATCCATGTTGCGGATTTCCTTGGAAGTGAGTTCGGGCGCCTCCGCCAACTCCACGACGTGCTCGGCCGCGTAGAGCAGCTCGATGAGCCTCGCCCAGTGGTTGGCGAGGGTGTGATGGGACGGGCTCCCGCCCAGCACCGAGTACATAGTCTCGTATTCGGCCTGCGCCAACGGCGTCGCCATGCCGTCACTGGCGTTGAGCCTCGCCAGCGGTGCCACGCGGTAGATGCCGCTCTCGGCGCCATCGACGAAGCCCTTCCAGCCGGGGTTCCGCAGGAACGGGAACTTGATGTACGTCCACGGCTCGACGTGCTCCCCGATCATCTCGGCATAGTCGCGGATGGGGAATCGGCTGTGCTCGCTGCCGTCCGGGCGGACGACGCGGACGTTGCCGTCGTACATGTTGACCTTGTTGTTGTCGTCCACGAGCCCCATGTAGTGGGTCGCATGCTCGTAGGCGCCCCCGGTGATCACCTTGACGTAGTCCTCGTTGCCGAGCACCACGTCGTGGAACACCTTGAGCGAGAACTGAGCGAACGCCACGGCGTCCTTGCCCAGCTGCCGCACCTCGTCGCGTTTATCTTCGGGGAAGGCCTTGGCCACACCGCCGGGGAGCCCCAGCACCGGGTGGACGGTCTTGCCGCCCATGAACTCCATGACATCGCGAATGCGCTTGCGCATGCCGATGACCTGTAGGCCGATCTCCGTGCCCACGGTCTCGATGACCCCCAACACATTCCGCTGGGCTGCGGGCGCCCCCGGGCCGACCACAAAATCAGGGCCGCCCAGGAAGTAGAAATGCAGCGTGTGATCTTCGACATAAAACAGGCTGTAGAACAGGTCGCGGATGGTGCGGGCAGCCGGGGTGGGCTGTACGCCCCACAGGGCATCCAACGCCTTGACCGAGGCCATGTGGTGCGCCGTGGGGCAGACGCCACAGATGCGAGAGGTGATCTGGGGCATCTCCTCCGCGGGCCGACCCACGGCGAAAGCCTCGAAACCCCGCAACTCCGGTACCTGGAACAGCGCCTGCTGGACGTCGCCGTCGTCGTCCAAGAAGATGGCGATTTTGCCGTGCCCTTCCAGGCGGGTGATGGGATCGATGGTGATGGTCCGGCTCATGATTTTTCCTCCTCGACACGCCTGCCCAGAGCGGAGGCTGCTACCGAATAGCGCATGAAAGTACCCGCCGGATCCACGACCTGGTCGGCCATCGCCTTGGCCCCTTCCGGTGTATCGGCGTCAAACATCGTCGCCAGGGCCGTGAGCATCTTGGCCCCCTGATCCGTCACGCCAGGCGCAGGCCCGGAACAACCGGTACACGGCATATTACCGTCGATGCACTTCTCGCCGCAGCCGCTCCGGGTAGCCGGGCCGCAGCAGACCACGCCCTGATCCAGGAAACAGATCTCCGGATCGATGATGATCTCGTGTGGCCGATATAGCCGGCTGAGTTTCTTGTTCGGGGTTTTGGTCTCCCGCCTGGAGCAGGTGTCACACAGCGCCTTGTCCGGCCCAATGACCGAACCCTTCTCGGGGAGTTCGCCCTTGAGGACTGCCCCCACCGCCGCGGCAAGTAGCTCGGGGTTGGGAGCACAGCCGGGCAGGTAGTAGTCCACATCGACGACCTGGTCTAGCGTGTATACCTGAGACCAGAATCCGGGAATCGTGAACTCGTTCCCATCGATCGTCGTGCTCTTCTGGGGCAGAGTTCCCCCGGGATTGTCCACCGTCGGGGACTGCAGGTACGACGTCCGGAAGATCTCCTCCCGCGTCGTGAGATTGGCGAGGGCCGGGATGCCGCCGAGGTGCGAGCAGCTACCGAAGGCGATCATCAACCCCGATTTCTGACGCAGCAGCTTGGCCATGTGGTGCTGTTCATCAGTGCGGATGGCACCGTTGAGGAACGTCACGGCGATCTCACCGTCCGCCAACGCCTCCACGTCGCTGACCTTGAAGTCCAGGGCCACGGGCCAGAAGCAGATGTCCACGGCCGCCACGACATCCAGGACCGCCTCGTTGAGATCGACGACCGCTTCTTCACAGCCACCGCAGGACGCACACCAGTAGAATGCTACTTTGGGTTTTGTCATGTCCCCACCTCCATGTGCTCCTGGGCGTGCAGTGTCAACGGCCCCAGCTCCCTGACGGTATCTATCATCTCCGTGACCACCTGGGAGAAACGCTCTCCCTCACCGGCAGAGACCCAGTCCAGCCGGAAGCGGCCGGGCGCGATGCCAAACTGACCCAGCAGGTTGGCCACCAGGGCCATCCGATTCTGGGCCGACATGTTGCCTGTTTTATAGTGGCAGTCACCGGGATGGCACCCGAGGACGAGCACACCGTCCGCGCCGGCCCGGAACCCCTCGAGGATCATCTGTGCGTCGACACGCCCGGAACACATCACCCTCACGACACGGATGCCGTCAGGAACGTCCAGGTGCATACCACCCGCTAGGTCAGCGCCCCCGTAGGAGCACCAGTTACACAGGAACGTGAGAACCTTGGGTTCAGCCACGAATCACCTCCTGAATTTCGGCGTTGATCTGGGTGTCGGTGAAGTGGCGGGCCACAGCGACGCCACTGGGGCATGTGGCCACGCAGGTTCCACAGCCCCTGCACAGCACCTCATTGACCACAGCTAATGAGGTTTCTTCGTCGAGTGCCACCGCATGATAGGGGCAAGCGGCCAGGCAGATCAGGCAGCCGGAGCAGGTCGCATCATCGGTCTGTGCGACAAGTACCTCCACGACCATCTTCTTGCCTGGTTGCACCCGGGAGATAGCCAGCCCAGCGGCGGCTTGTGCGTGAGCAATGGACTCGGTCAGGTCCATCGGCCCGGAAACACAGCCGGCCAGGTAGACTCCGTCGAGGGTCGCCTGGGACGGCCGCAGGACCGGATGATCGGCGGCTTGGAATCCATTGTCGTCCCTGGTGAGGAACAACGATTCGCTGATCTGATCCATCCCGGATGCGCCCGTTGCGCCGGTCACCAGCACCACCATATCGGCATCCAAGCTGGCGATTCCTTCGCCAGCTTGGTAGCTCAACTTCAAACGTTCGCCATCTTGGCTAACGCGGGTCGCCGCTGGATCGGAGACCCGGACGAAGCTGGCTCCCTTATGGGTTGCACTTTCTTTGAGGGATGCGCCTGATCGGGTCGTCAAGACCAGGTCCGAATGCAGGTGCACCACGTCGCAGTTTTCTTCGGTCATGTGCCACAGCGGCGCGGTCATGAGCGCCGGCTGGCAACAGAACCCCGAGCAATAGCCCAGCTCGCTGCGCCCCACACAATGGACCACGGCGATGCGCTTGGGAGGCTGCCCGTTCTTCTTGACGATCTGGCCCTCATGAGGGCCCGTTCCGCTACAGATCCGCTCGAACTCACGCAGCGTGTACACGTCATCCAGTTGGCCATATCCGAGCGATTCGATCCCGCTGGGGTCGAAGTCGTCGAACCCGGTCGCCAGGATGACCGACCCGGCGTCGACCTCCAGCGTCTCGTCCGCTTGATCAAATACGAGGGCCTCGACGGGGCAAGCGGTCGCACAGGCGTCGCACGCTTCTCCCTTGTCCCGCAGGCAGGCGTCCCGGTCGATGACGGCGCAGTTGGGTACCGCTCCTGGGAACGGAATGTAGATGGCCGTGCGATCATTGAGGCAACGGTTGAACTCGTCCGGCACATTCACCGGGCAGGCCTCCATGCACTCGTCACAACCGATGCAGTTGTCCAGATCCACCCGCCGCGCTTCGACGGCGATCTTGGCGGTGAAGTTGCCATGGAATCCCACCACGGACTCCACGGTAGCCCCCGTGACCATGGTGATGTTGCCGTTCTCGGACACATCGGTGAGCTCCGGCGCCACCAGGCATGGGCCGCACTCCGAGTTGGGTGCGACCTCCTCGTACTCGGGAAGACGACCGCCGAGGGAGTGGCTCTTGTCGACCAAGGTCACCTTGCGGTCGGCTTGCGCCGCCGTCAGCGCCGCCGAGATACCGGCGATACCGCCACCGATGACCAGGACATCCGGGTTGCAGTCGATCTCCCGTTCCACGAGCGCTTCGTGCAGCGTCACGCGATGGACCGCGGCACGCATCATCGCGTTGGCCTTGGCAGACGCCTTTTCCGAGTCCTTGGTGACCCAGGCGCATTGCTCACGGATGTTGGCCATCTGCTGCATGAACGGATTGATGCCGATTTCTTCGAGGACTTGCTTGAAATCCGACTCGTGGTCCTTGGGAGAGCATGCGGCCATCACGGCGTGCGTGGCCCCATGCTCCTGCATGACGTCGGCAAAGAACTTCTTGCCGTCCGGCGCACAGAGGAGGTTGTGGTCGACGACGGTGACGACGTCGGGCAGAGCCTCCATCTCCTTTTGCATGGCATCGAAATCAACCACGCCTGAGATGTTGCCACCGCAGCGGCATAGGAATACGGCGATCTTGTGGGTCATTCGGTAACCTCCAAGGATTCGAGATGGTGTTGAGATGTTGGTTGAATCTCGGCCAGCAGGTCCACCACCGCCTGTGCGGCCTCGGGGACGGCCGACGCGACCGCGGGACTCAGTTCCTCGCCGAAGACCAGCCCATCGTCGCCGATATCCACGACGATGGCGTGTACGGTGGTCGGCATCTTCCAGCCCAGCCGGCGGCCGAACTCGAGAGCGGTGGGGAGGTTGAGCCAGTGGTCCTGGACCCAGTCCAGCTTGGCCGGCCCCATCTGAGTGGATTCCAGAACCCGCACGGTCCCGGGCTCGCCGCCCCGCACATGGTAGGCATCCACCAGCAGCAATGTATCGAATCCCTCCGTCTCGAACAGAAGATCGAGGCCGCCGATACACCGCTCGCGCAGGGTGATGCCCTCCCGGTCCTGCAAAGCCCAACCTTCCCGCAGCCGGCTGAGGACGTGGAACGCCACGCCGTCATCGCGGATGATTGGATTCCCTAGTCCGAGGACCAGTGTTTTTTCTTGTCGCACGGTTCTGCCCATCTTGGGCATTCCCTCGCGGTTATGCGTGGCTCGACACCATCGTGGATCAGAGCCCGCTGGTTGCCCCCCACAGGCAACGGCTGGAGAGTGGGAAATCACTCTTCCGAACCTTGATATTTGACCAGAAATGCCCGTTGTTGAACAGGGGTTTCATCTATTTTTTCTTCAAACGTGCCAGGACTATACGCGGGATGTCGTCGATGGATGCCTGGGTCTCGACGGCGCCGATCTCGAACGCTGCTTGTGGCATGCCGTACACGACACAAGATGCCTCGTCCTGGCCGATGGTCGCCGCACCGGCTTCTTTCATCTCCAATAGCGACCGCGCCCCGTCCTTGCCCATGCCGGTGAGGATGACCCCCACTGCATTGGCACCGGCCGCCCGCGCCACGGATCGGAACATCACATCGACGGACGGACGGTGACGGTTCACCAGCGGGCCCGATTTCACCTCGACGTAATACCGTGCACCGGAGCGCCGAAGCAGGAGGTGCGTGTTGCCAGGGGCCAGCAAGGCCGTCCCGCTGATCACCGAATCTCCATCCTGTGCTTCCTTGACCATCATCGTCGAGTGGCTGTTGAGGCGCTCGGCGAACGATTTGGTGAAGTGCGCGGGCATGTGCTGGGTGATGAGGGTCCCGGGGGTGTTCGACGGCATCGCACGCAACAGCCGGTCGAGGGCCACGGTGCCCCCGGTGGACGCCCCGATGGCCAGAACCCGGTTGGTGGTCTCGGCCAGGGCTGCAAGCGGTTTGATCGCGCCGGAGCTCTCCCGCTGGCTCTTGAATTTGGTCAGATCCGCTACGGAGGCAGCCTTGAGCTTCTCTGCCAGAGCGATGGTCATGTCACCGACGGTGTAGGCGGCACCGGGCTTGGTCAGCACCTCCACGGCCCCGGCCGCCATGGCTTCCATAGCCAGCTCGGACCCCTCCCCCGTCAGCGAAGACACCACCACCGCGGGGATGGGGTGGTGCTTCATCAGCTTGCGCAAGAAGGTGATGCCGTCCATGCGCGGCATCTCGATGTCCAGCGTCAACACATCCGGCTTCAACTCGACGATCATGTCGCGAGCGACAAACGGGTCCGGCGCCGTCCCCACGACCTCGATGTCCGGGTCGTTGGACAGCCGGTGCTCGAAAATCTGCCGGACTACAGCAGAGTCATCGACGACCAGAACCTTGATCATGGCGCCTTGCCCAAGGTGGTCGCCAGGTCCACCCGGTGCATCTCATCGAGCAGCAGAACGATCCGGTGCTCCATGTTGCCAAACTCGGCCTCGTATTCGTCGGGGGTCATGGTCTGCACGACCGGCGTACCGATGGGTATCAGGTCAGAGCTGCCATAGATATGCGGGATCCATGCCCCGATGACGATGTTGAGGATCTCGCCGACGGCATCGAAGGCTTGCTGCTCCAACAACGGATCATCCGGTTCCAGGCACAACATGGATGCTGCGATTTCTTCGCCATATTCCTTGGTCATGGCGTGCACCATCTGGCCCTTGTGTTCCGGGCCATAGGTCAATTTGGCCACCAGGAGATCACCCTGAAAGCGCGTGCCCGGTGGTGCCGGCTCGCTGAAGGCAAACGAAACCTCCTCCAGTACATCGGCGAGCACTTCTTCCAGCTGCCCGTCATCGACCTCAGGCATCGTCTCCTCCTTCTTTCATGTTGAGCACCGTCTCGATGACATCCCTGAATTTCTCGGGACGAGCCGGTTTCTTGATATAGGCCCGGATCCCGCGGTTCATCAGTTCTTCGATCCGGGCTTCACTTCGTTCTGACGAGACGATCACCACGGGCGTGGTCAACAACAGATCGTCTTCGGACATCTTCTCCACCAACTCCATGCCACTCATTTTGGGCATGTTCAGATCGGCAAAAACGATATCGATCCACTCGCCATCGAGCACCTCGAGCGCTTCCAAGCCGTTTTCGGCTTCGAATACCTCTTTCACATCGAGGCCAGACATCTCGATACAGCGTCGAACGATCTTGCGGATGGTCGATGAGTCGTCGACGATCAACACACTGTAACTCATAATTCTTCTCCTTTGGCGAGACCTAGCTGCTCTCCCAGCTCCTCGATGTACTGCATCGCGTCCATCGCCACGAACTCAAGCTGTTGTACCCTGATCCCACAATTCATCACCACGTCCGTGCCGACGGTGCGCGCCAGTTCGCCGATATCCGCCCCATATCCCAAGCTGTGGGCCAAGGCGTCCGCCAGGTGGACGAGCTCGGCCACCTGCCGGGCGGGGTTATCCGCACTCATATTGTCCAGATCATGGTGATACCGGATCGGTTCGCTGATGGACCGCGGGAGCTTCCAGCGGTCTGCCAGCAGGGCCCCCACACGGGCATGGTCGAAGCCCAACACCGAACGTTCAGCGGCGACGAGATCCGTCTCCCCATCACTGATCTTGGCGCGAATCTTGGAGGCCTCGTCTTCCAAGAAGGTCCCCACTGCCAGCTTGCCAATATCGTGTAGCAGGCCGACGGTGAACGTCAGATCGGGGGTACCACCCTTGATGGTTTCCGCCAGGCGCTCGGCCATCACCGCTACAGCGATACAATGGAGCCAGTACCCCGAGGAATCCATCTGGTAGCCAGGCACCTCATCGGGGACGAGCTGGCGGAATGCATAACCCACCGCGATCTCCGTGATCCGTTTGGTGCCCAGCAGGACCACCGCCTGGTGTACGGAACTGATCTCCGTTGGAATCCCGAAGTACGCCGAGTTGGCGAGCTTCAGCAGATTTGCCGTCATGGCGGGATCGGGGCGGATCAACTTCTCGTATTGGGAAGCTGTCGCCCGCTCGTCGTTGGACAGGGCGATCAGCCGGGTGGCTACAACCGACAATGTCGGAAGAGTGGAAACGCGGTCGAGTAGTACTTTACGGGGTATCACAGTTCCACCTTCTCGCCCATCGAGCTGATGATGACCTGGCCCGTATCCACACTGAGTTTGACTGTTCGGGATTTGCTGCCGCCGACATCCTGCGCGGCGATCATCACCCCCGCCTTCCAAAACATTTTTCGCAGCACGGTGTAATTGCGTTTGCCGATGCGGAAGGTTCCATTGACATCGTTGATGGCCCCCCCCCCCGCGACCTTTACAATCAGGTCTTTTTTATTGCACCCCATGTCGTACATCTGGTTGAAGAGCAACGGGATACCGGTATCCGCGAACATCGCGGGCTTGACCGCTGCCTTTTCCGCGGATGTGGATGAGAGCGGAAGCATGTAATGGATCATGCCTCCTGCCTTCTTCACCGGGTCGTGGACGATAACCGCGATGCACGAACCCAGGGCATACGTGACCAGCGAGGCCTCCGGGTCATCGGTGACCTGAAGGTCCGAGATATCGACGACTATCAGTTTCATACCTTGACCTCTGTCTTGACGTAGACGGATGGGCGAATGATTTGCAATGACCGAGTGAGCCCACTCAGGGGCTCGGAGTGCCCAGACACAAAAATTGCCCCTGGAGCCATCAGTCGCTCAACCTCAGCCAACAGCCTCTTTTTTACGGCATTGTCAAAATAGATCATCACGTTACGGCAAAACACAAAATCGAGAGGACCCTGCATGGGAAACGGCGGCGTGGAGAGATTGAGCCGCTTGAATACGATCCTATCGCGTAACTCTTGAATGGCGCGATATTGTCCAGGCGATTCGTCTTCGGGGTTGATACGTTCAAAGAAACGTTCCCGTCGTTTCTCGGAGAGGGGACTGATTCTATCTTCGGAATACTCACCCCGGCAGGCAGTGCCCAGCACGTTGGTGGAGATGTCCGTGGCCAGCAGCTTCCAGTCGAAGCCGAGCCCCAGGGTTTCGGCCAGAACCATGGCAATGGTGTAGGGCTCCTCGCCGGTGGATGACGCCGCGCACCAGACCCGGATCCGATCCTGGCCTCGCTTCCTCAGCTTGGTCACCGCCCCGGCGAGTACGTCAAAATGATCGGGCTCGCGCATGAAGCTCGTGTAGTTCGTGGAGATCGCGTCGAGGAACAGGACCAGCTCCTCGCCGCTCCCATCGGATTCGAGAAAATCGAGATACTCACGATCGCTGCCGAGCTGTAGAGCGCGTATGCGCCGATTCACGCGCGCGGTGACCAGATGTTCTTTGCCGGGGCGGATGGCGATGCCAGCCCGCGCATGGGCGATCTCGCAGAACCTCTGGAACAAGGCCGGAGCCATCACCGTCTTGGTACCAGGTCGGACCGGGTGGGCCGAACGGGGTTTGTGGCCACTAGAAATCGGCAAAATCTGGGTCATCTTCCAGTGGAATCATCTCCTCGGGGGACATGTCCCCGTCAAAGGATGATTCGAACGAAGGTTTGGCAGCCTCGGGGGCCGCGAGAGCCGGTGAAGGGCTGGGCAAGAAATTGGACGGGCTGGAAAGAGCAACGCCGGCATCGGAATGCTGCCGCCTGAGCTGGAAGTGCCCCACCAGGGACGCCAGTTCTTGAGATTGGCTCGACAGCTGCTCCGACGCGCTGGAAGACTCCTCCGCGTTTGCCGCCGATTGCTGGACCACCCCATCCATCTGGCTCACCGCGGAGTTGATCTGGTCGATGCCCCGCGCCTGCTCCTGGCTGGCCGCTGCGATCTCGGCGACGATGTCATTGACCTTGCCCACACCATCGACGATCTCCCGCAAGGTCGTGTTGACGTCGGTGGAGATGTTCCCCCCCTGATCCGCCAGTTTGACCGACTCGTCGATGAGTTCCTCGGTGCGCTGGGCCGCATCCTTGGACCGTAGGGCGAGGTTGCGTACCTCCTCCGCCACCACCGCAAATCCGCGTCCCGCGTCGCCGGCGCGGGCGGCTTCGACCGCCGCATTGAGAGCCAACAGGTTGGTCTGGAACGCGATCTCGTTGATGTCCTTGATGATGGATGCCGTCGCCTCGGCCGATGTCCGGATCATGGCCATCGAGTCGTTCATCCGGACCATCGCGTCGTTCCCCCGTTCCGCGGCCTCGCGGGCCGTCAGGGCCAGGGTCCTCGCCTGCTGCGTGTTGTCGGCGTTCTGCCGGGTCATCGACGACATCTCTTCCAAAGAGGATGACGTCTCCTCCAAAGAGCTCGCCTGCTGGGTCGCACCCGCCGCCACCGATTGACTGGAAGAGGCAATCTGGCCGGCCGCCGACGAGATCTCGTCCACCGCGCTGGCCACCTTGACCATGGTGTCGTGCTGCACGTTGATGCCGCGGTTGAGGTGGTCGGTGAGCTCCAGGAAATCGCCCGTGTACACACCCTCCGCCTGGGCCGTCAGGTTGGCGCCGGCGAGTTCTTCGGCCACTGCGATGACATCCTCGAGGACCGCCTTCTGTTCCGAGAGATCGACGATGGTCTTGACCATGCCCGTCGTCTGGCCCGCTTCGTCTTTCACCGCCGCACCGGTGTACTCGATGGGTACCCGCTGGCCCCCGATACTCGCGTACGTCTCCTCGGTGACGCTTTCTCCCGCGCTCAAGGCCTGGGTGCACGCACACTCGGCGGTGTTGCAATGTTCGGTACGGAACAGGTCGTAACACTTGCGGCCCACCATTGCCTCGGGGGACTGGCCCAGGAGCCGAGCGGCAGCTGGATTTGCGTACTCGACGGTGTTTTCCCGATCCATCTGGACGATGGGGATCGGGACGCTTTCCGTCAACGGCCGCGCCGAGCTGGCCACCTCGACGATGACCTCTTTCTCGACCACGACCTCCTTCTCGACCACGACCTCCTTCTCGACCACGACCTCCTCGACGACCGGTTCGGGGGGTGGAGGGGGTAGCTCGGAGAGGAATCCCACGGCCGCGACAGCTTGGCCGTCACTCATGATCGGGATGGCGTTGAACTCGACCACCTTGGTGTCGCCAGTGCCCTTTTGTGTGACCTCGAATTCGGCCTCTGTCTCGGGCTCTTCGAACCGCAACGCCATGTCCAGCGCGGTCCGCGTGGCGCGTTTGTGGAACGCATGCCAGGATTTCTTGCCGATCATCTTGGCGGCCTCATGGCCGGTCAGTTCTTCGGCAGCCGCGTTAAAACAGATGATCTTGGCTTTGCCGTCCACCGCGATGGTGGGGACGGGCAACGCATCCAACACCCGGGGATTCATTCCATCGATGTTCGTTTCGTTTGACATTTTGTCCTCCCGGCCGCTCACACGGCGCCAACTTTCCCGAGCTCCATATTCTGTTCCGCGGATAGCACCCGACCGATGTCCAGCAGGAAGATCACGCGATCTTCGACTTTCCCAACCCCAAGAATGAACCCGGTATCGGACCCGCCCCCGAAGGATGGCGGCAGTTCGATCTGGGTGGGAGGGATATCAAGGACTTCCATCACCTCATCGACCATGATTCCCGTTGTGATATCGGCATCGTCGGATGAGAACTGCACCACGATGATCACCGTCTGATCGGTGGGCTCCGCCTCGTCCATTTCGAACTTGAGACGCAGATCGACGACGGGGTGCACCTTGCCTCGCAGGTTGATCACGCCGCGGATGAACGGGGCCGTACGCGGAACGCGGGTGATATCCATCAACCCGATGATCTCGCGAACTTTGAGGATCTCCAGGCCGTACTCCTCGTTCGACAGCTTGAACGTCATGTACTTGCCGGCAAGGCGTTCGATCAGTTCGGAGCTACCCCCGCTCAGGTCCGTGTTCCCTCCCGCGCCATTCGCATTTTCCATGCGCTTCCTTCCTTCCATCTGCCGAAGTACCTGGTTGCCGAATCAGACACACGCGGTGCCTAGGCCGGCTCCCCGGTACGTTGTTCTTCACTATTCTGGGCCTCTTGATCACCCACCCGCGGTAACTCATCCGCGGGGAGGTCAACCAATTCACTCACCTCGTCCACGTTCAGGATCAATCCCACATGGCCGTCCGACAGGATGGCCGCGCCCGAGATGAAGCGGAGCTTCTCGAGGCCCGATCCCATGCTCTTGATCACCACCTGCTGCTGGGCGACCACATCGTCCACCAGTAACCCCATCCGCCGCCCAGCACTCTCGACGACCACGACGAGCGCTTCCGTCGGATCGGCCTTGGCGCCCTCGACATCCAGCAGCCCGGACATGCGGTACATCGGGAAAATCTGCCCCCGCATGTTGATCAACTCGTGACGAACACGATGGGTCACGAGGTTGGTCGAGTTGGGCTGGAAGGACTCCACGATGGAAAGGGTCGGGATGATGTACCGTTCGTGACCACAGGCCACCAGCATCCCGTCGATGATCGCCAGGGTCAGCGGCAAGACGATCTTGAACGTGGTGCCTTCGCCCGGCGTGGACTCGATGCTGACCCTCCCCCGCATCGCTTCGATGTTGCGGCGGACCACATCCATGCCCACACCCCGGCCGGAGATCTCCGTGACCGTCTCGGCGGTGGAGAAGCCGGGCGCGAAGATCAGCGCGAAGACCTCCGAGTCCGTGAGATCTGCGCCCCCACTGACCAGGCCCTTTTTGATGGCCTTGGCCAGGATCACGTCGCGACGGAGGCCCCGGCCATCGTCTACCAGCTCGATGACGATACTGCCGCCCTCGTGATAGGCCGACAGGGTCACCGATCCCTCGGGCAGCTTGCCTGCGACGACCCGTTCGCTCTCCGGCTCGATGCCATGATCCGCCGCGTTGCGGATCATGTGGACGAGTGGGTCGGCCAGCTGCTCGACCATGCTGCGATCCATCTCGGTGCCTTCGCCGGTCTGGGAAAATTGGATCTTCTTCCCGCTGGACCGGGATAGATCCCGCACCATCCGCGCCATCTTCTGGAACAGGGTGCGCACGGGCACCATCCGCATCCGCATCCCCATGTCCTGGAGATCGCGGGTAATCTTGCTCAGCTGCCCCAGGTAATTGCGCGCCCGCAGGGAGGCCACCGACTGGAACTCGGGTGCGTTGATGACCATGGACTCCACGATCACCAGCTCACCGATGGTCTCCACCAGCCGATCGACCCGCTCCAGGTCCACCTTGATCGTCTCGCGAATCCGTGCCTTGCGGCTCGCTGCCGGGACCCTCAGGGATTGAGAGACCTGCTTGGGCTTCACCGCGCCCTGGGCGACGAGTTCAGCGCCCAGCTTGCGGCCGGTCGTCTCCTGGGTTTCGAGGGCCTCTTTCACCACTTCTTTGGGAATGCTGGCCGTGATCTCCAGGACCTCGCACAGCGGCAAGGGCTCGTCGATGACGGGAAGGGGGGCGGGCTCCGGTGGGCGCCCATCGATGAGGGCCTGGAGGGACTCGAGCATCTTGGTCAGGCCCGGGACGGACCGGAACGCGCGGTGGTTTTCGACGCCATCCCTGACGTCGTCGAGGATCATGCGCATCAGGTCTGTGGCATCGAAGATGGAGTCGAGGACCTGTTCCTCCAGCGATGCGTTCCCCTCGCGGACCTGATTGAGCAGAGTCTCGGTGGTGTGGGCCAGGGAGAGGATGTATTCGAGATCCAGGAAGCCAGCCACACCCTTGATGGTGTGGAACACGCGGAACAGCCCGTCGACGACCTCTGGGTTGCCGGCGTCCTGCTCGGCCTCCATCAGCAGCTGGTCTGCCTGTGCCAGCCCTTCGGTGCTCTCCTGCAAGAACTCGCCCAGCATGAGGATGTCATCCTCGTGCCGCTCTACCAGGATGTTCTCCTGGGGCGAATCGGAGACGTCCTCCGGTGCTGAGCTCCCGCCCGATTCCGTGGCTGCGGGCGGCTCCGGGCCATCCTCCTCCGCTGGACTCGGTGGGGGGGGCGAACCGCCGGCCTCAGGTGCCAGCGCGGATTCGGTTGCGGTCGCGTCCGGTTCGTCGTCCCCTTCCAGTGCGATCCCCTCGATATTCAAGAGGTGGTCGTAGGCCGGGGGCACGATACCTTCGGCGTACGACTCCAGCGCCGACTCGACCCAGTCCTTGATCCCCAGCAACAGGTCGACGCGAGCGGATGCTTCGAGGCGGACTTCCAGCAAATCCTCGGTGGCGTGGCAGAGCTCCTCGAGCATGTCCAGCCCGAGAACGCCCGCCTCGCCCTTGAGGGTATGCAACCGGCGACGCAACGAGGCTTCCGCCGAACGGGGCGCCCCGCCATCCAGCTCCAGGATATCGCCCTCGATGTCGTTGATCACCAGCACCTGATTGGCGAGGAACTCCTTGAACACCTCATCGTCTACCCAGGCCGGCAGGACAAAGGGTTTTTGTCCATCCGCAAGCTCTACCGCCGGTTTCACGCCTTTCTCGACGACGTCTTCGGAAACGGTGACCGAGGGCTTTGCATCGGGCGCCGGCTCGTCCTCTTCCACCGGGGCATCCTTGCTCGCAGGAGGGGAGGCATCCGGGTCCACGGACATCAACTCCAGGTTGACGGCCTGCTGGATCGCCTCGATCCGGCCGGCCACGCGTTGGAGCGCCGCTTCCGGCTTCTTGCCTGCAGTACCTTTGCGTAGCTTGGTGAGATCGGACAGGCAAAGCCGGATGTTCTTGGTCAGCTCAGAGCTGGATCCATCGGGTAACTCGTCTTTGAGTTCCCTCAGCAGCGTCTGGAGCTCCTCGAAGGATTTCGTATCGTCGATATCCGCCGAGACGACGAGGAAAGCCACTTCCTCGATGATGTCGGTGGGCCAGCGGGTTGTCATGGGGCACATCCATTCGCCGGCCCTGGTCGGAACCAGCTCCCCGCGCAAGAAAGACACGGCGGTAGGCCTGTAGCGATCGTCATGATTCCCCTCATCTAGCCTGCTGTCTCCCCGGATTGATCCTCAGTGGGCTCCCCATCGGCACGGTCAGCCGGCCGCTCACTCTGCTTGGTGCCAGAGTCGGCCAGACCAAAAGATGCCATGACCCGATGCAAGGTATCCGAGACGTCTGTAAACGAGTCTACCTCAGTGACATCATTTGCGCTGGAGACGCTCTCTCCGCCTCCCCGGACGAGCCGATGGATCACCGTCTCACGAGTACGGGGATCCTGCTTGAGCGCCTCGACGAGCGAATGTTCCAGTTCCTGGTTGGGTTTGCCGGTAAGCATGATCACGTCGGGCGGCGCAGATCCGGCCGATAGCAGCCCGGCCGCGACGTCACTCACGGTACGGAAACTGGCCACGTCGAGCCACGATTCTTTGGCAACCTCCAGCCATTGCGCCACGGTCGTGTCCGCTTCGATGACCAGGATCTCGATCTTCGCCTGGAGGGCGCTCGTATCGAGGCTGTACGCCTCCATGAACTCAACCAGATCTCTGTGCCGGATCTTCCAGGTCCCGGTGAGGGGGTGCTGGAATCCCGCGATCCGTCCCGACTCGATGTACCGCCGTGCAGTTCGGGGGGGGATTTGCAGAAACATCGCGACCTGGCCACTCGAATAGGTACGCCCAGTGTTCCGCGGTTGGTTCATCTACCTCATCCCAAGGTGCAAAGAGAGCACGCCGCAGGGAACGGTGGGACATCCCACTCGCTCGTGTGATCCTACTGGCGCCCCTCAGCGAACTCCGTGTCTTACCTCCATCGGCAGGATCCCATGAACCTTTACAAAGAATTTTCCGGTTTTCCGGCTTTCCGGTTGGCCGGTCGGCCGGAATGCCCGGCCCGCACCCGCGCCAAATCCCCGCTGTCCGGGGGATCCGGGAGAGCCGCTTGGCCTTAAGGAGTGCCGAACTGGATGAGCAGTCTTCCACTGCCCGCCGGGGTCACGATCGGGTAGGCGAGCCCATACCGTGGAAGCACCTTGAACTCCGGCAGGCCCAGTGTGAGGTCGAGGGACCACTCGGCAGCGTGCTCCTGGATGTAGCCCGCCAAGATATTGATCAAGGGGGGTAGACGGTTAGCGCCTCCACCCCCTACATGTTGTGGTCACCACTCG
>CAZDDH010000145.1:0-21936 GCA_964504165.1 uncultured Rickettsiales bacterium | reverse complement strand
CGAGATCGACGCGGTCGGCCGGCACCGGGGCGCCGGGCTCGGCGGCGGGCACGACGAGCGGGAGCAGACGCTCAACCAGCTGCTCGTCGAGATGGACGGGTTCGAGTCCAACGACGGCGTGATCCTGGTGGCCGCCACCAACCGCCCCGACGTGCTGGATCCGGCCCTGCTGCGCCCCGGCCGATTCGATCGCCGGGTCGTCGTCCCCATGCCGGACGTCAAGGGCCGGGAAGGGATCCTGGAGGTCCACACCCGCAAACTGGTCATGGCGGACGAGGTGAGGCTGGACAAGATCGCCCGCGGTACCCCTGGATTCTCCGGCGCTGATCTGGAGAACCTGGCCAACGAGGCAGCCCTGATGGCCGCCAGCGCCGGCCTGGACGAGGTGACCCACGAGTACTTCGAGCGGGCCAAAGACAAGGTGATGATGGGCAGCGAGCGGCGCTCGATGATCCTCAGCGATGACGAGAAGCGCGACATCGCCTACCACGAGGCAGGGCACGCCATCGTCGCCGAGCTGCTGGACAACACCGATCCGGTCCACAAGGTCACCATCGTGCCGCGGGGCCAGGCCCTGGGGCTGACCCAGCAGCTCCCGGAAGAAGACCGCCACATGGTCGATCGCAACTACCTGCGCTCCAACATCACCGTGCTGATGGGAGGCCGCGCCGCCGAAGAAATCGCCCTCGAGCGGACCACCAGCGGCGCCGGCAACGACATCGAACGTGCCACGTCGATGGCGCGCAAGATGGTCTGCGAGTGGGGCATGAGCGAGGAGCTAGGGCCGCTCTCCTTCGGCAAGCGGGAGGAGCAGGTATTCCTGGGGCGCGAGATATCCCGCCAGCAGGACTACAGCGAGAAGACAGCGGTCCTCATCGACAACGAAGTGCGCTCCGTGGTGACGAACGCCTACCAGCACGCCAAGGACATGCTCAGGAAGAACATGGACGCCCTGCACTCCGTGGCCAAGGCGCTGCTGGACAAGGAATCCCTCTCGGGCGACGAGGTCTCCAGGCTGGTCCGGGGCGAAGGAACGGAACCCCAGCCCGGATTGACGCCCGAACCCACGCCCGCCGTTTGACACGGTTTCGCCTTGCAGAATCCCACTACAGCCATCGAGCTTGGAGAAGGCCGTGCTGCCCTGCGCACCGGCCCGGGGCCGTTGCTGATGGGGATCCTCAACGTCACACCCGATTCGTTCTCCGACGGGGGCCAGTTCCTGGGCGTGGAAGACGCGGTCCGCCGGGCACGGCAGATGGTCGAAGAGGGCGCCGACATGATCGACATCGGCGGGGAGTCGAGCCGCCCGGGCGCCGCCCCCGTTTCCGCGGACGAGGAGGCGGCACGCGTGGTCCCGGTGGTGGAACGTATCGCCGGGCTCGGCGTGCCCATCTCCGTCGATACGACCCGCTGTGAGACGGCCCGCGCCGCCCTGGACGCGGGGGCCGCCTGGATCAACGATATCACCGCTTTGGAGGGGGATCGGGAGATGGCCGGGCTGGCCGCCCGACGGCGCTGCCCGGTGGTCTTGATGCACATGCGGGGCACCCCCGCCGACATGCAGCACGATCTGCACTACACCGACGTGGTCGCCGAGGTGCTAGACTACCTCGTCGGCCGGGCTACGGCTGCTGTCGAGGCGGGTATCTCGCGGGATCGGATCCTCATCGATCCCGGGATCGGCTTCGGCAAGTCGCCGCAACAAAACCTGGCGCTGCTGCGGGCGACCCCGCGCCTCGTCGAGACCGGGTACCCGGTGCTCGTGGGCGCCTCCCGCAAATCGTTCCTCGGGGCCTGCTTCGGCCAGGAGCCCGGGCAACGTCTGGAGGGGTCGCTGTCCGCCGCGCTGGCGGCCGCAGCAGGAGGAGCGCACGTGGTCCGGGCCCACGATGTGGGCCCCACGCGGCGAGCGCTGGATGTGTGGGCAGGTATCGCGTCGGCTTGACCCCTGTCGTCGAGCCAGCGGAGTAGGCGATGACCGAGTTGATCGACAACTTCCGGCTCCTCGATCTGCTCGATCTGTTGATCCTGTATTACATCTTCTACCGCGCCCTGTTGATCCTCCGGGGCACCCGGGCCTTCCAGGTCCTGTTCGGCCTGCTGATCATCGCGTCCCTCTACCTGCTCAGCGAGGTCCTCGACCTGGTGACCATCAACTGGCTCCTCAAGGAGCTGTTCGGGTACCTGGTCCTGGCCCTGGTCATCATCTTCCAGTCCGACATTCGCCGGGGATTGGCGCGTATGGGCGTCCCGTTCCTGGGATCGGCCAAGCAGGAGGCCGTCCAGCAGTTCGAGGAGATCGCCCGCGCTTGTTTCCGCCTGGCCCAGCGCGGCGAAGGCGCACTGATCGTCATGGAGCGGGATGCGGACCTGACGGGGATCATCGGCGAAGGCACGACCATCGACGCCCGGCCGTCCGCCGATCTGCTGGTCTCCATCTTCCACAAGACGTCCCCCATCCACGACGGCGCCGTGATCATCCGCGAGGGCCGGCTGGCCATGGCCGGCTGCTTCCTCCCCCTGTCCTCCAACCCGGACATCGACAAGTACATGGGGACCCGGCACCGGGCCGCCCTGGGGCTGACCGAGGAGACGGACGCGTTGGTCTTCCTCGTCAGTGAGGAGCGGGAAGCGGTCTACCTGGTTGCCGGCAACAAGATCATCGCGGTGGCCGATACGGACGCGCTCCGCCTGGCCGTGAACACCGCGACGCGCAAGAAGGAAGAGGACCCGGAGGAAGAGGAATCGGAGGACACGCCGCCGACCCATCCATCGATGGAGATCGCGTCGCTCAGTTCGGGAGCCTTCCGCGACGGCATCTCCGGTGAGACCGTCCACGAGCTCAAGGACGGAGAGGAGCCATCATGACGCGGTCATCGGCAGCTGGTGCGATGCCCGATAGCCCATGGTGGAGGCGCTTCGGTGCCGCGTCCAAGGATGCCTTCCGGCTCAACTTGAGCCTCAAGATCATCGCCGCGGCCGCGGCGCTGGCCGCCTGGCTGTTGGCCCAGAGCCAGCCCACCGCCGAGGAGTACGCGACGATCCAGCTCGAGTACAGCTGGCCCGAGGGCCTGGTCGCCGCCGATGCGCCGGTCAACGAGGTGCTGGTCAAGGCGCGCGGCCCCCGAGCCAACCTCCGCGAACTGTCCCGGCGCGACCTGCGCTACCGGGTCGACCTGGCGGACGCCACCGTTGGAGAGACGACCGTCAACCTCACGGCCGTCCAGGAGGTGTTGCCCACCGGCGTCGAGATCATCACCATCAGCCCGTCCGCGCTGGCCTTCCGATTCGATGAACGCATCACCCGCGCTTTACCCGTGAAGGTACCCACCAGCGGGGAGGTGGCGTTCGGCTACGAGGTCCGGGAGATCGTCGTGGAGCCGGACGTGGTGACCCTCTCTGGTGCCCGGCCGGAGCTGGAACCGCTCGAGGAGGTGCGTACGCGCACCCTGGACCTCACCGGCAAGGACCGGGATTTCGCCGAGATCCTCTCCCTCGATCTGGGGGCCAGGCGGATCCGTCCGGAACACGACGCCGAGGTATCGGTCTACGTGAAACTCTCGCAGATCGTCGAGGAGAGGGAGCTGGAACTCACGGTGACCGTGCCCGACTCCCACGAGGGCATCGAGGTCACGCCGGCCAAGGCGACCGTGGTGCTCAGGGGCCCGGCCCGTGAACTACACCGGATCCGCGGCTCCTCGTTGCGGGTCTATCTGGACGAAGGTGAGCTGACGTTCAAGGGCGGTACGGCCGAGGCGCGTTACAGCGAGGACGAGACCCAATCGGACCAGGTCCATGTCCACGTGTCCACCGACGGTCTACCCCAGGCGGTCAAGGTCATCGGTGTGACCCCCGAGACGTTCACGCTGAAGAAGAAAAGGTAGTTCCCATGGCTCGTACGCGTTACTTCGGCACCGACGGTATCCGCGGTGTCGCGGGTCAGCCGCCGCTGACCTCCGGCCTGGTATTGCGGCTAGGCCGGGCCATCGCCAAGCATCATCCGGGGTTGACCGTCATCGGCGCGGACACCCGCCGCTCCTCACCGGCGCTGCGCTCCGCCATCGGCGCCGGGCTGCTGATGGGCGGCGCCGATGTGTTGAACATCGGCGTGTTACCCACCCCCGCCATCGCCGGGGAGGTGTTGCGGCGGGGCGCCGCCACGGGGGTGGCCATCACGGCCAGTCACAACCCCTTCCGTGACAACGGCATCAAGCTGTTCGGCTCGGACGGCAACAAGCTGGACGACGACCACGAGCTGCGCCTCGAGCAGGCCCTCGGGGAGACCGATGCGGACGAGCCAGGCCCCATCGGCAGCTGGCAGGAGGACCTCGAGGGAGCCCGTCGGGCCTATCTGGATTCCCTGCGCCCCGCACACCAATTCGCGGCGGGACTGCACGTGCTGGTGGACGCCGCCAACGGCGCCGCATCACCGGTGGCGGCGACCGCACTGGAGGCCACCGGCGCCCGGGTGACCGCGCTATCTATCGATCCGGACGGGAGCAACATCAACGAAGGCTGCGGTGCGCTGCACCCCGAGCGGCTCTGCCGCCGGGTGGCCGCAGGAGAGGCGGATCTGGGCGTGGCCCTGGACGGTGACGCCGACCGCTGCCTGATGGTGGACGAGAACGGCCAACTGGTGGATGGCGACGTGCTCATCGCCTTGCTGGCCCTGCACCGCAAGCTGCCCGCCGTGGTGGGCACGGTCATGACCAACGAAGGGGTCGTTCGGCACCTGGCGGCCCACGGCGTGGTGCTCCACCGTGCGGCGGTGGGCGACCGCAACGTGCTGCAGCTGATGCGCCAGCAAGACCTCCTGCTGGGAGGCGAATCCAGCGGGCATGTCATCCAGCTGGACCGGGGGCCGGCCGGGGATGGTCTGGCCACGGCGCTGGCCGTCTTGGAGCTGCGCGACGGCGCCGGGCGTACGCTGGCGGAGATGGCCGGCGAGGTGCCGCGGTATCCGTCCGAGCTGCGTGCGGTGAGGGTGCGGGAGAAGGTGCCGCTGGAAGAATTGACGGAGCTTGCGCGGGCCGTGGATGCAGCGGAAGCCCGTCTGGACGGCGCCGGGCGCACCCTGATCCGGTACTCGGGGACAGAGCCTGTCCTGCGGGTATTCGTGGAAGGCGCGGACGCGGCGCTGGTGCAGGAACTCTGTGGATCACTGGCACAAGAGGCCCAGCAGCTGCTGGGCGAGGAGTAACGAACATGGCTCGTCTGGGAGTAAACATCGACCACGTGGCTACGCTGCGGCAGGCGCGTGGCGCCGTCTATCCGGAACCGGTCCATGCCGCTGCGGTGGCTGAACAGGCCGGTGCGGATCAGATCACCGTACATATCCGTCAGGACCGGCGGCACATCCAGGACCGGGATCTGCAAGTGCTGATCCAGACGGTGCAGACCCGGCTCAACGTGGAGATGGCCACGACCCCCGAGATGGTCCAAGTGGTCAGCGCCGTGCGGCCGCACCAGGTGAGCCTGGTGCCGGAGCGGCCCGACGAGATCACCACGGAAGGTGGGCTGGACGTGGTGACCCATCGCGCGGACGTGATCCGGGCCACCGGCGATCTGCGGGAGGCAGGCATCGACGTCAGCATCTTCATCGATCCGGACGCCCCACAGATCGAGGCGTCCGCGGACGTGGGCATCCAGAACATCGAGTTCAACACCGCCGCCTACGCGGAGACCCCAGACGAGTCGGTGGCTCGCGCCGAACTGGCCCGCCTGCTGGACGCCGTCAACCTGGCCCACGGGCTCGGGCTTCACGTGGCCGCCGGCCACGGATTGCACTACCACAACGTCCAGCCACTGGCCGAGCACCCGTACATCGAGGAGTTCAACATCGGCCACGCCCTCATCGCCCGCGCCGTCTTCTCGGGGCTCGACGGAGCCGTCCGCGAGATGAAGCGGCTGGTGGGGTAGGGGGCCCTGTGGCCGTCGTCGGTATCGGTCTGGACGTCGTCGACCTGGTCCGCCTCAAGCGCACCCTCGATGAGCTGGGGGATCGTTTCATGGAACGCATTTGCACCCCCGCCGAGGCGGAATACTGCCGCAGCAGCAAGCGCCGTAGCCACGAGCGGCTGGGGGCTCGGTTTGCCGCCAAGGAGGCGCTGGGCAAGGCGCTGGGTGTGGGCATGACCCAGGGTGTGGTCTGGCAGGAGATCGAGGTCGTGCACGACTCCCGGGGCTGCCCGGGGCTGGTTCTGCACGGCAACACCAAACAAACGATCGAGGAGCGCGGGATCGAGGGGATCCACCTGTCTCTCAGCCACGACGGCGATGTGGCGGCCGCTGTGGTCGTCCTGGAGGGCAAATCATGATCGAGCTACTGACGGCGGAGGAGATGGCGGCGCTGGATCGTCACACCATCCAGCAGATCGGCGTTCCGAGCCTGGTCCTGATGGAGAACGCGGCCGACGGCTGCGCCCGGGCGCTGGAGGAGCGCTTCGCCGGCGGGCTGGACGACGGGGTGGTCATCGTGGCGGGCCCGGGCAACAACGGCGGGGATGGCCATGTCATCGCTCGCAAGCTGGCCAACCGCGGCCATACGGTGGATGTCCTGCTGCTGAGCCCCCTCGATAAGGTGGGCGGGGACGCCCGCACCAACCTGGATCTACTCCCGGCCTACCAGGTGCCGGTCACCGTCCTGTCCGACGAAAACGACGTCATGGAGTGCCAGGCCATGCTGGCGGACGCCGGCGTCATCGTCGATGCCCTGTTCGGTACGGGGCTACAGCGGGATCTGGGCGGGCGATTCGCGCTGATGGTCGAGCTGATCAACCAGGCGGGGCCCCCGGTGATGGCCGTGGACATCCCCAGCGGAATCGACGCGACCACCGGAGCGATCCTCGGCTGCGCCGTCCAGGCGGACCTGAGCGTGACGTTCTGCCGGCCCAAGCTCGGGCACTTCCTGCATCCGGGCGCTGGCCTCCGCGGTGACCTGGAGGTGGTTGAGATCGGGATCCCCGACGGGGAGGTGGAACGTTCCGAGCCGGTGGCCACGCTCCTGGACGAGGACGAACTGGCCCCGTTGCTGGAGGGCCGTCCCGAGGCCGCTCACAAGGGGACCTACGGGCACCTGGCCCTCTTCGCCGGCAGCGAGGAGATGCCGGGCGCTGCTGTGCTGGCCGCCAACGCGGCCTTCGCGGCCGGCGTGGGCCTGGTCACCCTGATCGTGCCGGACGGTGTCCAACCGCTGCTGCGGTCGTTGCACCCGGAGGTCATCGTTCGCGGTGTTCCGGCCCGGGACGGGGGATTCGACCAGCTGCCCGCATCCCGGCGCGACGAGCTGTTGTCTGGCAAGACCGCGATCGCCATCGGTCCCGGCGTGGGCCGACGGCCGGAGACCGTGGCCCTGATCCGTGCCCTGGAGAGGGACGTGGAGCTCCCGATGGTCATCGACGCGGACGGCCTGCGGGCCCTCGCGGGAACGGGGGCGCTGGCCTCGCCGGCTCCCCGCGTGATGACACCGCACCCCGGAGAGATGGCGGGCCTGCTGAACACGGCCACCGCGGACGTGGAGGGGGATCGGCCGGGCACGATCCAGCGCGCCGCGCGGGAGCTGAACGCCATCGTGGTCCTCAAGGGAGCGGCGAGCCTGGTGAGCCAGCCGACCGGGGAGCTGTTCGTCAATCCCACGGGCAACGCCGGTATGGCCTGCGGCGGGACAGGGGATGTGCTGACCGGACTGCTGGGCGGCTTGCTCGCTCAGGAGAGAGGCCTGGAGCTGGATCCCCTCAGTGCAACCTGTTGTGCCGTCTTCCTGCACGGGCTGGCCGGGGATCTGGCCGCCGAAGCGCTGGGCATGGCACCGATGCGCGCCACACACATCACCGGGCTCGTGCCCGCCGCTCTCGAGGCCGCCGCGGCCAGCGAGATCGAGGAGTTCCTGCGTTGGCGCTGACCCTCGAACTGGCGGACCACGACGACACCGTCCGGCTGGGGGTCGCCCTGGGCGAGGCCTTGCCCGGAGGCGTGGTCGCCCTGCTCGGCCCCCTGGGCGCAGGCAAGACGACGATGGTCCAGGGCATGGCCGCCGGCCTCGGCATGGCGGACACCCGCAGCGTGCGCAGCCCTTCCTTTGCTCTGGTGCGTATCCACGAGCAGGGGAGGCTGCCCCTGGTCCACGTGGATTTCTATCGCCTGGGGGATCCGGACGAGCTCATCGAACTGGGGCTGGATGACTGGATGCGCGGGAACGCGGTGGTGGCCGTCGAGTGGGCCGACCGGTTCCCGGACTGGATGGAGCACGCCACACTCACCGTCGAGCTCGAATACCTGGATGACGGCAGCCGACGAGTACGGCTGTCCTGCCCTTCCACCGCGGACGGTGACGAGGGCCTGTTGGGCCGCCTTCAGGCACGGTTCGGGTCGCCAAGATGACCGGGGGAGCCAGCGGTGCACGATCCGGAGCCGCCGGACGATCCCGAGTGCGTCACCGAGCCCAATCGGCAAGGAGGTCGTTGCTCGGCGCGGTGGGGGCCGGTGCGGCACTGGTGGCCGTCGTGTTCGTGATGCACGGGCTTCGGCGGGGGGCGGACCAGGCGGCCATCGCCGTCGAGACCGCACAACCCCAGCTCCTGGTGGAAGGGGATGTGGAGACACCGGGCCCGGTCCCGGTCACGGACGGCACGCGGATCTGCGACGTGCTGCGCCACGCCGGTGTGGCCGAGTCCGATCCGTTGAAGGCGTTTTGTGAGCTGCCGGCCTCCCCGTGGACCCGGGTCCAGTACGGTGACGGTGAGCTGACCATCCTCCCGATGACACCATCGGAGCGATTTGCGCTGGGCGGCAGGCTGGACGTCAACGAGGCGACGGCGGCCGAATTGGTGGAGGTACCCGGCCTCTCCGATACCCTGGCACAACGCGTGGTGGACGGGCGGGAGCAGGGCCCTTACTGCGGTCTGGAGTCCCTGGACCGGGTCAAGGGTATCGGGGCGCGCAAACTGGCCCTGTTACGGCCCTTCCTCTCTGTCGATCCGGAGACGCCAGGCTGCGCCACAAACCCCTGAAGTTCTGCGTGATTTCACGAATTGCGCCGCGGCCATCATCTGGATCCGGCATTTTCACGACGACGACACCGCCCGAGCTGCCGTCAGCGCTCGATCCACCGATCCGAACAAACGTTTGGTCGAGACACAAAAAAAGAAACTCGCAAGAAAATTCACACCTATCTGCTGGAAGTTCTGGTGGTTTTCCGGGGGTGATTTGTTTCACCCGATCGGCCGTTGATCGGCGCCTCTGGGCGGGATAATTTTGTTTGCGAGGGTGACGCTCTTTGACAGCAGAATAAAGATTCCTCGAACCCAACCGCGCCCGGGTGAGCGTCTGCCCACTGGGCAGTCAAGTAAACCCGATGGGCACGGCTGGGAACACATGTCGAAGGGGAGCATCGGTCTTGTCGAAAGAGACATCTCTCGGCCGAGGGCCGGACCCGATGGGAAGTACCACTCCCGACCTCTTGTGGAACCGCGAACGGCTCGCCGAACGCACCGAACGACAGGCCCTTGTGGCCTGCGGAGCGGCGGAGACACAGGATGGACGGAGACACCTAGGGAAGCGGGCCGTCAGGCAAGCGTCCCGCGGGGCTCCCTGTTGGATTTCCCCGACGACGACCAAACCCCACGAGCGTAACCGGCTGAAACACGCCGGAGTGCCCGGAGAAGGGTAACCGTCATGGCCGCGGGAAACGGCGTAGGCGGAGCGAAGCGGGCGTGGAAGCTCGCGACGAGGAACGGGATCACGACGGCGCGGTGGCCTCCTCTGGGAGCTGCCACCTGGTCGCACCGTCGGATGATCTAAGATCGATCGCCCCCACGATCTTGGCGAAACGAGCACGGGCCGGCATGGAGTTGTCCGGCTCCACTCCGGAAACGGATGGCAACGGCTCGCCTGGGCTAGCTAGCCTGTCGTGGACCACGGGTGACGCAATCGGTCGCACGCGGTGGGATCAAAAGGCCGGGGCCCTCGGGCTCTCGCCCGGCGAGAACACCCCTCCGGTAGGCAGCGATCTTCTTCGGGAGATTGCTGATTCCACCGGCTGGCTGGCACACCAGCGGGGACTTCGCGTCCTGCGGGGAGCTAGCGCGTAAACCTCCGCATCGGGCTTGCCCGGTGACGGTGGGAAGACGGAGTGCCGAATCGGTGGCATGGCGGGAGGCAGGATCAACCGGCTCGATGATCTGGACGGGTATCACCACGGCAAGTCAGCCGGGAGCATCCCAACACGGCAGTCGATTCGTCGAATGTCGGGCAGCTGGGATACGACGACGCTGGCAATGCTCGGTAGCCGACGCCTTCGGGCGGCGGGAATCTGCACAGATGATCCGGGTAGCGGCATCGCCATCAGACCACGTTCCGGGAAGTCAATGATCCGGGTGGGTGCGCTGAAGGGGAGACAAACCTCATGGGAGGTCGAGTCCGACCGGACCGGCTTGCGTTGGCCGGCGAGGGGAGACTCCGGAGCTCGATTCGAGATCCTTGAGGGAGCAGGCAAGGCCATGAGAGGTTGCATCCGAGCCGTACTGGAGCGGAGGCGGCCGCGGCCGGGAATACGCCAGGGCCCATCTGGAAGGGCGTAGGTGGAGCTGCGAAGCCATACGAGCAGCTACCGGCCGTGGACACACTCTGAAGGTCAACCAAACTCCGCGAGGGGTCGTTTGTGGGAGACATACTCGGCAGGCTTGCCTCGGTAAGCCGCATGGGGCGCTTCCCACGAAGACGATCGAGATCGCGTTATCTCCGAAGAGAACGTCGAGGAACCCATTCTGCCCAACGAGGGCGTCACCCTCTACCTAATCCCCCCAACCCGACCCAGACCACGCCGCTCAGACCTCGTCGCGTCAAAACCGGCTGCCGAGCCCGCCCGCGCGTGAGTGCTGTTCCGTCTGATATAATTCGATCCGGATCTGCTGGCCCCGACGCCCTTCCGTCGCGAACCGGGCCGCAGGGAGGGAACCATCGATCGAGAAAACCCACGGAGCACGCCCTGGGTCGACAACGACCGGCAGGTGAGCTGCCGGCTGAGTTCGATGGTCATCCGCTATGTGCAACAGGAGCTGGGTCCCGGCGCGGCGGACCGGGTGGTGGCGGCTTCCGGCAAGAGTCGCGAACACCTGCTCAACCTCAAAGGCTGGACGTCGTTTGCGGTGTACGAACGGGTCTGTGAGGCGGCGGTCGAGGTGGCCGGCGGCGATCATGTGGGCCGGGACATCGGCCGGTACTCGCTATCCGCCGAATCCCTTGGATTATACGTCACGCTGAGCCGAGCCATCGGCTCCGTGGGCAGCGTCCAATCTAGCCTGCGCTACCTCCCCGACATCATCAATCGGTTCAATCACTGCCAGACCGTACGCCTACTCAACACCATCGGTAACTCGGCGGTCTTCGAGGTTCGGGATCCGGTCGAGGTGGGCTTTTCCCGCCTCCGTTGCAACATGATGCTGGGATTCCTGGAGGCCCTCCCGCTGATGCGCTACGGCGCACAGGAGGTCCAGCTGCGCCACCCCCAATGCGCCGGGGATGGTTACGACAGCTGTATCTATGAAATCCACTGGTCCCAGCTCCCGGATCGACTCTCGCCCCTGCTCATCGTTGGTATCTCGGCGGGTGCCGGGATCGCGCTGGGGGGGGCGTCGTGGCGCTTCGACGAGCCGCTCTCGGTGATCGCGCGGATGGGGCTGGGGGGATTCCTGCTCAGCGCCCTGGCCGCCATCTCCATCCGCAGAGCGAGGAGCATCGAGAAGCACGTCGCGACGTTGATCCACCACCGCAACGAACTGCACGAGGCCCACACGGCGGTCGACGACCGTTACAACGAACTCAACCGCGCACACACCGAGCTGGAACGCCGTTCCACCGAGCTCAAACTGGCGCAGAAGGAGCTCGTGCGCAGCGAGCGGCTGGGCGCGATGGGCCGCATGGTTTCGGGTATCGCTCACGAGATCAACAACCCGTTGGCCGCGATCCTGGCGACGGCCGAGATCATCGAGAAGGCGGAGAAGAACCCCAACACCCTGGAGTTGGTCTACAACATCATCGCCCAGGTCGAGCGGTGCCGCCGGCTGGTGCGCCGGATGCTGGAATTCGTCCGCGAGCAGCCGATGGAGCGCATCCCCATCAACATCAACGACGTGGTGCAAGGTTCGGTGGACCTGCTCCGGCACCGCGTGCGCCTCTCCGGGATCGGCCTCAGGCTCCACTCCGGCGAGACCAGCGCCGTCGTCGACGGGGACTATGGGCAACTCCAGCAGGTGGTGCTCAATCTGCTGGAAAACGCCATCCACTCGCTGGAGCAACAGGACGGCGAGCGCACCATCTCCGTCGCCGTCTCGGTGAGCGGTGACCGGGTGAAGATCGACGTCGTCGACAACGGTGAGGGGGTCCAGGAGGAACTCCGCGATCAGATCTTCGAACCGTTCTTCACGACCAAGGAGGTCGGCGTGGGCACGGGGCTCGGTCTGAGCATCGCCTACGGCATCATCGCGGCCCATCAGGGGGCGCTCGAACTCCTGCCCTCACGGAACAGTCGCGGCGCGCACTTCCGCATCAGCCTGCCGTATTCCGATGCGGTGCCTGACGAGCCTCCGTTGAAGTTCGACTCGTCCATCGAGGTGTCCGTCGCCTCGGTCTTCGGTCCCCTCGATATCCTGGTCGTGGATGACGAGGTCGTCATCCGCCGGATGGTGCAGCGTCTCCTGGAGGGGGATGGCCACAAGGTCCAGGGCGCCGACTGCGTGGCGACGGCCCGCAGCTTGATGAAGGATGGCGATCCGCCCGATGTCCTGGTGCTGGACGTGCTGATGCCCGGTGAATCGGGTCTGGAGTACTACGACGACCTTGCCCCGGAGCTCCAGAAGCGGGTCGTGTTCATCACCGGCAACCTGATGGACGACGTCGGGCAGCGCCTGCACGGGGAATTTGGATCCCGCTGCCTGGCCAAACCGTTCAACTACGATTCGCTGCTCGAGGCCATCGGCGCCGTCCTACGGGCCCGTTGACAAGCCCCAGGGCTG
Source organism: uncultured Rickettsiales bacterium (assembly GCA_964504165.1). Lineage (GTDB taxonomy): Bacteria > Myxococcota_A > UBA796 > UBA9615 > CAYRNR01 > CAZDDH01. The sequence continues at coordinate 8,926 of CAZDDH010000145.1, read as the reverse complement.
GCCCTACCTTGCGCTCGCCATGATTCGCATCGCCCTGCACGCCATCGGTTGCCGTACCAATCAGGCCGAGATCGACCAGATCCGGAGGGATCTGGGCATGGCTCGGGACGAGGTCCAGTTCGTCCCCTGGGACGAGCCAGCCGACCTGTACATTCTCAACAGTTGCACGGTGACCTCCCGGGCCGACCGCAGCTGCCGGCAGAAGATCTACCAGGCGGGACGCCGGGCTCCCGGGGCCCCCATCCTCGTGACCGGCTGCTATGCCCAGCTGGCGGCCGGTGATCTGGCCGCTTTGCAGGGGGTAACCGCGGTGCTGGACAACCGGCACAAGGACCAGGTGGCCAGGCGGGCCCTGGAGGCCTTACACCAGACGGGAGCGCTGCCCGGTTCACCAGACAGGGTAGGGGACCCGGCCTCCGATGCCGGCATCCGCGCCCGCGGATTGCTCAAGATCCAGGAGGGTTGCGACCGGCGTTGCGCGTACTGCATCGTCCCTCTGGTGCGCGGCCCGTCCCGCAGCGTGAGCCTGGAGCAGGCGCTCGTCGAAGCGAGCGGTCTGGCCGGTGATGGGTACGAGGAGATCGTCGTCACCGGCATCCACACGGGTCGCTGGGGGCACGATCTGGAGCCCCGCCGAACGTTGGCCGGCATGCTGCGACGGCTGCTGTCCGAGGTCCCGGGCCCCAGATTCCGCATCAGCTCGCTGGACCCAGACGAGGTCACGGACGGTCTGCTCGGCCTGCTGAACACGGAGTCCCGGCTGTGCCGTCACCTCCACCTGTCACTGCAGCACCTGGACCCCGACGTCCTGCACCGCATGCACCGGCCCGTCTCCGCGCTGTCCGGCACGGTGGAACGGATCGCGGAGAAGGTACCGGGGATCGGGCTGGGAGCCGACATCATCGCCGGATTCCCCGGGGAGACCCCGGAACAATTCGAACGCCTCTACGACGGGCTGCGTGCGCTACCGCTGGCGTACTTGCACATCTTCGGATTCAGCCCGCGCCCGGGAACCGCCGCCGCGGAGATGGAAGGCCTCGAGCCGGCGATCATCCGAGAGCGGGTGGGCCGACTGCGTCAGCTGTCCGAACAGACGCTGCAGCCCCGGTTCCTGGACGGGCTGGTCGGACGAACCCTGGAGGTCCTGGTGGAACGTGCAGACGACGGGGGGCTCTGCGGAACCTCCGCCGAGTTCGCGACCGTCTGCTTCGACGGACCACTGGAACTCGTGGGCCATCGCGCGCGCCCGATCGTCAAAAAGAGGGAAGGGAGCCGCTGCCTGGCCAGGCTCGGCTAAACTAGAGGCATGAGCAAACCCTCCCTCGATGCGCTGATGAAGCGGCTCGGCTGCGTGTTCGACGACCCCAGCCTGCTGGAGACCGCCCTCACGCACCGCAGCTACGCCAACGAGTCGCGCACGGGCGCGATCGAGGATAACGAGCGGCTGGAGTTCCTGGGGGATGCGGTCATCGACCTGGTCGTGGCCGAGGAGCTGGTGCGGGCCCAGCCGAACTGGAAGGAGGGGCAGCTCAGCGTGGCCCGATCCGCGCTGGTGAGCGAGCCCGCCCTGGCCCGGCAAGCCCGCAAACTCGATCTGGGCCAATCGCTCCTTCTCGGGCGGGGAGAGAACCGCACCGGCGGACGGGACAAGGACTCCTTGCTCAGCGACGCCTTCGAGGCCATCGTAGGGGCCCTGTTGCTGGACCAGGGGATCGACACGTGCCGCTCATTCCTGCGCAGGCTGCTCGAGGGCGAATTCTCCGGTTCCCGGGCCACGCAAAGTGTGCAATCGGACGCCAAGACCGCCGTCCAGGAACTCCTCATGGCTCGGTTCCATTCGCAACCGCGTTACGAGGTGCTGGCCCAATGCGGGCCAGCCCACAATCGGACCTTCACCATCGCACTGGTGCTGGACGACCGGATCCTCGCCATCGGGTCGGGTCCGAGCAAGAAGATGGCAGCCCGCAGGGCGGCGCAAGCGACCCTCTCGGCGCAGCAACGGCTGGACGGAGCGGGGCATGGTTGAACGTGCCCGCAACGCCGCCGAGGCACCGCCGCACACACCCCGGCAGCCCCACATCATCCCCGTGCTCGTGCCGCACGGACTGTGCGGGCCCCGCTGCCCCCTGTGCCCGGCCCCGGACGATGGGGACGTGACCCTGAGCTTGATGCCGGCCGCACCGGACATCGCCGCGGCCATGGACCGGTATCCATCCGAATCCGGGCGACGCCGGCTCCTGGCGTTCTACGGTGGCAGCATGGCGGCCGTACCGCACGGGATCCGCGCGCCGCTGCTGGACGCCGCCGAACGAGAGCTACGGTCCGGCCGCATCGAAGGCATCCGCCTGTGCTGCGATCCGGCGCGCCTCCTGCACATGCCTCTGGGGGAATGGCACGCGCGGGGGGTGCGATCGGTGGAGATCCCCCTGCTGTCCACCTCGTCGCGGGTGCTGGGTGCCTGGGACGCGGAGCGATTCCCGGCGGAAACGGTCCGTAGCCTGTCCCGTCTGCGTTTCAGGAATATCGAGTGCGGCCTCCAGCTGCTCCCCGGGCTCCCCGGGGACAGCCACGAGCAATCGGTGCTGACGGCGAAACGGGTCGCGGATATGGCGCCGGACTACGTGCGTATCCTCCCGGCCATGGTTCTCCAGGGGACCCGCCTCGAGGCGCCGTGGAGGAGCGGCAGCTGGCGTCCCATGTCGCTGGACCAGGCGGTCCACTCTGTCGCAGCCATGCTGCAGGTGTTCCGCGACGCGGGCATCCCCGTGGCCCGCATAGGGCTGCAACCGGAGTTCGATCTGGTTCGTGGACCCGGGGTACTGGACGGGCCGTATCACCCGGCGCTACGCCACCTGGTCGAATCGCACCTGTTCCGTCGCTCCATCCTCGACCAGACCCTCCGGCGAGCGAACCGCACGGAGCTCGTGTTACGGTTCCACCCGGCGGACGAATCCTATGTGCGGGGGCCGATGAACCAGACGCTGCGGGAGCTGAAGCGACGGTTCCAGGTGCAGCAGATCCAGCTCGAGCCAGACGATGGCATGCCACGGGGAACACCCGAGGTCGGAGAGGTCTCCCGATGAACGAGCCCGAAACCCACCGAGCGGGGGTCGTGACCCTGTTGGGCCGGCCCAACGTGGGCAAATCGACCCTGCTGAACCGGCTGCTGCGCTTCAAGGTCAGCATCGTCAGCCCCAGGCCCCAGACCACGCGCAACCGCATCATGGGCATCCTCACCGAGGAGGGCATGCAGGCTGCCATCGTGGACACGCCCGGCATCGCGTACAGGATGGTGGATCGGGGGCCCTTCCACCGCAGGATGCTCAAAGAAGCCGAAGCGGCGCTGGACGGCATCGACCTCGCCGTGCTGCTCATCGATCCGTCCAGGGAGCAGGACCCGGCCGACAACGCCGAGCTGCTGGACCTGCTGCAGAGCAAGGGCGTGCCCACCGTGCTGGCGCTCAACAAGATCGACCTCATCGAACGCCAAGCGCTGCTGCCCATCCTGGAGCGCTACGGCGCCACCGAGCGGTTCGCCTCGCTGTTGCCCATCAGCGCACGCAAGGGGAACGGGCTGGATCGGCTGATGGGTGAGATCCGCAAGCTGCTGCCCACCTCGCCGCCCCTGTTCCCCGAGGACATGGTCACCGACGTCAGCGAACGCTTCATCTGCAGCGAGCTGATCCGGGAGAAGGTCTTCCGCAGGACCGGGCAGGAGATCCCCTACGCGACGGCGGTGGAGATCGAAAAGTTCGAGGAGGTCGGGGATCGGAAGCTCGTGCGCATCTTCGCGCGGATCCATGTGGAGAAGGACAGCCAGCGGGGCATCATCATCGGCAAGGGGGGGCGTCAGATCAAGGAGATCGGTACCAACGCCCGCCGGGAGATGGAGCGGTTGCTGGGCACCAAGGTTTATCTGGATCTGCGCGTCGCCGTGGCCAAGAACTGGTCCAGGCTCCCAGGGGAGATCAACCGCCTGGGGCATTTCGTGGAGACGGAAGAATGAAACCGGTCGTCGCGCTCGTGGGCCGCCCCAACGTGGGCAAATCGAGCCTGTTCAATCGCATCCTGCGGCGCAAGAAAGCGCTGGTGGAGGATCAGCCCGGCGTCACCCGCGACCGCAACTACGCCGTCGCCGAGTACGAGGGCCGCTCGTTCATCCTGGTGGATACGGGCGGGTTCGAAGACGAGGAGGCTGCGCCGGAGAACCGCAAGGCGCTGGCCAGGCTGGTCCGGGAGGCCGCCTCCGCCGCCGTGGAAGAGGCGGACGTCGTGGTCATCGTGCTGGACGGCAAGGACGGGGTGAACCCGGCCGACGGCGAGCTCGTGGATTTTGTCCGCCAGAGCCGCAAACCGGCCCTGCACGCGGTGAACAAGATCGACCACACCCGCCACGTGGACAACATCTACGATTTCTATGAGCTCGGTATCGAGGACGCGATACCCATCTCCGCGTCCCACGGGCTGGGCTTGGACGACCTGATGGACGCCGTGCTGGCCAAGCTCCCCGAAAAGAGGGTAGGGGAGGCGGTCCCCGAGCCCTGGGCGGACAAGGGCAAGAAGAAACGGCAGCGGCGCACCGATCGGGGGGAGACCCGCCTGGCCGACGGCATGGCGGAGGAGCCCGTCACGGGACCGACGGGATGGCGGGAGCCGGCCACCGATCCGCAGCAGGGGCAGGACGGTGACGAGGTTAAGGCCGCCGGCAAGGAGCCCATCGAGGTCGCTTTCGACGGGGAAGGGGAGGGGGACGATTTCACGCTGCGGGTGGCCGTACTGGGCCGTCCCAACGTGGGCAAATCGACCCTGATCAACCAGCTACTGGGGTTCGAGCGGTGCCTCGTCAGTGACGTGGCGGGGACCACCCGCGACTCCGTCGATACCTATGTGGAGCTGGATGGACGACGCCTGATCCTCATCGACACCGCCGGCATCCGCCGCCGGGCGCGCATCTCCGAGAAGGTCGAGCACATGACGGTGCAGCGAGCGCTGCGCATGATCGAGGCGGCTCACATCGTCCTGCTGATGCTGGATGCCACGGAGGGCATCACCGAGCAGGACGCCCGGCTGGGGTCGCTGGCGGAGAGCCGGGGCCGCGGGATCGTCGTGCTGGCCAACAAGTGGGATCAGGTGCGCAACAAGGGCCGCCAGCTCAAGGAGCTGCGCAAGTCGGTGGAGCAGAGCCTGCCCCACCTGTCGTTCGCGCCCGTGCTCACCTTGTCCGCGCTCAAAGGGGACGGGCTCGATGCCCTGCTACCGGCGCTCGACACCGTCGACCGCTCCCATCGCAGCCGGGTGGCCACGGCGGCGCTCAACCGCTGGCTCGACGAGGCGACCACTGTCCAGCCGCCTCCGCTGCACCATCACCACGCCGTGCGTTTGTACTATGCGACTCAGGCAGGAATCCGTCCTCCGCGCATCATTGTTTTCAGCAATGATCCCGACGGTGTACCCGAGCACTACCGCCGCTATCTGACGAATCGTTTTCGTCAGACCTTCGATCTGAAGGGAACTCCGGTGATGCTAGCCATTCGCAAGCGTTGACGGCGACCCTTGGGCCCCGTATAAATCCCGGTTTGAATCCTGATATCAGGAGTAGCCATGGTCTACGCAAAGAAGAAGCGCAAGAAGAAGTCTGCCAAGGATGCCCGGCAGGAAGTGGATCAGCAGGAGGAGATCATCTCCGCCGTCGATCGGGGCGTCAACGCCGTGGTCGCCCAGTGGAAGCCCATCGCCATCGTCATCGTCGTCACTGGCGTGGTGCTTGGCGGGCTGTCGCTGGTCCAGAGTTCGGCGGCCGGCAAGGAGAACCTCGCCGCGGCGCTGGTCTACGACGCCGAGATGGAACTGCCCGATCCCTCGGGATACGGTTTTGGCGGAATGCTGGGTGACGAGCAGTCGAACGACGAGAAGCTGGACACCGCGGTCGCCGAGTTCGACAAGGCCATCGCCGAGTACGGCGGCACGATCCAGGCCGACATCGCCAACCTGGAGGCCGGGCACGCCCTGTACGAGAAGGGCGATTTCGAGGACGCTGCCGACCGCTACGCCGCGGCCGTGGACTCCAAATCCAAGATGGTCCACCTGCTGGCACTCAACTCCCAGGCCACGGCGCTCGAATCCCTCGAAAAGTACACCGAGGCCACCGATGCCTTGCAGCGGATCACCGTCGATGGCTCGGGGGCGACCCGTGAGTACGCATACCTGGATCGCATCCGCGTCCAGGAGCTGGCCGGCGACACCGCCGGCGCGTTGGCCACCTGCCGCGAGTTCGAGCAGAAGCTACCCGAATCGCCGAAGCTCGAAGAGGTCCAGGCCCGCATCCGGGCGCTGGGTGAGGAGCCCGCCGAGATCGAAAGCAAGAGTGAAGACTCCGCGAGCACCGAGGAAGCCACTTCGTGAGGCGATTCCTCGTCATTGGCCTGCTGGCCCCAGCGCTTGTTTCATGTAGTTACCTCCGCGGCGTGGGGGGCCCCAGGCAGTTCCAGGAACCTGTCGAAGACATCGAGACGGCCGAGTCGGCGTACCATGGATTGCTGCGCGTCCCCATCGTCGAGGAGTGGGAGCACCAGCTCCCGGACCAGGGAATCTGGGCCATCTCACGGATGGAACAAGGGGTCCCGCTCATCGCGGACGACCGCATCTTCCTGGGTAGCAGCCGGAGCAACGGCCTGCTGGTGCTGGAACGCAGCACCGGGCGCCTGCTCCAGGAGATCCCGACGGTCAATCCGGTCCAGAGCCAGCCGGTTGCCGTGGACGACGGCCTGATCCTCGCGGACACGGGCGGCTACATCTACCACGTCACGTGGGAGGGAGATCAGCTCTGGCGGTTCCACGCCGGTGGCCCCATCTACGCCACACCGACCGTCTCCGGCGAACGGGTCATCGCCGTCACGACCACGGACTCCATCGTCACGCTGGATCTCAAGACCGGCTCCTGGCTGTGGAGCTACCGAGCCGAGGAGCGTGAGGTCCGCGAAGAACTCAGCGTGCTGGGTTCGTCCCGCAGCGTCGTTCGCGACGGCCACGTCTACGCAGGGACGAGCGACGGCCACCTGATCTGCCTCGACGAAACCAGCGGCGCGCTCCAGTGGGAGTTGCTCCTGGCCGAAGGTCGTTTCATCGATGTGGACGCGACCCCCGTGTTCACGGAGGACGGCCTGATCCTGGTGGGCAGCTACTCCGGCCCGGTGGTCGCCGTGGATCCCATGCGTCACGCAGTGGTGTGGCGATACGAGTCCGGCGTTGTGGGCGACATCACGCTGGCGCACGGCCACCTGTACTTCGGTGATGAGTCGGGCACGCTACACGCCCTCCACGCCGCGTCCGGCGAGGAGCAATGGAGCTGGAACCCCATCAAGCCTCCTAAACCGGTCACCCCGGGGCTGGGTGTGGCGGTGATCAAGCGCACCGGTTTGCTCAATACGCCGGTCGTCGGTGGCCGCATCCTCATGGTCTCGGACCTCCAGGGCACGCTGTACGCCCTCGACGCTTTCTCGGGCAAGGTGCTGTGGCGCAACGAGCAGCGCGAGACCTTCCTCGGCGCGGCCATGCCGGTCGTCCTGGACGGCCGCCAGGTCCTGTTCGTCACGGCGGACGGTAAGCTGCGGAGCTTCGTCGCGCCGGCTGGGGTCGCGGATACGCTGGAGGACGAGCCTTCGCGTCGGCAATCGAGACATTTGAATATGTGAAGGGTTGGAAGAGGAAGAAAAAACGCAGAGGACGCGGAGGGATGACGCGGAGGAGGATCAGGAACGGGTTAATTGGGGGGAAGGCGTCGTCGACGCCAGCCATCAGAATCTCATAATCGCACCAATAAACAGCTCCAGCGCCGGCATACGATCACATAAGAATATTATGCCAACTCGCTCTTGAGAGTTGACATAATATACCTTATCGGACGTCCGAAAAATGGGATTGGGAAAGAGACTGACCGTCCGGGACGGCTAATGTCGCGAAGACGCGCGTCCAGCGCTCGCTGTCCAACTCTTCCTTCTTCCCCCAAAAGAGATTCTCTTTCTCTGAGTTTCTCTCTTCCTCCGCGTCCTCCGCGATTTTTTCTTCTCTCTCTTCACCGGCACCAATGAAACCGGCTCGCAAACGAAAGCGTCTCCAACGGGTCATAGCTGCTCTCATCCCCGACCACGTCGCTGTACAGCAACAGCATCTCCGGCCGGCCGTCGCAGCGCAGCCACAGCACGCTGCCGGTGCCGGACGAGCGCAGCGTGGTCCAGCGGTAGCGCACCCACGGCACGATCTTGCGGTCCAGGTGAGCGCTGGAATGGTCGATGGTCTCCAGCTTGCTGTAGCCCATCGTGCGAGCCAGGGAGTCGTCGTAGAGTTGCCCCAGCTCGAACATGCCACGGTAACGGGCCTGCAGCTCCTCGCTGGCGACGACGTCCAGCAGGAAGAATCTCTGCTGCATGTCCTCGCGGGCGAACCAGGCCTGGGAGAACCCGCCGGTGGCGACCGCATGCTGCAGGACATACGGGCCCGGGTCTTCCAGGTCGGCCATCTGGTCCAGTACGGCCAGCGCCTTGTCCGGGCTCGGGGAAACGACGGTGATGGCGGCCGTGGGTTCGATGACCGCCTCTCCCGTGGGCTCTTCAACCGTTTTTGGGCCGAAGCAGCCGGACCAGGCGAAGACCATGGTCAACATCCCCTGGAAGACGACGACCTTCCAGACGTCCAGGTATGATGCGGCGGCAATGGAGTCTTGAGTTGACATAATATCCCTCGACCGTATCCCCAACGGACCCACACTAGCCCACCGACGATGGGACCGTCCAACGGTCGCCCGTTGACAGCCAACGGGCGCGCCGCTATATATCTCGCGCCCAGAGCAATACCGGGCCTGACAAACGAATATCTCGGGGGATTAGCTCAGTTGGGAGAGCGCGGCGTTCGCAATGCCGAGGTCAGGGGT
>CAZDDH010000144.1:0-22057 GCA_964504165.1 uncultured Rickettsiales bacterium | reverse complement strand
GGATGGCTCACCCCTACATCTTGTGGCAGGAGGCGCTAACCGTCTACCCCCCTAGTGGAAATGAACGGAGCGGCGCCAACTTGGGCTAGGTGTCGCCGGTTTTCACCTTCTGGACGCGCCAGCCGATGAGCCGGCTCGCGGCGATGAGGCACGGGATCCCCATGGCGAACGGCGAGATCAGCAGCGTCGCCTCAGGCTGGCCGATGGCCAGGTCCGAGATGGACATCAACCCGTAGGTGGCCACGGGCATCACCACAACCCAGCGGTTGATGTGGCCAAGGGGTAGCTGCTCGACCTTCAGCTCCACCAGCCGGTAGAGGAACATCACCACGAACGAGACCCCGACCCATCCGGTGAAGTTGCTGTATGGGATGCCGAAGTAGGGACCGCCGTCATGCCATACCCATCCCTTCTCGAACTCCACCATGTAGGGATCGAGCGTCAGGTCCCAGGCGGTCATGATCAGGGCGCCGACGAAGGACAGCCAGAGGATGCGGCCCAGCTTGCGGGAGCGGGAGACCGGCCGGCCGTCGATGGCCAGGTTGACCACCACGTAGCTGGCGTACAGCATCGTGAACCAGGCCATCGGGATGGTGAACGGCACCTCGCCGAAGATCAGGTAGCCGACGACCGGATTGTAGGTGTACGAGCCGAACAGGAGCCCGGTGGTCGTGCCGATATACTCGGCGCTGAACGTCACGACCGTGGTGATGCCCAGGAAAGCCACGGCCCGCCGCCAGCCCAGCACGAAGCAGGCGTGCAAGAACGAGAATGTGAAGAAGACCGGCGTGATGACCAGCCAGGGCATCTTTTTGTCTGCGATGAATGGGTGCAGGTGGAACGCCACGTGGACCACCAAGATCAGGACCAGCAAGATCAGGAACACCTTCTCGAACAGCGTACGGGCGGTCTGGGGCATGGGAGGACTCCTCGGGCGGCGTACCGTCAAACGGTCAGCAGGGTGGCGATCCAGGTGGCAGCAAAGATCCAGGCGGCCTCGGCGATCCCCAGGGCGATCCAACAGGGCCAGCGGGACCGGTCGACGGCGCGTACGACCAGCGGCAAGCTGGCGCCGATGAGCGCCTCGGCGAGAATGACGTAGTAGGGGGCGGCGTCGAACAGCATCGGGCAGTCACGGTAGGCCCAGAAGTTGCCGTACTTGGCCATCAGCTCGAAGCCGGGGATGTAGGTCCCCCCCACCACGGTCAACACCACCATCGCCCAGCCCAGCCCGATGCGGTGGGTCAGCCACCACGCCAGGAAGCCCAGCTCCGTCAGCGACATCATCCAGGCGAAGGGCATGTAGGCCGGGCTGGTCCACAGCAGCGGCTCGCCGGCCGGGTAGACCAGCGTCTTCGAACCCAGCACGTCGTAGGCGTCCGTGGGCAGCTCGGCGAAGCCCGCCACCAGCCCGAAGATCATCAGCGAGCCGATGAGCTTGTCGCGGGTGACGATGACGTAGCCCAGCGTGACCAGGCACGGGATCAAGGTGGCCACCGTGGCCCCTTGCCAGCCCAGCACCAGCTTCATGCAGATGCTGTTGCCCACGAACGAGATGACCACCAGCACGGCCATCAAGATCCATCGGCGTCGGTTCTCTTTGGGATCCATCGGTTCTCCTCGTCCGCGTCGCGCGTCAGGGCTGCTTGAAACGATCCAGGTAGGGCAGTCCGTATCCCAGCAGGGTCAAGCTGATGAAGGCGGGGGTGATCAGGATCATGGGGGGGTACTGGACATGGCAGCCGGACAGGTAGACCCCCAGGGCCGAGACGGCGCACAGGTAGATGGCGATGGCCATCACCATGCGGTCCACCGGCTGGTCCTTGCGGGCAGCCAGCACGGGGCGGGCCACCGCGGCCGCTGCGCTGCCCCAGATCAGCAGTACGAGTGATGATTCGGGCAGCCACGGCAGGTGCGCTTCGGCGATTTTGACGTAGACCGCCATCACCCCCACCAGCACAGCGGACGAGGGCCCGATGGCGCCAAAGGCCACCAGCAGGTCCCGCCACAGCTTCTTTCCGGGCGGGAACCAGTGATAGCCCAGCTCCAGGAACAGGGTGAAGCTGGAGACGATCACGAACCAACCGACGAAGTTCTCCCACGGGATGCCGAACCAGGGGCCCGGGTCGGCCCAGACCCAGAACTCCATGTAGACGAAGGCCGGGTCCATCACGAAATCCACGCCGATGACCAGCAGCCCGGCAAACAGGGGCCGCGCCCACATGGGCAGCTTGAGATAGGACGCCGTCTGCCATACCGCGAAGATCAGGATGCCCCAGCTCAGCGCGATCCCTAGCGGCACCGGCCCAGGAAGGGCGACGATCCATTGGTGGTAGGCGTACAGTGCGTCCGGCTTGATGACGGTCTCGTACTCGACGAACCAGCCGTAGAACATGGACGCTACCATGATCAGCGCCAGATGCCTGCGGGTGCGCCAGGCGTGCACCAGGCAGTAGGCGGTGAGCAGGTAGTTGCCCACCTCGATCAAGAAAAAGGGCCAGGTCAGGTGTTCGATTCCGAAAATGGTGGAGTCCCTCCTCGAGCAAATTCGCGGCGCAACCATGGTAAGCAGGCACCTCGGTGGATACAAGGTGCGGACGGGCGGTGTTTTGAACGTCCGCGGGTTGAGCGGCAGGCAACATGAAACGTAAAGCAGATGCTCCGCCCGGGGATCGGCTACGATTGGTGGAGCGTCGCGACGCCTACCGGCGAAAGGAATCCACATGAAACGTTACGGTGTCCATCTGATGCTGCCTGCCTTTTTGGCCTTTTCTCTGTTCGCGCACCCGGCCGTGGCCGAACAGCTGACCTCCCATCGGGCCGCCCCGGCGGAATCCGTCGCCCAGGCGTCGCGGGCACCCCAGCTCCCGACGATCAACCCCGCGCTGTTCGGCCCGCTGGCCCCCACCTCCTACCCGCGAGTGTCCAGCGAGGACGTGGACGATCTGGTGAGCGCCAAGCTGGCCCTGCGCCGCGCCAACCGGGCTATCGGGTTCGGCATCGCTGGCCTGATCGTGGGCCCGCTGCTGGTGGTGCTGGGCCTGGTGATGCTGTTCACCATCCTGCTCACCGTCACCGGGGTCATCTTCATGATCTGGGGCGGTGTGTGGTTCCTGCTCAGCTTGCCGGTCTTCATCGCCGGCCTGATCGGCAAGGGGGTGGCACGGGCCCGCGTCGACGAGCTGGAGGTGGGCGTCGAGGTGGAGACCGAGGCCTGCTGGATGCCATTCCAGCCCCTGCCCCGGCACGCCCTCGCCATTCCCGTCCTGCGGTTCTGATCCTCATCCTGCGGCAACGCCTCCACCGAGATTTCATTGGGCTGGAAGCGCTGAACAATCGCCCTACTTCTGTTGCTCCCCTCTCCGGGTTCCACTAGCCTGGTAATAGATCACCGAGGGGAAACGATGGCCTTAGACAACCACGAAACCAAGGGTACCGATCTTCGGGCGCTGCGCGCGTTCATCGAGCAGGAATTCGACCCGATCAAGTACATCCAGTGGACCGAGGCACTGGAACACGAGGCCGCCGATCTCTATGCGACCTCCTCGCTGACACTGATCAACGCATCCAAGTGGTACAACACGCGCCAGTTCCTGCTGGATCCGCTGGAGAAAGCCTGTGAGCTGTTCTACGACGGCGACATCAAGAAGGGTTCGTGGGCCTTCGGTTACTTCAGCGCCGAATTCGGGTTCCAGGGTGTGTACCGGCTGATCCTGCGTCACGGCCCGGCGATGGCGATGATCAAGCAGGCTCCCAAGATCATGTCGTTGTACCTGCGGCCCGGCCACATCAGTATTGGAGCGACGACGAAGAACACCTGCGTCATCGAGTTCCACGACATCCCGCCGTACCCATCCTACGAGTACCAGAATGCCGGCTTCGTCGAGGGCCTGATGATGCTCACCGGCAACGACAAGGACTACATCAACATCACCAAGGCCATCTCTCGCGGCGACGAGTACACCGAGCTGTCGTTCGGCTGGAAGCTCTAGGATCCCGGGCTCGCGGTCCAGGCCAGCTCCACCTCGAAGGTGAACCGGAAATAGGCCGTGGCGTCGATGGCGCCATTGAGCTCGTTGGTGGCCGTCCAGATCCAGCTGGCGTCGGCGGACAGCCCCTCCAACCCGGCCACGCGGGTGGCCCAAACCCCTTCTCCGTAAGGAGCGTACGGGGTCGCGGAAGCCCAGGTGGAATCGTCGAAGGCGGCCGTCGACCAGGCCTCCGGTGCCACCAGCGCAACTTTCCAGGCCTCACCACTCACCAGCACGCTTGGCCCCACCTGCAGCTCGGCTAGCAGTCCGGCGATGACGCCCTTGTCGATGGCCTTGATGGCGATGACGTTCTTGCCCGGCCGCACCTCGAAGTTGACGGTGCTGCCCTTGGTCCAGTCGGTGGCGGATTCCGGTTCCAGCCGTAGGACCTGATCGTTCACGACCAGGTCCTCGACGGCGTTGTCCACGGTGATCCTCAGGGTGGCGAGCGGGAGGACCGGCGCGCCCGAATTGCCCGTCTCTCCGGGTGGGCTTGCGTCTGCGGCAGGTGCCACCATCCACGTCAGTATGAGGGTGCAGATTGTCACGAGGGCTGGCCAGCATTTCATCGGTGTTCCTCCAACCTATGAATCATACGTGAACAGACCGCAGGGCCGGGGATCGGTTCCCTCCTGTTTGTACCGATCCAAAAAGGGGAACGACGGTAGAATGGATATCGACTACCGGTGGGCGGGAGGTCACGTGTCCTTGTTGATCCTGATCGTGGATGATGAGCCCTTGAACAGGAAGCTCCTGCGCAAGATGGCCCAGAAATCGGGATACGAGACCGTCGAGGCGGTGGACGGGCTGCAGGCGGTGGAGGCGGCCAAGCGGCATCATCCGGGCCTGGTGCTGATGGACCTGCTCATGCCCGACATGGACGGCGTGACGGCCACCCGCCTCATCAAGGAGGACCCGGAGACCATGGAGATCCCGGTCTTCGGCCTCTCCGGGATGGCCATGGAGGAAGACCGGCGGCGCGCCTTCGAGGCCGGATGTATCGAGTTCTTTGCCAAACCGCTGGATCTGAATGCCCTTCGTGATGCCATCGCGAAGGTGCGGGCAACCGCCGTAGGGGCGGGGACGTGAGGTCCGGTCGGTAATCGCCATGCAGATCCCATTTGCGAGCTGGATCGCCGGACGGCTCAGCCCACGCTCCACCGACCCCGGTGTTGCCCACCGTGAGAGCCTGCTGACCATCCTGCTGTTCGGCCTGCTGGCGCTCAACGCCATCGTCTTCGTACTGGGATGTGCCGCCTGTGCCGTCGGATATCTGTCCCTGGTAGACCTGACCGTCATCGGCATGATCCTTTTGGCGATGCTCTTCCCGGCGTGGCTCGTACGTCGAGGGGCTCACGGCGCAGCCAGCTGGATCCTGCTGATCTATCTGCTGGCCGGGGTGATCTACTGCTTTGCGTTCAAGGGCATCCAGCCCGTCGGCATCCTGGTCCTGGCCCTGCTGATGGTGGTCAGCGCCCTGAGCCGGGGCAATCGCGCTGCGATCGCGGTGACCGTGCTCGCGATCCTGCTCGTGTTTGGATTCTCCTTCGTTTTCGATCGGCAAATTCTGAACCCAACGCTGTCCGGCTCGAGGTTCCCTTTCGACGCGGTGGTCCTCTCCTGCGAACTGGCCGCCCTGGCGCTGATGGTGTGGTTGGCCACCCAGAAGATCCACACGGAGCTCCGTTCCAGCGTGGAGGCCAGGAGCCGCAGCTACGATTTCCTGCTCGCCCTCTCCAAGGCCTCCCGGGGCGTGCAGTCCGCTCGAACGCCGGAGGATGTCTACCGTATCGTCGGGGACGGCGTGGCCAGTATGGGGGTCTTCGCCAACATCCTCATCCTCGACGAACAGCGATCGCGGCTGACGATGCCCTACTTTTCGATGGCCCCCAGGCTCGTCCGGCAGGCCGAGAAGGCGACGGGCATCTCGGCCGCCGGGTTCACGTTCTCCATCCAACCAGGGGGTCACATCGAGCGGGTCGTCATCGGGGGCGAGGTGGTCTCCACGGTACCGATCAACGAGCTGTTCAAGGAGGCCATGCCCGTGGCGATCCATGCGCTGGCGGATCCGCTGATCCACATGCTGGGTATGCACAAGGGGATCATGGTCCCCCTACGGATCGGCGCCGAACCCCTGGGGATGCTCGCCATCACCGGCGCGAGTGTCTCCGAGGATGACGTCCCCGCGCTGGAGATCTTCGGGGATCAGATCTGCCTCGCCCTGGTGGGCTTGGAAAACCGGGGCGAGCTACTCCGGGCGAGGGAGGACGCCGAGGCCGCCAACCTGGCCAAGAGCCGCTTCCTGGCCAACATGAGCCACGAGTTGCGCACGCCGCTCAACGCCATCCTCGGCTTCTCCAGGATGCTCGGGGACAGGGAATTCGGCGAGATCAACGAGGAGCAAGAAGAGACCGTGGAAGACATCTTCGGCAGCGCCGAACACCTGCGCGACCTGATCAACGACGTGCTCGACATCGCCAAGATCGAGGAGGGCAAGATGGAACTCGACGTCTCCATGGTGGAGGTGGGGTCGGTCCTGTCCGGGAGCCTGAAGATGATCCAGCAGCCGGTGGACTCCAAGGGGATCAACGTGGAGTACCAGCCCGGCGCCGAGATCGAAGGCCTGCGCGTAGCCGCGGACGAGCGCAAGCTCAAACAGATCCTCTACAACCTGCTGTCCAACGCCTCGAAGTTCACCCCCGCGGGAGGCACGATCACCCTGCGGGCGATGGTGACCGACGAGGCTCTTTCGATCGTTGTCATGGACACGGGTCCCGGGATCCCGACCGCAGAACGAGGCAAGGTCTTCGACACCTTCTACCAGATCGACAAGGGCCGCTACAGCAAGGCTCCGGGGACCGGCCTGGGGCTGCCGTTGACCAAGCAGATGATCGAGCTCCACGGCGGGCAGATCCGCGTCGGCCGGGCCGAAGGGGGTGGCAGCGAGTTCACCTTCACCCTGCCCCTGGCTCCAGGGGAGCCTCCCCCGACCTGAAATATGGTCCCGGGGTATCGCGTAGTCATTCCTGCGGACGGGAAACAACAGCGAGGAGTGCGCGCATCATGTTCGAGATCCTGGAAGGTCTGATCCCCATCGGTATCCTGCTCACCTTGTCGATTGGCCCCATGTTCACGGTGGCCGCCATCGTGTACCACTCCTTGCGCAAGAAGGAGCTGGAGGTCCGGCGGCTCGAGGCGCTGGCCGAGCTCACCCGTGCGGTGGGCCAGGTGGAGGTGCCCCGTCTCATCGACGAGGGAAACGGCAAGGATTTACTGGAGCTGGAAGAGGCTCGCAAAGAGGTGGAACTCATCACCACCCACGCCATGTCCGAGCTGGAACCGCACCCGGTCTAGGGGCGTTCAGGCCAGGCGTCGTCGTGACGCCACCAAGCACAGCATCAGGCCGGCGAGTAGTGCCGCGGTGGGGATACCCGCGCGGCTGGAGGCCGTGCGGCAGCTGCACCCCTCACCCCCTTCGATGAGGAAACCGTCGTCATCCGTCGGATCGCCGTCATCGTCGTCGCCGGTGGCGTCGTCGTCGTCGCCCGCGGTGTCGTCGTCGTCGTCCGCCGTGTCGTCATCGTCATCGTCGCCCGTCGGGCCGCCCGGCGGCACGGCTTCGGCCTGCCAGCTGTAGCCCAACCCCGAGTTGGCGAAGTTCAGCGGCGAGATGATCAGGTAGCTCTCGTCGAAATCCTCCAGGTCCTCCAGCATCGCCTCACCCGAGCCGCCGTCCGTGTCCATCTCCACGACTTCCGCGACGCTGCCGCCCTGGATCCCTACCAGCAGCACGGCCCAGTCGGCATTGCCTTCGCCCTCGAAGGAGACCCACAGATGGGGATCGTCGGGGGTGGTCAGGTGGTCATCGAAGCGGATGTAGTTCTGGCCGCGGGACTCGGGCTGGGTACCGCCCGAGGGGCTGCCCTCGGCGGGGAGGGAGTACACCGTGTCCTCCAGCTCCAGCGATGGGTGGGTGGGGCCGCTGTAGTCCATCACGGTGTTGGCGACGATGAAGCCCAGGTAGGCCTCGTCCCAGTCGTGGCCCAGGGCGGGCAGCGAGTCATCCAGGCCAAAAGAGTAGTCCTGGGGCTCGTACCTGGATTCCTCCCAGGTCTGGCGTACCAGGTCCGAACCGCCCACGTGCTGGTCTACGTAGTTGGCCAGGATCATCATCCCGTACATGTGCAAGAAGCGGTCGTAGTTCTGAGTGTCGTCCGTGTTGTGGGCCATCCAGGGGTTGTTCGTGTATCCGTACAGGTAGTTGACCCACGAATTCTCGTTGGGGAAGACCTCTCGGGAGATGTACATCGCCGAGGCCTCCCACCAGAAGAAATTGGTGGCGAAGCCGTAGCCGAACTGGATGGCGTGCCCGAACTCGTGGGCGGACATGGCCTGATACCAGGTGTCGCCGAATCCGCCTGCGCCGGCCACGATGTAGGCCATGTACTGGCCCTCGCATTGATCGACGGTGGTGTACGCCCCGCTGGGGCCGGGATCGTCGATGTAGGCCCACATCAGGTAGTCGTCGGTGAAATCTGGTTGCCGCCAGCCCAGCTGATCGACCTCCACTTCCCACGAGGTCTCCAGGGCGTCGAGGAATAGCTGGGCTGTGGCCTCGGAGACGCCGTTGGAGTCCCACTCGACGGCGAAGTAGTCACCGGTGAGGCGGTGGGCACCCTGCTGGCCCCAGCAGGTGTCCGTGCCGGGCTTGGCGTCCCCCGGCTCCGGGTCCGGGGTGGGCATGGGGGCCATGAAATCGTCCTTCCAGGGCGTCAGCCTTGCCGATATCTGACTCTGCTGCTCTTGGGAGAGATGATTCCAGTTCTCACGGATCTCCTGCACCAACGGTGTGCTGCAGCGCCACGGTTCGCTGGACTCACCCCGGTAGATCATCGGCAGCTGATCCGGCTCGAAATGGGCCAAGTAACGGAGCCACACCGCCTCGGTGGCGTCGATGGTGCCCCGTTCCAGCGCGTCGTGGATGAGCCGCTCGTCCTCGAAACCCGGGGTTGCGGACGCTGGCTGTATGGCCGCCAGTGTGATGATAACCACGCACAAAATGATCAGGGAGGACTGGGTTCGCATCGTCTTCCTTTCCACTACCCCTCGATTTCCACGCTGACGTACGGAGCGCCCGCGGGCAAGCGAAAATAACGTCATTTTCCCTGTTGGTGCGGCGTCGGTTATACGCACGGGTTGTTGCCGTCAGTCGCAGTAGCCGAGGTTGATCCAGTCTTCGACCTGCTCCTCGGTGACCTCGGTGAGGGTGTCGTTCGCCTCGTCCGTCTCCGGGTGGATGAAGACCGCCTCGATGGGTTCCCCGGTCATCCCGTAGCCACTGAGCTCCATGCAGTAGGGCCCGGCGCCGCTGGAACACACTTGGCATGAGAGGCCGAGGTTCGCCATCAGCTCGCAGGCTGCGCCCTCGTTCCCGCCGGGATCCACGGTCTGGTCGAGGAGGCGCATATCCAGTTCGGTGTCGATCGTGCCGACCAGCAACTGACCGTCCGTGGTGAAGCTCGCACCGACGATCAGGTCGGTCAGTTGGCCGGCGGTACCCTGCAGCTCGACGTCCAGGTCCGCGGGACCCGCTTCGAAGTAGGGATTGTCCCAAAGGGACTCTTCCTGCTCGGACATGCGGGTCGTCGCGTAACAGGGATTCTGGGTGTACGTGTCATCCACCCGCTCCACGAAACCGCCGATCATCTCGATGCGATGGTCCCCGACATCCTCGACGTGCATGACGAGTTGTAAATCGGCCAGATATTGGCTCAATAGAACGCCAACACCGGTGGGAGACGTGAATTCGATCGTGCCCAGATCCAGCCAGAAATCTCGCCCTATCAAGGAATCCTCACCGTTCGTCAGGGTCGTGCCCAGGTCGCTCGTGGCGAAGTTGAGCTCCACGGGCTCATGGTCATCCCAGGACAGGAACGCCGTGTAGGACTGCTCGACGGCCAGGTGCTCGTCCATGGAGTCACCGAAGGGATCGAAGGTGACCGCGGTCCAGCTGGCGTTGAATTCGCTCTCACAGGGGATCACGGTCCCCTCCTCGTCGATCAGCTCGATCCAGGCGTCGTCCACATCGTCCGTGAACTCGATGATGAGGTTGTCGCGGTGGTAGAAATCCTGGGCTCCGTGCTGGGGAAAGGTCTCCTTCAGCTCCACGAAGATCTCTTCGTGGTCGTCCGTCACCACTACCCCAGTATCCTCACCCCCACAGCCGTTGGGAGTAGGCCCCAGCAAGGGGATTCCGAGGATGAGACCGACTATAATGCGTGGATCCATGTGTACCCTCCTGATGGTGCCCAGATTCCAGGACACCTTGAAACGCAAGAATCGGGCCGAAGGCCAGTGCATTGGTGACCCGATGCCGGACGGAGTACGATCCGGCAAGTGGTGGAGGTGAAGATGGCGTCTCGTAGAGCCCTTTGGATCGGAATGGTCGTGTTGGTATGGCTACCGGCTACCGCAGCTTGGGGCCAGTCTTCTCTTGAACGCATCGAGGCCGCTCACGTAGCCGGCGAGATCGACGGCGAGCAGTATGTGATGTACCGCCTCTACCGGGTGACGGATCGGGGTAGGCTGCCGATTCAGTTCCAGGCGCCGGAGGGGGAAGAACAGCCGGTGCGTTGCGCCACCCCGATGGTGCGCGCCGCCCAGCGGGCCATGCCCTCTCTGAGCCCCGCCGCTCAGCTCGAAATCACGGATCTGCTGGCCCTCCCCGATCCCGGCACGGTCCGCTACGACAGCTACTACTCGGACAACTTCGCTGTCATCGTGGGGGACGCGGGCGGCGTGGCCCAGGGCCAGATCGACTTCTGGCTGGAGACCTTCGAGCACGTCTGGGACGTGGAGATCGGGACCCACGACTTCGAGGCCCCGCCGTGTACGGACCAGTCCTACTTCGACGTCTGGCTGGCCAACACCGGTACCGACGCCCCGGACCTGGAGGAGGACACCTATGGTTACACCAGCCATTACGGCAACGACTGCCCGTACCTGGTGGTGCACCCGGTGTTCGACTTCGATCCCAACCCCGAAGGCGCGGCACAGGTGACCGCGGCCCACGAGTTCTTCCACGCCATCCAGTCCGGCTACGACTGGTGGGAGGGGGACTATTGGATGGAGGCCACCGCCACCTGGGCCGAGGAGCTGGTCTACGATGACGTCAACGACTACCTGAGCTACGTCAACGACGGCGGCTGGATGGAGTACCCGGAGGCGGCGCTGGTCTACGAGGACGGCTGGCACGAGTACGGCAACGTGGTGTGGGTGCTGTACCTGGACGATTTCCACGGCGGCCCGGCCACCATCCGCGACATCTGGGAGCGTTGCACCTTTGGCAACAACACGGCCATGGACGCCACGGAAGCGATGCTGGCGGACAGCGGCAGCTCCCTGGACGAGGCGTTCCTGGACTTCACCGGCCGGGTGGCGGTCAAGGACTTCCCCGAAGGGCAAGGCTACGAAGACGTCTGGACGATGGACACCCACGGCTCGTATCCGGTGGAGGAGACCAGCTACAACCAGTACAAGCCTCAGCCTTACGGCTCCAACCACGTCGTGTTCAATCCGTCCGGCGCGGCCCAGCGCCTGCGGGTCGAGTTCGACGGGGAGGAGCAGTCCGGCGGAGACGACGTCCGGTGGGGGCTGGTGCTGGTCTCGTTGTCCGGCGATACCCCCAGCTACCAGCAGGTGGACGTGGCCGCCGACGGGACGGCTGTGGGTACGGTGAACGACTTTGGCGGCAGCGTGGACCGGGTGCGTCTGGTGGCGGCCGTCATCGGCAACACGGATATCGACGTGGGTGAAGACGGTGTGGGCTATACCTACTCGGCCACCTTGGATGACGGCGGCGACGACGACGATGACGACGACGACGATGATGACGACGACAACGGCGACGACGACAGCCTGCCCCAGCCCACGGACGACGACGACGACGGGTGCCAGTGCAGCGTACCGGCCCCGGCGTCCACCCACGCGCTCTTGCCGTTGCTCCTGGTGGGTATGCTGGCGTTCCGCCGCAAGGAGTAGCTCCATGGCTAGACTTGGCGCAATAGCTGTCATGCTGCTGGCCCTGTCCGGTTGCAATGCCGACGAGCCGGTGGTGGGGTGGTCGGTACAGGCGAGCGAACCGCGCTGGGTGGTCCCCTCGGCCGCCTTGCCCGGCGAGGCCCCGACCCAGGCGGCCAACAACAACGTCTCCATCACCTTGTTCGAGGACCGTCTGTTCATGGGATGGCGCACCGCTCCGTCTCATTTCGCCTCGGAGCACACCCGGATGCACGTGGTGTCATCGCCGGACCTGGGCGAGTCGTGGGACCACGAGGCAAGCTTCCAGATGGGCACGGACCTGCGGGAGCCGCTGCTGTACGAAGCCGGCGGCCAGCTGCTGTTCAGCTTCTTCGAGGCGGGGGCCAACGCGGCGGCCTTCGAACCCCGAGCCACCTGGCGCACCGTGCGGTACGGGCTGGGGGACTGGGCCGAACCCGAGGAGTGGGGGGAACTGGGCGAGGTCCCCTGGGAGGTGGTGTCCCGGGGGGACGAGCGCTACCTGACCACCTACCTGGGCAATCACTACGAGTTTGGTCAGCCGGGAGACGTGGACGTTCGGTTCTTCCGCTCCACCGACGGCACCAGCTGGTCGCCCGTCGGCGAGCAGGCGTCCGTCTACCATGGCGGCGGCTCGGAGGCGGCGTTCCAGTTCGACGACGAGGGCGGGCTGTGGGCGGCCCTGCGCAACGAGGACGGGGACGACACCGGCTGGGGAACGCTGCTGTGCCACGCGCCGGCGGACGCCCTGGGCGACTGGGACTGCCCGGACACCAGCGACCCGGAGCGCTACGACAGCCCGCGCATGTTCCGCCATGAGGGTGAGATCTACCTGCTGGCCCGGCGGGACGTGGACGGCCCCTACGACCAGGGGCACGACGAGCTGAGCTTCTCCGAGCAGCAGATCCAGTACCTGCTGGCCTACTCCCTGCGGCCCAAGGGCTTCGCCCTGTACCGCATCGATCGGGAGGCGGCGCAGGTGGTCCAGGTGATGGAGCTGCCCGGCTGTGGTGACACGGCCTTCCCGTCCGTGGTGCCGCTGGACGACCACCGCTTCCTGGTGGCCAACTACACCTCACCGCTGAACGACCCGGACATCAGCTGGCTGGATGCCCAGTCCCAAGACGCGGGTACAGCCCTATATTTGATGGAACTGGAATTCGTCGAAACCGAGCTGATCTTCCGTCAGTAGATCCCCTGATTGAACAACCGCGCCGGTGACGCCGGGCCGCTGTTGCCCTTGCGCGCCTCGTCCACCACGAATGTGCCGGTGGTGGCTTCGGTGGCGCCGCCGTCCGCGTCCGTGGGGATAGCCACGGTGAAGCGGAACTCCCCGCTGAGGTCGGTGACGGTGGACGGCACCTTGTGGGTGACGGGGAAGCTGAACTGCCAGTAGAAGGTCCGCTGGGCGGCAGGAATCTGGTCCTCGTAGGTGGGATCGGTGGTGAGGTCGATCCACAGCTCGTATCCGTCGGAGTCGACCTCCGTGCCGTTGGGGCGCATCACCGGCGCGAAGCCGGAGCCCGTGTCCTGCTCCAGGACGGCCACCGGGTTGCCTAGCCACGGGTCCGTGCCCTGCACCGTGAAGGTGACGATGTCGGTGGGGCCGACGGTGGGTGCCGGTTCGACGGCCACGGTGCCCACGCCCACCCCCTCCTCGATGACGTATGGATCGATGGAATACCCGCCAAATACCTCCACGGGCGCTGGCTGCTCGAAGGGCAGCGCTACGGATGGATCGAGGAAGTTCTCGAAGGCCTCAGCGGTGCGGGTGGCCAGGTGTTCCCCTTGGCGCGGGCCCCATAGCCCGCCGGAGGTGGCGTAGCCCCCCTGCCACCAGTCCACCTCCATGAGGCTGTAGCCGGTGTAGTCCTGCGTGTACCCGAAGAACATCGCCTCGTCTGTCCCGGCGGTGGTCATGATGTCCTGCAGCAGCTGGTCCGCCAGCGAGGTGGTCCACTCGCCGCTGGCGGTGGTGAAATACAGATCGCCGATCTGGCCGACCGTGACCACGGTCTGGCCCGGCAGCGGCTCGGACTCGGGGACCGGGACACAGGCCTGGTCGATGCCCGGCACCGGCGTATCGTCCTCGCAGTTTTCGGCGCCGCTGCAGTACACGCCGCCCCATTCGTAGGGGAACTCACCCGCCGAATAACCGATGGCCTCGCGGTCGTGCTTGATGCGGTAGGTGGCCGTCAGGATGTCCGGTTCGTCGGTGTAGATGATGCTGTCCAGTGCCGGCACCAGCGCGTCGCCGAGGGTGACGCCGATGCTCTCCAGCTGGTCGAACCCGTCCGGCTGATCGGCGCCCACGGCGTCCCCGGGTGTGGCGTCGGGGCCGTGGCGCATGTCGCCGCCCCAGGCATTGAACAGCAGCACGCTCACCGGATGGTCGAAGTATTCGGAGATCTTTTGTTCGGCGATGCCGCCCATGTCCGGGGACTGGGTCAGGTCGCTGATGCCGATGACGGTGCCGTGGTAGCCATAGGACATCACCAGCGCTTCCAGCTGGCCTTCCCGCTGGACCGCGATGACCGGCAGGGCCGGGTTCTCCTGGATGATGTCCAGGGCGTCGTTGGCACAGCGGCGATCCTGGTGGGCGTCGGGGGTGGAGGCGATGACGTGCCCCACCTCGGCCGGGGCCAGATCGGCCAGGGCCGCCTCGACGACGTCGGCCATGGCGTCGACCATGTTCTCGTAGTACTCGGGCCAGAAGGTGTCGGTGATGAGCGTGAGCACGCCCTCGTAGTTCACCATCCGGCCACCGCTGGAGTGGGTGTGGTTGCCGCCGATGATCAGCGAGTCGTCCATGTCCTTGCCCAGCCGGTCTTCCAGCTCGATGAGCACCGCCTCGCGCAGGTGCTGGAACACGCCGATGGTGTCGGACCGCACGAACACCGCCTCGTAGTAGTCGCCCCGGGAGAGGGCCACCGCCTTGAAGGTCAGCGAGGCGTGTACGCGGGTCGTGCCCGGGTACTTGTCGGCGTAGGGGGTCGGGTTGGGATCCTCCCCCAGGGCGCCGTTGCCGCAGGTGCCCATGCCCAGCGGTACGGGGATGTTCACCTGGGCGAAGCCCGCCTGGAACTCACCGGGGGGGGGCAGCGGCTCGGCGCTGTCGTCGTCGTCGTCCTGGTTGCAAGCCAGCGCCAACGAAAGTAGCACCAGGATCGCCAGGGTGAGGTTCTGTTGTTTCATGTCTCCGCCTCCCGTTTCACGCACAGACTAGCAGTTATCCACCGCCGGTCGGAGGTTGCTGGTTGGCCCAGGCGGGCACGGTGCCCGGATCGAAGCCCAGGATCGCCGGCGCCAGCCAGTAGATCACGGCCACCAGGATCGCTGCCGAGGCCAGGTTGAGGATCAGCCCGGCCCGCACCATTTGCCCGATGCGCACCTGGCCCGAGCCGAACACGATGGCATTGGGTGGTGTGGCCACCGGCAGCATGAACGCACAGCTGGCGGCCAGGGTGACCGGCAGCATCAGTAGCAGCGGGTGCACCCCCAGCGGGATCGCTGTGGCCGCAGCGATGGGGACCAGGATCGTGGTCGTGGCGGTGTTGGAGGTGAGCTCGGTGAGGTGGGTCACCCCCAGCGCCACCACCAGCAGCAGGGCGATGACCGGCAGCCCGTGCAGGTGGGACAGCATCCCGCCCACGTACTCGGAGAGGCCGGTGCCCTTGAAGGCGTGGGCGATGGCGAAGCCGCTGCCGAAGAGCAGCAGGATGCCCCACGGCACGCGGACGGCGTCCTTCCAGATCATCAGGGCCCGCGAATCGGACCGCTGGGAGGGTAGGGCGAACAGCAGCGCCGCCATGGCGATGGCCACAGTACCGTCGGTGACCAGGTCCCGGGCGTCGCCCAGCAGGTTGGACCAGCCGGGCAGCGTCAGGCCCCCGAGGGTGATGTCCTTGCGGGTCATCCACAGCATCGCCGTCATGGCGAAGATGGCACCCACCGTGGCCTTGTCCCGCAGCAGCTGGCGACGCTGGTGGGGTAGCTCCTCGTCGCGGTCCGGCGACTCTTGGGGCGCCAGGCGGGACGGGTAGAGCAGCTGGGTCAGCACCAGCCAGGCGACGGGCAGGCAGAGGATGGACAGGGGCAAGAAGGTGAACATCCACTGGGAGAAGGAGATCTCCGGAGCGGCAGGGAACAGCTTGCCGTACAGGCCCAGGAATACCACGTTGGGCGGGGTGCCCACCGGCGTCGCGACCCCGCCGATGGAGCAGCCGTAGGCCACCCCCAACAGTAGCCCCACCGAGAGGTTGGCCCGATCCCGATCGGTCGCCAGGTTGTCCGCCAGCGAGCGCCCCACCGCCAGGGCAATGGGCAACATCATCAGGGCGGTGGCGGTATTGGAGATCCACATCGACAGGGCGGCGGCCGCCACCATGAAGCCCAGCACCACCAGGGACGGCCGGGTCCCCATCAGCCGTATGATGGCCACGGCGATGGTGCGGTGTAGCCCGCACTTCTCGATGGCGATGGCGATGAGGAAGCCCCCCAGGAACAGGAAGATGGGGTCGGCGGCGTATTGGGCGGCGGTCTCCTTACCGCCCAGGATTCCCAGCACGGGGAACAGCACGATGGGCAGCAACGACGTCACCGGGATGGGCAGGGCCTCGGTGACCCACCAGCAGGCGATGAGGGCCGTCACGGCGACGAGGCGGTGGGCCTCGACGGGGAGCGCTGCCGGCGTCGGCAACGCCAGCACGACGAGGGCCAGCAGCGGGCCGGTGGCCAGCCCGGCGAGCCGCGTACGGGTCCATTCGGTGGGTGAGCCATCGTTCATTTGCAATCGCACCCTACCAAAGGCGATCGTTTGACGTCACATTAGGGACCCCTTGATCGGTAGAGTCAGCTGGAGGAGCCTATGGGAACCCAACGATGGTTGCAGGACATCGACGACGCCGTCGTCGCCATGATCGACGTGCAGGAGAATCACTACCCCACCGTGAGCCGGGGCGAGGAGACGCTGGACCGGATGGTGCGTTTCCTGCGTGCCGCCCGCGTCCTGGAGGTGCCGGTGGTCTGGACGGAGCACTATCCGCGGGCCTTCGGACCGACCTTACCTCCCGTCGCGGCAGCACTGGAGGGAGGGCAGCCCATCGCCAAGACCTCGTTTGGCTGCTTCGGAGAGCCGGGGTTTGCCGAGGCGGTCGCTCGAGTGGGCCGCTCGACGCTGGTGCTGGTAGGCACCGAGACCCACATCTGCATCCAGCAGACCGGCCTGATGGCCCTCGAACGGGGCATGGCCGTGGTGGCCGTGGCGGACTGCCTCACCAGCCGTGGATCGCTGGATCACGACGTGGCGCTGGGCCGGCTCAGGTCCGCAGGTGCGACCGTGACGACCTGGGAAGCGTTGGTCTACGAATGGATGCGGGCCGCCGGGCATCCCCGCTTCAAGCAGGTTCTACCCATCGTCAAGGGTGACGGCTGAACCCAAAGCATCTCGGCTGCGCTTCCGTCACCGAGGTATAATCCCCAGGGAGTCCCAGGTGTCGGTACCCATCTTCCAGCCTGACACGCTGCCCTATCGGCTGCGTGACTACATCCTCGTCAAGCGCATCGGCGAGGGATCGCAGGGGTCCGTCTACCTGGCTCGTCGGGACGGGGATCTGGGCTTCAACCGCATGTTTGCCCTGAAGATCGTCGGTACCATGGAGCCCGGCGGCGGGCGGGAGCTGCAGGCCATCGCCAACGAGGCCCAGGCGCTGGCGGCCATCTATCACCCCAACGTGGTGCAGGTGGTGGACTTCCGCAGCGACGGGCTGGTGTTCTTTTTGGTGATGGAATACGTGAGGGGCGTAACGGTCCGGAGGCTCTTGCACCGCCTGGGCCGGCGGGGCAAGGGATTGCCAGTCCCCGAGACGCTGTCCATCGCCCGCCAGGTGGCCCAGGGGCTCGAGGCGCTCCACCATCTGCGGGACGAAGAGGGGAACCCGGCGCCGCTGGTGCACCGTGATCTCAAGCCCGAGAACATCATCATCTCCGGTACGGGGCTGACCAAGCTGGTGGACTTCGGTGTGATCCAGTGGGAGGCCAGTTCTTTCGACATCGACAAGAAGAAGGGCATCACCCGCGGCACCCCCAATTACATGTCCCCCGAACAGGTCGTCGGCCGGCAGCTGGCGCCATCGAGCGACCTGTTCTCCTTTGGTTCGGTGCTGTTCGAGATGATTACCGGCCACATCCTGTACGGCGCCGACGACGCCCGCTCGATCATGATGCGGATCTTCAAGGGGAGTCCGATGCATTCCCCCGATCTAGTCAATGAAAAGTGCCCTGAATTGCTTCCCATCCTGGCCAGGTGCCTCAATCACGATCCCGCCAAGCGCTACGAGTCACCCATTGCGCTGGCGGACGACCTGGAGGCCGTCCGTGCCAACGTGGAGATACGCTCCGATCTGCCCTCGTTGCTGAGGCGAGCGGGGCTGAAGAAGGAGGCCCCGTTCCAGGAGGAGGGGGCCATTCCCAGCCGGGCCCACGAACCGGTGCTGGACGCCGAGACATCGTTCGTGGGGATCGGCCAGCCGGTGGATGCGCCGCCCTGGGCACGCAAGGCCAAACCCACGAGCGAACCCAAGGAATCCAGGCCCGCCAAGCCGGTCCGGCGGGCGCCTTGGGAGCGGAAGAAGTAGAGGTCTTCTCCTCTTCAGTCCATCCAGAAACCCAGCGACCCAATCCCGTGGCTGAACTCCTTTCGTCCTCGTGGCCGTCCCATTCCTCCAGAACTCACGAATACCACCAACAAGACCGCCAGACCGTGCGCAACTGCCGGGATGATGTGCCATCCTCCGAGATACGCACGGATGTCGTTCTTGCAGTATCTGGGATCGTGGTGATGCTGGCCGTGGAAATGAGCCGTCTATGGACAACCGCGACGGTTGCCCACAGCCGGTGGACAGCCGAGGCGACTTTCCACATATCCACCGCCTCTACTCTTAGAAATTTTTTGAGAATTTGGAGGGAAAGATCCTCTCCTTGTCCTTCTCCTTCTATGTCTAACTGGTAGCGGTGTGCATCAATGTGGGAAACCCAGAGGGTTTCCAACGTCTGTGCGTCAAGCGGCACGCTTGTCCACAGACGGGCATTGTCCACACCTCGCGGCAGCCACCACGATATTCAACTCCCGGGGTAAGCCGTTAGCCTCCGAGTCGTGCAACAAAATGTTGCGTAGATGATGGGATCTAAAAGGCGAGACGAGGGAGGCGTTACTCAGCCCAAGGATCGTAGTCTTCGTCTTCCTCTTCGGGCTTCTCTTCGGGCTTCTCTTCGGGCTCTTCTTCGGTCTCGGCCTCTTCCTCGCCGTCGGCGGGAGCCTCCTCGGTGGCCTCCTCGTCGGCCTTGCCCTTCTTGCCCTTCTTTTCCTTCTTCTTCTTTTCCTTCTTCTCCTTCTTGCCCTTCTTTTTCTTGTCGGCCTTGGAGTCGTCGGTCATGGGGGTCACGGAGAGGGGCTCGCTATCGGTCGCCTCGGGCTCCTCGGTGGCCTCCTCTTCCTCTTCGCCCCAGGTGGCCTTGACACCCTCTTCCTGGCCGGCGGCCTCGCGGGCCCTGGCCGCATCCTTGAGCGCCTGGTCACGGGCCGCCTTTTCCTCGTCAGTGAGCTCGCGCCCGGAGGAACCACCCTCGGATCCCCCTTCGACGGCGGCCTCGGGGGGCTTGCCGGTCACCGGCTGAGGTGTCTCGGTGAGGGTCAGGATGTGGAACTCGACCCGGCGGTTGATGGAGCGGGCCTCCTTGGTGGTCCCCGGTAGGATCGGCTTGCTCTCTCCGTAGCCTACGGCCTTGAGCCGGTCGGCGGCCACGCCGGCTTCGACGAAGAGGTTGGCCACGTACTCGGCCCGCGCCTGGCTGACCTTGTTGTTGGTCTTCTCCGAGCCCACGTCGTCCGTGTGGGTTTGGATCTCCAGCTTGCTGATCTCCGGGTAGGCCAACAGGATCGCCGCCACCGCGTTGGTCACGGGCGCACATTCGGCGACCATCGTCTCCTTCTTGAACGTGATGGGGCTCTCCACGGCGATGCGCTTCCAGTCATTGCTGACCCGCGCCAAGGCCTCTTCCGGGCAGCCGTCGAAGTCGTCCACGCCGTTGATGATCTCGGCGTCGGAGGGGCAAGGATCTTCCTTGTCGGCCAGACCGTCGCCGTCCTGGTCCGGATCGTCGTCCGGGCAGCCGTCGTCGTCCTCGTTGGCGTTGAAGTTTTCCGCCTCGTCGGGGCACTTGTCCTCCTTGTCGAGGAAGCCGTCCCGGTCGTTGTCCTTGTCCGGGCAGCCGTCGTCGTCCTCCCAACCGTCCTTGTCTTCCGGTTCCTTACGGCAGGCGTCGATGTTGTCGGTCACGCCGTCCCCGTCGCTGTCCTTGTGGTCCAGCGGCGCATAGTCCTGCTCCTTGGCGAAGGTCAGGCCGGCCATGAACCGGAAATCGGGGACTCCGTAGCCATCGTTGAAGCCGCGGCCGGCTCCCAGGTCGATGCGCATCCCCTTGCCGGGCCAGATGCGCGCGCCGGCAAACCACTCGGCGGGGTTGACGCCCGAGCCTTCGCCGCCGGACGAGGCCATGATTTCACCGATGACCTGCAGCTGGGGGATGGGCTTGACGCCCAGGCCGTAGCGGAACACGAACTCGTGCTGCACGGCGATGTCCAGTTCGTTTTGGGCCATCTCCTTGGTGCGCAGCCGGGGGCCGATGTTGAGCATGGTCTGCAGGGGGCCGTAGCGGAACTCCCCCACCACCGTGGGCTCGATGCGGACCGATGGATCACCCACAGCGCTGCTGGCGTAGGCCAGCGGGAATGTCAAAGGGAGGGCCACCGCCAGTCCGTACATGCGGCGGCCGGGGTTGAAGATGGTCACCTTGGGGGTCAGGCGCAAATCGCCGATGCCGCCGCCGGTGAGCTCCTCGAAATCCAGGGCCCCTTCGCCCATGCGGGCCAGGTGGATCGGCAGGGCGACGGCCACGTCGGCCACGCCGAAGCCCACCGCTCCTTGCAGATCCATGGTCAGCATGGTCTCCACCAGGTTGTAGTCGTACTTGTCCTGGGGGTAGATGGGGTTCTCTTCGATGTGCAGCAGCAGCGGGTCCTTGGCGTAGCTCAGGTGGAAGCCGAAGGACGGCTTGAGCAGGCCGAGCACCTCGGCGCTCTCGACGCCGAACAGGCCCAGGGAGTCTCCGTTGGCCCGCAAGGAGTGCAGCTCGATAGCCGGTCGGGTGTCCTGCGCCACCGCCGGAGCTGCGCCGCCGACCACCAGGGCCGCCAGGGTCAGCACCGCCGCACCGCTCCTCCGCAGCCGACGGCTACGGAGGACCACCAGTGCCAGCAGGCCCAGCAGCAACGCCAGGCCGCCCCGCCCGCTGCGATCAACGCCCACGTCGGCACCGCAACCGCCGCCGCCCGAGACGCTGTAGTCGGGCACGTAGCAGTCCTCGAGCTCGTCGATGACGCCGTTGCAGTTGTCGTCGATGTCGTTGCAGGCCTCGCTGGCATCCGGGTGGATGCTGGCGTCGGAGTCATTGCAGTCGCCGTGTTGGCACTCGTTGTAGCCGTCGCCGTCGTCGTCGCTCTCCTCCGAGTCCAGGTGGTCGTCGCAGTTGTTGTCCTTGCCGTCACAGACCTCGGTGGCGCCCAGGTAGGTGGAGGGGTCCTCGTCGTCGCAGTCCCCTTCGCAGATCATGAAGCCGTCGGCGTCCGTGTCGACCTCTCCCTCTCCCACCTCGCCGTCGCAGTCGTTGTCGTACCCGTCGCAGGTCTCCGGCGCGCCGGGGAAGGTCACCCCCTGGCCGTCGTGGCAGTCGCCGTCGCAGGTGCTGTAGCCGTCGCCGTCCGAGTCCAGGTGGTTTTCGTCTGGATCTTCGTCGTTGCAGTCGCCGTCGCAGGAGCTGCCGCCGTCCAGGTCCAGGTCGTCCAGGTTGAGCAGGGCGTCGGAGTCGTCGCAGTCCCCGTCGCAGGTGGTGTACCCGTCCCCGTCCCAGTC
>CAZDDH010000143.1:0-22277 GCA_964504165.1 uncultured Rickettsiales bacterium | reverse complement strand
CGTCACGCAGGTCAGAAAGTCGCTCAGCCGATCCTCCGTATGACGGGAGTGTCCAAGAGAACGTCTAATTAAACGCGCGGAACATCCGATAGAGCATTTAGGATGATCCACAGCGAGGTGGAAAACAGACCAACAAGGCGCGGCCAGCCGGGCCGGCGCCCAAGGGAGTGAGGATGAAGATTCTGATCGTGGATGATTCGCGCGCGATGCGCATGATCGTGCAAAGGGCGCTTCGGCAGGCCGGATTCGGCGGGCACGTCATCGTGGAAGCGAGCAACGGCAAGGAGGGGCTCGAGGTCGTCTCTGCCGAGTCGCCAGACCTGATCTTGTGTGACTGGAACATGCCCGAGATGAGCGGCATCGAATTCCTCAACGCGCTGCGTGGTGGGGGCAACCGCACGCCGTTTGGATTCATCACGTCCGAGCGGACCGAGGAAAAACGCAAAGAAGCCGAAGAAGCCGGCGCTAGATTCCTGCTGGCCAAGCCTTTCAAGCCGACCGATATGAAGGCAGCTCTCGACGGTTGCCTGGACTGATCTGTGGTCGCGGCGGTCGCATATTCCGCAGTCAGACGCCCTTTGGCTACCCCACGGCGACTCGTGTGCCGGGAGGGGCGCTGGGCGCTGGAGGTGGAGGTGCGGCAGGTGATCATGGACGGGAAGGTCGTGCGACCTACCATCACATGGTTGGATGGCGCCGATACGATCATGGCTCGGCTGGGGGATTTTTCCCACCAGCTTGGGCTTGTCGAGGGGATCCGCGATCGCCTTTCTCGAGCGAGTGGAGAGCAGCCGGACACGACCTACGAGGTCGACAACGGCCGCTGGGTGACGGTGCGCCTGGGTCAAGGCCAGGAGCCGGAAGGAATTGAGGGACCCAACATGCGACAGACCGATGGGATGAGTGGCTCGGCGAGCGTTGGGCAACTCGATGAACGCCTCGCTCACGAGTCGGAGCGGGTACAGCTCTTGCTCGCCCGTGTCGAGGCACTCGAGCGGCGAGTCTCGCACATCGAGGAGCATGGGGCCGTTGGCGGAGCCGCTGGCGGTGCGCCGGCGACCAGGCTCGATGTCCCGGGGGTGGCCGCAGCACCCGGCGCCCAACCCGGGGTGTCTCCGGCGGGCGTGGTCCAGCCGGCACCGGTCCAGGAGCCGAGCGCGGTAGGTGCCGTCGGGGATGACTTGCCGGTCGACGAACCCGTCGCCAGCCCGGTTGCGGATAGCGGATCGCTCGATCCATCCGCATCCGAGGAGCCATCCGATGAGAGCGCTGCGGAGGGCGCCGCTGACCCCGAGGATGGTTTCAAGCCGATCGTCAACCTGCCGGAGACCGCCGGTGTGTTCGAGATCTTACAGATGCTGGTGGGGGACGAAGTGAGCGTGGTGAAGGACAATGACGAGCTTCCGGGCCTCACGCCGGAAACGTCGATGTACTACACGTACCTGCTCGACGACGAGGACCGGGAAGTGGGAGCCATCTTGTTCGATATGACCGCCGTCGTCCGCCTGGGGGGGACGATGATGATGCTACCCGACGATGTGCTCCACCAGATGCAGGGGTCCGGTAATGTGACCGAGGAGGCGCTGGATGGCTGCTCCGAGATCATGAACAACCTCTCATCACTCATCAACACGGCGCGGGGCAACCCTCACGTGCGGACCATGCCAGCCACCCCGCTCGACGGCAGTGAACCGGACTGGTTCCACTCCCCGCGCGAACGCCTCGACCTTTTGGAACAGAGTCAAGAAGCCCGGGTCGTCTTCATCTCTCGGTGAGTGCGAAGGAGGGTCATTCCCATGGCAGACGGCCGGTACGACGAGCTCAGACCGTTGCTGGAACGCGTGGTCGAAGGGGAACGGGGGTTGCGCGTCGAGTGCTCGGAGAGCGGTGATACCTTCGATTCGCTGGGCCGTGTTCTCAACTCGCTGCTGGAGCGCGTCGAGGAGGGTGAGGCCGCCGCGATGGAGTCCAAGATGGAGACCGATGCCCTCACGGGCATGCTGGAATCCGCCATCGAACGAGCCAACCGCATGGCGCTGGAAGCCGAGGTCGCCAACATCGCCAAGAGCGCGTTTCTGGCCAACATGAGCCACGAGATACGTACGCCGATGAACGGCGTGATCGGCATGACCGGTTTGCTGCTCGACACCGACCTCAACGATGAGCAGCGGGGGTACGCCGAGACCGTCCGCAACAGCGCCGACGCCTTGCTGGCGCTGATCAACGACATCCTCGATTTTTCCAAGATCGAGGCGGGCAAGCTGGACCTGGAGATCATCGAGTTCGACCTGCGGACATCCCTCGAGGAGATGAGCGACCTGCTAGCGCTGAAGGCCTTCGAGAAGGGGGTGGAGTACGTCTGCATGGTGGATCCCGAGGTTCCCTACCTGCTGGAAGGGGATCCGGGCCGCTTACGGCAGATCCTGACCAATCTGGTGAGCAACGCCATCAAGTTCACCGCCGAGGGAGACGTGGTGGTCCACGTGGAGGTCGAGGAGCTCGGGGAGGAACGGGGAACCCTGCGCTTCAGCGTCACCGACTCGGGGATCGGTATCGCACCCGATCGGGTCGATGCCATCTTCAAGCCCTTCGAGCAGGCCGACGGGTCGACGACGCGAGAATACGGCGGCACGGGGCTTGGTCTGTCCATCTGCCGCAAGCTCGTCGAGCAGATGGAGGGCGAGATCGGTGTGGACAGCACGCTGGGGGAGGGCGCCACCTTCTGGTTCACCGTGAAGCTGGATCTGTCTACCGAGGCCGAGCAGACGGATCCGGAACCGGTGGCCGACCTGAAAGGGGTACGGGTGCTGGCGGTGGACGATCACGCCACCAACCGCCAGGTGCTCGAGGCGATGCTGGGTTCATGGGGTTGTGACCACCTGGTCCTGGGGGATGCGATCTCGGCCCTTGGGGAGCTGCGGGCTGCCGCGACCGATGGTGATCCGATTCCCGTGGCTGTGATCGACAGCGAGATGCCCGGCCTCAACGGGGTAGACCTGGGCCGTGTGATCAAGGGGGACGCCCTGCTGGCCGATACACGGCTGGTGATGCTGGCCGCCATCGGTCGCCGTGGGGACGCAGCCTTGATGGAAGAAGCGGGATTCGATGGTTACCTGACCAAGCCGCTCAAGCACCAGCAGTTCCGGGATATCCTGGCGGTCGTGCTCGGCCGCGCCGAGGCCCTCGAGGGGGCCAAGGACAGCCTGGTGACGCGCCACACCATCGCCGAAGACCGCAAGCGGCGGTTCCGCATCCTGCTCGTGGAGGACAACCCCACCAATCAGAAGGTGGCCGGCGCTATCCTGGCCAAGCTGGGGTACGGGGCGACCCTGGCGACCAACGGGCTCGAGGCGGTGGAGGCGCTCACGCAGGCCCCCTACGACCTGGTGCTGATGGATTGCCAGATGCCCGTTTTGGACGGGTACAGCGCGACGGGGCGGATCCGTACCGAAGAGGGCATCACGACTCCCAAAGTTCCCATCGTCGCCATGACCGCCGCTGCCATGAAGGGCGATCGCAAGAAGTGCCTCGACGCCGGCATGAACGACTACCTGTCCAAGCCCATCAACCCCGAGGCGCTGTCCAAGATGATCGAGCGCTACCTCATGGACGCCGAACCCTCGTCCCAGGACCTCGAGGCGGATCTGGAGGGCTTCTCGGTGTCCACGGAGCTTCCGGTGGCCGAGCCCGCTAAACGGGAATCGCCCGCAGAACCCGAGTCCAACGACGATGCGGTCTTCGACAAGGAGGCGCTGCTGGATCGGTTGCTTGGGGACGAAGCGCTGGCGAGGCAGATCGTGGAAGCGTTCGTCGCGGACATGCCTGGCCAGCTGATGAACCTCAGGGACGCCGTCGAGGCCGGGGATGTGACGGCGATCCGGAGTGTGGCCCACGGCGTGAAGGGGGCCTTCGGAAACCTGGGCGCCAAGAACGCGCAGCAGCTGGCCGCACAACTCGAGAGTGCGGGGCGGGACCAGGAACTGGAAGTTATCGAAGCGGGCATGATGGGGCTCGAAGACGTCTATGAGGCACTCCAGGGAGCGTTGACCCGCGAGGGCCTGATGGAAGAAAAATCGCCATGAGGATCGTGATTGCCGAAGACGACCTGACCACTCGCTTCATGCTGCAGGGTGTTCTCACCAAATGGGGCTACGAGGTGGTGGTCTGTGCCGACGGTGATCAGGCCTGGGAGGCGCTGCAAAAACCGGACAGCCCGCAGCTGGCGGTCCTGGACTGGGAGATGCCCGGTCTGTGTGGCGACGAGGTCTGCCGCAAGGTGCGATCCGAACTCGACGAGGCGGACCGGTACCATTTCATGGTCCTGCTGACATCCCGGGACAACCAGGCGGATATCGTCGCCGGGTTGGAGTCCGGGGCGGACGACTACCTGTCCAAGCCTTATCACCCCGAGGAGTTGCGGGTGCGCATCGGCGCGGGCCGCCGCATCATCGGGTTGCAGCGGGATCTGGCCGAGGTCAAGGAGGCGTTGCGGGAGCAGGCCATGCGCGATCCGCTGACCAAGGCCTTCAACCGCAGGGCGGTGCTGGGCCGTCTGGAGACGGACATGGCCCGGGGGCAACGGGACGGGAGCACGGTGACCGTGGTGATGTGCGATATCGACCACTTCAAGGCGGTCAACGACAACTACGGGCATCAGGCCGGTGACGAGGTGCTCATCGAGTTCGTCCGGCGCGTGGAGGGCACGTTGCGACCGTACGACTGCCTGGGGAGGTACGGTGGCGAGGAATTCCTGATTATTGTCCCAGGGGCCGATGCGGTTCCCGAGAGCAGCCTCTACGAGAGGTTGCGGGCGATCATCGACAGTACGCCGATCAAGACCTCCGCGGGTGACATACCCATCTCAGCCTCCTTCGGAGTCGCCTCGGTCGCGGGCGCGAACTCACGCCGCTGGGGAGAAGAGGGCGACCAGATCATCACCGACTTGATCGGAGCGGCGGACGAAGCTCTCTACCGGGCCAAGGAGAGTGGGCGGAATCGGGTCGAGTTCGCCGAGTAACCCGAGGTACTAGTATCTCCAGCAATAGGTACAAGATTCACGGCGTGGCTAGCGTGTCCGCTCGGCCTCCTCGCCCAATACCATGACCTCCCGGATGAAGTCGCTCAGCCGTTGCTTGTATTCATCTTTGATGGAGGTGAACCGCAGCCCGATACGGAACCGTTTGGTCTCCTGTTCCTCATGCACCCAGGCCACCTCGGCCCTCGCCTGCATGGGGCCCCGCTCCAGCTGGCCGGGGAGCAACCACTCCAGGCTGATCTTGGCTCCACGCTTGTAGGTGATATTGGAAAATATGGCCATCCCGCCCGCTGAGATGTTGATGCAGCGGGCTTGTACGAAGGCCATCCCGCCATCGCTGAGCATGCGGACGCGGCCCCGGTACCGGACCCGGGGGTCCCAGCGAACGTCCTTCTCATCCTTGGCCACGGGGACCTGAAGCCCCAGGGCGTTCGCGAACTCGGCACAGGAGCGGTAGCGATCGGCCGGATCCTTGGAGATGGCCCTCATCACGACTTCGTCCAGCTCCATCGGCAGGCTCGCGTCCACCGTCGAAGGGGGTGCCGGCATGCGTTTGGTCTGCCAGGCCAGCATCTCCATCACCGTGCGCGCCTGGGTGAACGGGTGCCTGGCCGTCAGCAGCTGATACAAGGCGATGCCAAGCGCGTAGATATCAGCGCGGGCGTCGGTGTATTCACCGCGGATCTGCTCGGGAGCCATGTAGGCCGGTGAGCCCGCCACGTGGGACTCGCGCTCGTCTGGCCTCTCGTCGGACAACCGGGCGATGCCAAAATCCATCACCAGCGCCTCGCCCGCGGGCGTGATTTGGATGTTCTGGGGTTTGAGATCCAGGTGTACGACGCCCATGGAGTGGGCGAATCCGACCCCCCTCAGGACGTGGTCCAGGTACCCGAGCACATCCTGGTGATCCAACCGGCCGCCCTCGGCTTGCATCAGCCCGGCGAGGGACCGGCCCCTGAGGTAGCGCATCACCAGGAACAGGCGCTTGCCGTCTTGCAGTAGGTCGTAGATGCGCACGATGTTGACGTGCTCGAGCCGCGCGTGGATGCGGGCCTCCTTGAGCGTCCGCTCGGCCTTTTCCGGGTCCGCCAGGATTTCCGGGTTGATCGCCTTGATCGCCACGTCTCGCTGCAGGCGCAGGTCATGGGCCCGGTAGACGTCGGCAGTGGCACCGCTACCCAGCAGCTCATCGAATCGATAGTGACCCACGGTGGTGCCCTGCAGGCTGCCTTCTTCGGGCACGACCATGGTGTTGCTGTCTTCTTGACTCAACTTGACTACTCCAGGCCTCAGCTCCCGTCGCCGTTATTCTGGTCAGGGAACAGCACGTCCACCAGGTCGATGTCTTTCTCCCTGGGGTCGTGGACGGCAACAATGGACAGCTCCTGCGGCGGGACCGAGGAGAGGTCGAATAGATCACCTTCTTTGAGGGTACCACCACCCACGGCGATATGGATCCCCGGCCGATCGAAGGAAGCGGCCCCGTGCCCCCGTTCCACCACCACCGCCAGCGAACCATCGCTGATCTCCAGGAGGGTGCCAAAGGGGTAGAGGCCCATGATGTTCACCAGCGCCTGCACCACCACCGGCTCGAATCGGGTCTGGCGTCCGCTCCAGATCTCGCGGAGGGCCTGGGGTGGCAGCAATGCCTTGCGGGTCGGCGTATCGGTCAGCAACGTGTCGTAGGCGTCCGCGACACACACGATCCGGCTGAAGGGATGGAGCGGGATGCGTGGGTCGTCCCACGGTTCCCGGCCGCGGTCGTCCTGGCCGAGGTGGTGCTCCAGGTTGACCAGGGCTCGGACCAGGCGCCCCTGGTGATACCCACGCTGGCGAAGCTGGGCGCGGAAGCCGAGCACGGTGTGGGCCTGGAGGCGTAGCTGCGGATCGCCGCCATCTTGGGCCCACCCGAAATCGGGGGGGAGTTCGGCAAAACCGGTGTCGTGGAACAGCCCGCACAGGCCCAGCTCGGCCAGGTATTGGCGCGGGATGTCCAGGTAGCGGCCGATGGCCACCGACAGGTTGGCCACGTGCATCGAGTGGGTGAACAGCGGGTTGTCCGAGTCGGTGAGCATGTTGATCGCCATGGCGTGCTGGCTGCCGGCGATGGTCATGTCGACTATGGAGTTGATGGCTTTGCGAGCGTCGAGGGCTGGGCCGACGCCGGTCTTGCCCATCATGCCGAAGAAGCCCCGGACAGCGGCCATGCCGTGCTCGAACACGTTGGCCGCGCGGCGGGTGGTGACCCCCACCTCCTCCAGTTCCTCCTCACCCTCGTCGCGGAAACGCTGCGGAGGGTGGGGGGCGGCCCAGTCGAATCCGCCCTGGGCCACCGCCGTCTGGATCTCCTCCAGGGAGTCCTCGTCGGCTGTGCGTGTGCGCGCGAACTTGTAGAAGAACTGGCGGATCGCGTCTTGGTTGGGGGCCGGTTCGAAGGACCACCCCCCCAGGCCCAGGTCGTCCAGCCAGTTGGCCAGGAAACCCACCGACGCCGTGTTGGCCGAGTCCAGCCGGATCCTCAGGTCCCCGATGTAGGGCTGGCCTTCCACCAGCAACAGGCGCACCTCACCCAGGCTCCCGGTCAGGTCCCGGATCAGGCCGTCGAAATCCTCCACCGGGCGCTGGAAGACCACGTTGTCCGGTTCGTAGAGCTGGAAGTTGCGCACCAGCTGATACAACAGATTGAGGGCCGTGCGGCCCTTGTCGCGGAAGCCGCGGATCTCCTCCGATTCCCGCTCCTCGCGGATCTTGAGGATCGGGTCGGCCCCCTCCACGGCCGGCTGGCTGGTCGCTTCGTCCGGGGGCGGCATGGTCATTTGTAGCGCTCCCTGGCGATGCGATCGAGGGCTTCCAACACGGCGTTTTGGAAGGTGTCACTCCCCCGTTGGCGTAGGCCCATCAGCGCGGCCTCGGCCTTGGGGGTGGCGACGGCACCCAGGGCCAGCACGTATCGGCAACGCAATTCGTCGCCCTTCTTGTCGCCCAGGGAGAGCCGCGGCGGACTGGCCAGCTGGGCCAGCTTTTCGATCTGAGCCTGCCCCTTCATCAGCACCTGGATCCGGAGTGCCTCGACGGCCACTTCGCGGCTCAGTAGCGCCAGCTGAGCCGGCTCCACCATCTGCAAGATCGTCCGCTGCAGGCGCGGATCATTGCTGCGGGCGATGGCGTTGAGGCCGAGGATGCGTACCCGATCGGACGAGCTGTTCATCGCCTCGTTGGCCAACCGGGTGAGGATCTCCGGGTCCGGCCGCAGCATGGCCACCTGCAGGATGTCGGCCTGGGTGTCCTCGTTGGCGCGGGGGAACAGGTCCATCAGGATCGGCAACGCATCCAACCGTCCGACACGGGCCAGCACGCCCACCAGGGCGCGGATCGCCTCGTCCGGGCAGTTCGCCGCCAGCTGGGTGCACCGCTCCATGTCCGGCCACACCAGGTGCACCAGGACCTCGGCGACCAGGGCGCGCCCTTGCTCCGTGGATGCCTCTCCCAGGGCATCCATCAGCCACTCCATCTGCAGCCCCCGCATCGTGCGCACGAGGGACAGCACGGTGTTGGCGTCGCTGGCTCCCCGGCCGAGGGCTCCCAGCAGCAGTCGCACCGTGGTGCGCCCGCCGCCGTCCACCATCAACCCCTCCAGCGCCGTACGCCAGGGGTCGTCGGGGGGCAGCAGGCTGATGCGATCGTGCAGCGCCTTGAGCACCTGCCAGTACGTGCTCACCGCACCGTCTTCCAGCAGGGCCGCCCGCGCGTCTTCCAGCACGCGGACGAACTCCTCGGGGCGGGGCATGGCCGGCAGCTGGGCCTTGCCGGTGTCGATGCCGCGGACCAGCAACTGGGCCAGCACGGATGCCGGATCGAAGGCGGCAGAGGTGAAGAATAGCTGCTGATCCACCTGGTCGATCTCCTGGAAGACCGGAGGTGTGTGTTCGGTGGTGGTCGCGGGATTGGGGACCCACTCGTCGATCCACTGGCCCTGGAGTTGAGCCGACGCCTGTTGCAGATGGCTGCGTTGGTCCGCGTTCATGTCCAAAGCGCCGAACTCGCCCACCGCCATCGCCGTGGCTGTGTCGGGCGCGCCCGCCGGCTCACCTGTCCCGCCGCCGCCCACGCCGCCGTCCTCATGGTTGGCCGAGGCCTCCACGAATCCCCGTACCTGCCGGTACTCCACGTGCTCCATCTTGGCCCGCCACAGCAACGTGGCCAGGTCCTCCTCCTGGAGCGTGCCGACGCTGCGTGTGCCGAGGATGCCCAGCAGCTGCATCGTCTCGTCCTGGGTCAGGCCGTCCTTGAGCGCCAGGATGCGGATGCCATCCCGGTAGAGCTTGAAGGGGAAGCTGTTCTCCCGGTCGTCATCGCTGTAGACGACCTCGTCCGCCTCCCCCCAGTGGAAGCGGGTAGCCCGGATGTGGAGTGTGAGCGTCGAGTGCTTGGCGAAGAACTGGCCGAACAGCTGGTTGAGCTCGGCGACGAAGGTACGCAGCGCTTCGTTGTTCGGCGCATAAAAACGGAACGCGCGCGAGGTCTTGGACAGGGAATCGAGGATCTTGGCGACCAGCCGGGCGTCTTCGGACAGGCTCGTATCCACCACACCGTAGCGGTCGAGGACCATATTGGCCGGCTTCTCGGTGGCGCTGTCAGGCGCGCCGTTCCCCGATCCTCCCGGCGGCCCAGCTGGCTCGTCCATATCCACGGGACTAGCCTAGCATCATGCTGGCGTCGTGGGTTAGGGGGTGATAGACAACCGGCATGAGACACCGCTGGATCCATGCCTTGGTTGTGGGGGGTTTGCTGGGCTGGGCGACGACCGCCGCGGCGGACGTGTGGAGCGCGCAGCAGCTCGTTGACGAGTCCCACCGTTTCCCGGCCGGGACACAGGTGAGCGCCTGGAGCCGGGATGGCTCCATCGTCCGCGTCGATCTGGATCTGGGCCGGCCCTTCGATCCCCGGGAGATGGACGAGCTGGTCGCCGCGGCCGACCACGTGCTGGGCGCCGGCGAGGGCGTGCGAGGCGTGTACATCCGTGTGCCGGACCACGATGGCGTCTTCCGGCCCCTCCCCGATCTGCTCCCGGATCTTCCGGTGCCGGACAAGGGTGTGCCCGTCCCCGCGGGCAGCCCCCCCCACGACCACCCCGGCTGGGCCGACGGCGCCCTGGCGGGCAAGACCGTCTACCTCTCCCAGTGCCATGGCTGGTACTGGCACGACGGCTACGAGAGCTGGCTGACCCAGCGGGGCAACGTCTTCGACACGGTGGAGGATTTCCACAACCCCGAGGGCATGAACCAGTACCTGATGCGCTACCTGCTCAACGCCGGCGCGCGGGTGATGCCGGTCAAGGAGTCGGACCTCAACGAGGCGATGGTCATCGTGGACGACGCCGATGTGGGCTACGAGGAGACGGGCGGGGCCTTCTCGGAGTCGTCGGGAGCGGGCTTTGCGTCCGGCGTCGCCCCCTACGGGTACGGCGTCGATCCCCTGGAACAGGGGGGTAGCCGGGAAGCGGAAACGGCCACCACAGCCTCCGCCTCGGCCCGCTGGATACCCGAGATCCCCGCGGACGGCTACTACCAGGTGTACGCCAGCTACCGCCAGGACCCCTCGCGTGCGCCGGACGCGCATTACATGATTCATCATCCGGGCGGCGTTACGGACGTGTTCGTGGATCAACGCATCCATGGTTCCACGTGGGTCTACCTGGGCCGTTTCTACTTTTACGCGGGTCGTGACTCGGCCATCGGCTCCGTGGAGCTGGCCAATGACTCCGTCAGCTCGGGGGCCACCATCAGCGCGGACGCGATACGGTTCGGCGGCGGCATGGGGGACGTCGAGCGCGAGGGTGCTGTCAGCGGCCACGAGCGCTGGGAAGAGGCCGCTATCTACTACACCCAGTTCGCCGGCGCGCCGACCACGGTCTACGATCCCTACTCCGACGGGGACGGCTCCGACCCATCGTCGCGCTCCCGCTTCGCCGACTGGGAGCACGAGGACGGGGAGGACGCGGTCTACTTCTCGTGGCACTCCAACGCCTGCGGCAGCTGCGGTGCCAGCGGGACCAGCACGTACGTCTACAGCGAGTGCGACGTGGGCTACGACTGCGAGTTCGCCGGCATCGAAGGCAGCG
This sequence comes from uncultured Rickettsiales bacterium, assembly GCA_964504165.1. GTDB lineage: Bacteria > Myxococcota_A > UBA796 > UBA9615 > CAYRNR01 > CAZDDH01. Next base: position 11,121 of record CAZDDH010000143.1, on the reverse strand, counting down.
ACGTGATGGCCCAGTACATCCAGTCCGCGGTGGTGGACACCATCGACGCGCGCTGGGAACCGGGCTGGTCCGATCGGGGGGTGCGTACGGCCTGGTTCGCCGAGGTCAACCCCGACTACAACGACGAGATGCCCGCGGCCCTCATCGAGCTGGCGTTCCACGACACCGAATCGGATACGGCGCTGCTCAAGCACCCCCGATTCCGCAGGGACGTCTCCCGGGCGATGATGCACGGGATCATCGACTACTTTGCCGACCGGGACGGCGAGACACCCCACTACCCCCCGGGAGCGCCGACCCATCTGTCCGTCCGCGGCGGCGGGTCCGGGGAACTCGAGATCCACTGGGAAGCGCCACCGGATGGCGGCGGCCTGGGTGATCCGGCGACGAGCTATCGCCTGTATCTGTCGGTGGACGGCCGCAGCTTCGATGGCGGTGTGGACGTGGACGGGACCACGACGACCCTCCAGGGTCCCGCCGGCTGGGAGCCGCTGTTCGTGCGCGTCACGGCGGTCAACGAGGGGGGCGAGTCCTTCCCGACGCCGACTCTGGGGGCGATCCCCAGCCCCGCGGAGAAGGGGGTGCTGCTGGTCCACGGTTTCGACCGGCTGGACCGGGGCCAGCTGCTGTGGCGGGCGCTGGGTGGCGACCTGGGCGATGTGACCCACATGGATCTGGACGCCATGAATCGCTACGACTACGCGGTGGAACACCTGCGGGCGCTAGCGGCCGTGCAGATCCGCGTGGACGCCGTCAACGCCGAGGTGGTGGCGGACGGGCGGGTCACCCTGGACGACTATCCGCTGGTGATCTGGGCGGCGGGGGAGGAGTCGGTGGAGGACGAGTCGTTCAGCGCGGCCGAACAGGAGCAGGTCCGGGCCTACATGGACGGCGGCGGGCGGCTACTGGTGAGCGGGTCCGAGATTGGCTGGGACCTGAGCGCAGAAGGGGACTCGGAGGACCAGGCATTCTACGGCGAGGTGCTGCGGGCCGCCATCCTGGCCGACGACGCGGGCACCTATGACGTCGCCGCGGAGCCGGATGGGGTCTTTGCCGGCCTCGGCCCGCTGCTCATCGACGACGGCAGCCACGGGACCTATCACGTGGACTACCCGGACGTGCTGGATGTACAGCCCGGCGCCTCCGTCGAGATGCTGTACGCCGGCCAGCCGAGCCAGCCGGCCGCGCTATCCGCGGACGATGGCAGCTTGATCTACCTGGGATTCCCGTTCGAGACCGTCGTGGGCGAGGACGATCGGGAGGCGCTGATGATCGCTGCAGTGGCGTTCTTGCTCCCGGAGTATGATCCTCCGGATTGGGACGATGACGACGACGGCCTGACGGTCGGGCCTCCGCTGGACCGGGGTTGTCGCTGCCGAACGTCGGGAACCGGCGGTGTTGCACCTGCTGTGGTGCTGCTGCTGGGGCTGGCCTCGGTGCTGCTGTGGAACCGCGTGACCGATCCTCGAAAGGACCTACGATGACTCCCTTCCGACCGAGCCTCCCCACCTTCGCTGCCCTGGCCGCCCTGCTCTTCACGATCCCGGCGCGGGCCGAGGTCCTCACCTTCTCGCCCGGGCAGGGAGACCACGGCCGGTGCGACGATGCCTGTTTGCACGAGCCGCCCGACGGCACCGTCAACGACTCCACCGATACGACCCTCAGTGTGGATCTGGATGACGGCGATTGGGGGGGGGAGACCCGCTCCTTGGTGCGATTCACCGAGGCCTTTGGGCCGGACGACGGGCAGGTGCCGTCCAACGCGGATGTCAGCAGCGCCGAGCTGTACCTGGAGGTGGTCAACGAGGGGGAGGAGCTGGAGATCTACCAGGTGCTGGAGGGCTGGGACGTGGACTCGGTGTGCTGGGCCGCGAGGGGGGACGACGAGGGGCTATGGGACGGTTCCGGGTGTAGCGAACCGAGCATCGGGGGCTCGCCGCTGGAGACGGTGGACGTGTCCTCCACCGGGACGATCGTCATCGACGTGACCGAGGCGGCCCAGGACTGGGCCCAGGATCCCAGCACCAATCACGGCGTGCTGTTGCTGGCCCTGTCGGAGAACGGGACGGATATCGCCGCGTCCGAGGGGGCCGCCGAGCTGCGCCCGGTCCTGGAGGTGGAATTCGAGCTCGTCGCAGACGATGACGACGACACCGCCGACGATGACGACAACGGCGACGACGACGATGCCAATGACGACGACGACAGCGGCGACGACTGCCCCGACGAGCCCAGGCTGGTGATAGGCGACGACTCGGGCTGCTACTGCCGGGCGGCCGGCCCCACCCGGGCGCCGGTGTGGATGGCAGCTGTGCTGGTCGTGCTGGCCCTTCGCCGTCGCGGGTGCTGACCATGCTGGATTTCGACGCGCTGGAAGAGCTGGGGCCGCAGGCGCTGCGGGAGCTGGTCCCAGGGTTCATCGCCAACTACGTGCTTGACGCCGGCGTGGCCCGGGTCACCCGCGATCGGATGGCGGCCCACACCTGTGAGTGGGACGACGAGGCCGCCATGTCCGTCGTGGAGACGCTGCGGACCCTGGGGGACGAGTTCCATCGCTACGACGCCAATCCCTGCTGCCGTTCGGTGGTGCGGGTGTGGAGCATCGACATGATCCCCCAGGTGGAGGTCAGCGGCGTGGAGCACCTCGAGGCAGCGCTGCGCCAGGGGCCCGTGGTCGTGATCATGAATCACAGCTCCTACATGGACTCCAACGGGATCGATGTGGCGTTGGTCCGCTCGGGTGAGGAGGAGCTGGCCAACAAGCTGGTCTCCGCCGCCGGGCCCAAGGTCTACTCGGATCTGTTCCGCCGGCTGGCCAGCTCGTCGATGAATACCCTGCCCGTGCCCCAGTCCACGAAGATGGCGCACACGGCTCGCCTGAGCCGCCGTCAGCTGGCCGAACAGGCTGTGCGGAGCTTCCGCCAGGCCCGGGAGGTCGTCGATGGCGGCGACATCTTGCTGCTCTTCCCCGAGGGATCTCGGACCAGGAACGGGCGAATGCAGCCTTTCCTCAAGGCGGCGGCCCGGTACCTCCGTCCCCCCGGCTTGAACGTGGTGCCTGCGGCGCTCACCGGTACCCGGTCGATCATGCCGGTGGGGAGGCCCAAGCTGATTCCCGGGACGGTGGGGCTACATTTTGGGCGTGCCCTGGACGTGGCAGAGCTGGGGGGGACGCAACAGGCGCTGATTGCGGCGCACAACGCCATCGCGTCACTCCTGCCGGAATCACGTACGCCGCTGAGCGGGCAACCGGTTCTGGGTTGACGCCTGCTTTCGCACCTTCCCCATCCTCGGCTTGTGGCAGAATAAAGTGAGTAGGCGTCCAGGAAGGCGATATGCCTGAAACGAACGATCCGTCCCTCGAAATCAGCGACGACAAGCTAGAGGCGGTTGTTCATTTCAGCATGACGGAGACAGCCGGTACGGATGCCCAGCAGATCCAGGCGGTAGAAGCCCTGATGAGGGGTAAGGGTATCGTCGCCAAGCTAGACCAAAAGGCCCTGGCCAGCGCCCTGAGTGAGGCCAGGGACGAGGGCGAGACTTCGTTGAGATGGGTTGCCGCACGCGGGCGCGCTGCCCTACCGGGTTCCGACGGCGCGCTGATCCGGCATTTTGCTGCCGACGCACCCAGCGACGAAGAGGCCGCGGCGGCAGATGGGCCCGACGGGGAGGGCATCGATTTCAAGGATGTGAACACGATGTTGGTGGCGGCGGAAGGGGACCTGCTGGTCACCGCCGAAGACGGCGCACCGGGCGTGGACGGCGAAGATGTCTTCGGTGCAACGATCGCTGCGCTACCGGGAGAGACACCGCGACTGTTGCCGGGGTCGGGGACCACGTTGGATGAATCGGGCCGTCAATTGTTTGCCGCGGTGGGGGGGCTCATCGAGGACAAGCCTGCCAACAACCAGGTTTCCGTGTCCCCGCTGTACCAGGTGAATGGCAACGTCGATATGGACGTGGGGCACATCGATTTTGACGGGTCCGTGATCGTCACCGGAAACGTGGGGAAAGGATACCGCGTACAAGCCACTGAAGACGTGACGATCCACGGGACGGTCGCCAATGCCGAGGTGAGAGCCGGCGGGAATCTGGTGATTCGTGGAGGGGTGGTCGGGGACGGCAGAACCCGAATCGATGCGGCCGGTGACGCGGATGTCGGCTTCATCGAGGACAGCCAATTGAAGGCCGGCGGCGACATCGTCATCCAGAAATATTGCCTGCGAGCCGAACTGGTCGCGGGGGGCAAGATCTCCGCGGTGACGGGAGCCGGGGCGGTAGTGCTCGGCAGCTTGTCGGCGACCGCCGGTATCGAGCTCAATTCGGCGGGATCGAGTGGTTCGGGGACCCAGTTGAACATTCGGCCGTTGCCGCAGGACGAGGAGGAGCTCCAGGCGTTGCGGCAACGGCTGCTGTCCCTGACCCATGATCTGGCCAGCTTGGTCCGGATGCACGGCCCGCTGCTGATCAAGAGGGTGGCCGAAGATCCTCGGCACGCGGATTCGCTCCCACAGGAGGACCGGGCGGAGGTCCTCGAGATCGCTGGCCGCTTCAGCGAGGTTCTTGCCGAGCGCAGGAAAATCGTGAGCCGAGCGAGCCAGATCCAGCAGGCGGCGAGCGCGAAGATGGCTTCCAAGATCATCGTGCGCAAACGAGCCCATGTGGCGACGGTGATCCGATTCCCGGGCGGCGAGACACTCAAGCTCGACAGGGCCGCAGGTTCCACCGAGTACTACATCGATCCCAACACCGGAAACCTGACGGCGATGCCCACAGACGGGTGACCGGCTACCGAACCCGCTCTAATGACGATCCGGCGGCGCAGCGGCACAGGGTCTATGGCAGAATAGAACGACATCTGAGGACGTGAGCCGCAGCATGCCCAATCCGGAAGGCCTGACTCTCGAAGTATCTGCCGATTCGCTGGAAGCGACCATCCGGATCCCCATGTCCATGGCCGGGTCGGCGGATGTCGGGGGGCGCCTGTGCCGGGAAGTTTCGGGCTTGATGGCCGAGGAATTCGTCGTTGGAGACCTGGACGAAGAGGGGCTCGTCAAAGCCGTGCGCGAGGCGGCCGATCAGGGACTGCACAATCTGGAATGGGTCGTGGCGCGGGGGGAGGCCCCGCAAGCCGGAACCGATGGTGATCTGATCCGTCACTTCATCGCCGATCCTCCCGAAGAAGAGGAGGACGAATCGAGCGAGGACGCTGCCCCTGTCGATTTCAAGGATGTGAGCGCCATCCTGGTGGCGAAGGAGGGGGACCACCTGGTTACCGTGGTGCCGGCCAAGCCAGGCGCCGTAGGCCGGGATGTGTTCGGGGACGAGGTGTCCGCTCCGGAGGTCGACTCCCCCAGAGTGCTCCCCGGGACCGGCACCAAGCTGGACGAGAGCGGCCTCGAACTCCATGCCACCGTCGGTGGGCTCATCGAGGAGAATCCGGACAACCACCAGATCAGCGTACTCCCCCTTTATCAGGTGAACGGGAACGTCGACATGGAGGTGGGCCATATCGATTTTCAGGGTTCGGTGGCGATCACCGGAAACGTAGAGATGGGATTCCGCGTCGAGGCGACCGAGGACATCATGGTCGGGGGAACGATCTCCAACGCGGAGATTCGCGCCGGCGGGGACCTCCACGTCAAAGGTGGCGTCGTGGGCGACGGGCGGACCCGTCTGGAGGCCGGCGGCTCGGCCGATATCGGGTTCGTCGAGGACAGCACCTTGGTCGCTGGCGGCGACATTACCATCCAGAAGTACTGCCTGCGGACAGAGCTCCAGTCCGGAGGAATGGTCAAGGCCGTGAAGGGCGCAGGCTCGGTGGTGCTGGGCAGCGTATCGGCATCGGTCGGGATCGAACTCAATACGGCGGGCTCGACGGGCTCGGGGACCATCCTCAATATCCGCCCCGTGCCGCGGGACGAACAGGCCCTCAAGGACCTGCGCCAGGAGCTACTGGTCCATACGCGATCTCTCGCCGATCTGGTGCGGATGCACGGTCCTATCCTGATCAAGGACATCGTCAATCATCCCGACCACGCGGATTCGCTCCCGGAGGACGTGCGCCAAGAGGTCATCGAGATCGCCGGCCAGTTCAGTGAGGCCCTTGCCCTGCGCAAGAAGGTGACCAACAAGATGACCCGCATCATGGAATCCGCCTGCGCCAAGCTGACGGCCCGGATCATCGTGCACAAGCGGGCTCACACGGCCACGGTGATCAGTTTTCCGGGCGGTGAACGCATCAAACTCGACCGTTCGACGGGCGGGGTCGAGTACTGCGTCGATCAGGAGAGCGGAAAGATCCTCAGTACGCCCCGGGAGGGGTGAATTCCAACACCCGCTACCCGGGTACTAGACGTGTGGTGCGGCGATCGTCAGGCGTCAGCGCCGTCGATCTCGTCGAGGAACATCTCGTATTCTTCGGTGAGCAGCCCGGTCATCAGCTCATCGAGCATGCGCGGGATCCAGGTATCGCTGTAGAGGATGCCCGCGTCGAAGACGACCACGGACTTGTTGCCCTGGGCCTTCTGATCCAGCTCGTCCAGCCACATGGCGTTGAGCCCGTGCAGCAGATCTTCCTCATCGGGATCGTCCGCGATCGGATCGTCGTGCTCGTCCTCGGGAACCCACTCGGGGCCCCATGGCTGGTCAATCGAATGACTCACACTTCACCTCACCCTCATGGATGGCTGTATGTCCGATCCAGCGGGGGTTGGCAAGACATTCTGCGCCGACCTTCCCCTTGACCGCGGCGATCGGGACGACGAGCATGGCCCGGTGACCGTCCACGTTGCCACGCTGATGACCTTTCGGGGGGGAACCACCTCCTCCACGCCACCGGATTCCGACTTCGGGCTTGCAGCTCGGTTTTTGCAGGAGAGGGGAATCAGGGTTTTTTTGGCACAACCCGAGGATGTGGAGATTTCCAGTGCGGGCGTGAAGATACTCGGTTTTTCGCCCACTCGTGATGGATGGATACAGGAAGGCCCTTTCCCGTTACACGCGGTGTTCAACCGCCTCCCTGCACGCACGTGGCGCCGGCACGAGACCTTGCTGAGCGATCTGGCCGCCCGTCTGCCCCTGGGCAACCCCCCACCCATCAACGAGCTGGCCCTGGACAAGCTGACCAGCTGCCACAAACTCCGCGACGCTGGGTTGAACGTGCCCCCGGTGGAGGGGGAGCGGTCGCGATTTGCCCGGCAGATCAGCGACTGGGGCGCGGCCTTCCTCAAGCCCCGCTGGGGTTCCTTCGGCCAGGGCGTACGTCGCGTGGAGGGGGCCTGCACCCTCCCCGACGACGACGATGTGATCCTCCAGCGGGCCATCGACCCGCCGGCTGGACCGTACGCCGGGCTGTGTATCCGTGGCTTCGTCCAGCGCGCCGCAGGCGGCCGCTGGCGTTCCGCCGGCCGTGTTGCGCGGGTCAGCGTGGATGATCCGGTGGCCAACGTGGCCCGAGGAGCCCGGGGCATCCCGCTGGAACAGCTGCAGCAGGAGCTGGGGTTGGAGGGGGTGGAGCCTCGTATCGACGCGGAGGAGCGGCGGGTCATCGCAGAGATGGAGCGGCTGGCCGGCGACGGTGCCCCGTTGCTCGTCGAACTGGGGCTGGACTGGGTCCTCGACGGCGAGCTCCGGCCCTGGCTGGTGGAGGTCAACGGCAAACCTGGAGGGCGCCTGCGGGTGCTGGCCAGCTCGCCTGGGGAGATGGGGAGGATCTGGCGGAAACGCCAGCGTGAGGCGCTGACCGCTCCCTTCGAATACCTGGCGTGGCTGGCCGGGAAATCGGCTAGATGATCATCAGGGGGCCTGCAGAGACGTACTCCACCTCGACGACGTCCCCGGGGTAGGCGGTGCAATCGCCCACCAGGGTCACGGCGATGTTGGCTTCGTCATACACCCAGCCGCCGGACGTGAGGCTGTTCTCGTCGCAGGAACCGCCGTCCTCGTAGGAGGGGACGACCTCGCTGTTGAGCTTGACGCCGAAGGTCGCGAGGTCGGGGACGAGGGACAGCTGGAACCACTCCATCGACGGGTGGAACAACACCAGGTTGGCCAGCGCCGTGGCCAGCTCCGCTTCGTCACATTCCTCCTGGCCGTCGACCGGATCCAAGATCGGGAAGAACAGGCCATCGGTGCGAGTCACCGAGTTGAAGTAGAAATCGACAGAGCAGGCCGAGGACCCCATCGGATTGCACTTGTACATGTCTTCGTCCGAGGCGTCCGGCCCCTGCCCGGGCCCGATGACCGACATGCGAGTGTCGGGGGCCACCTGGCGAATCAGCTCCAGGTAGCTGTCCAGGCGGCAGTCGCAGAGCTCGTCGCTCTCCATGCCGTCGCACGCCCCGCCGCCGATGTTGTCCACCGTGCTGGTGGTGTCTCCCTCGTCGGTGAGGACCACCACGTGGAACGGGTTGTCGCCCCGCAGCAGCCCCTGGTTGGCCGAGTGCAGGCCCACGCCCTCCTCGGTGTACATCTCGCCGGGGTTCTCCATGTCTTCGTATTGCAGGTCTACCGTCAGCGGCAGGCAACGGCAGGCTTCGTAGTACGGGTTGTCCGACGGGAAGTCGTTGCCGGAGCAGCCCCAGGGGAAATCCTCCTGGAGGTTGTCCGACGACGGATCAAAATCGCTGGCGTTGGGGAGTTCGACGGCCTCGCAGGCGGCCATCAACGCCACCTGCAACGGCCGCTCCAGCCCAGCGCCCTGGACACCGACGTGGGCGAGTTCCTGGAATTCTTCCTGATCCGCAGGGTGGGACGGATCCAGCAGCGTCGGGGAATTACCGTACCGCCGCAGCCGTCCTGTGGATCCCTTGCGGTCGTCACACAGCGCCGGGGCGTCCTCGGTGCAGGGCCAGGCCTGGGTCGTGGTGATCCCCATCTGGGTCGTCGATGTCGAGGGGAGGGCCTCGACAAAGGAGATGAAGTTGAGCGACAGCTGGACCTGCGCGTCGGCCATCGAACCGGAGTTGTCGATGACCCACAACATGTCCACGTCACCTGGCCCCACGGCCAAGAAGGTGTCCTTGATGTCTCCGTCGTTCTTGCAGCCCGACGCGGACAACATGGCGGCTAACAGGCCGCCCACGAGTACCAAACGCCATCCTCGAAAGCTTCGTCGCATAAATGACCTCCACCCTGTTGCGCGCTCCAGGTGCACAGCCGGGCACTTTTGTCATCTTACCTGGTCTTAGCACCAGTGCGTGTCCAACAAAGGTCAAGATTCCGTGCGGTTACTGTCATGGGGTTGTGGCCTGGTGCTGGCGGATTGACGTGGACAGCTGGGTGCGCGAGGCTTTGCGCCTATCTCATCTAGGGAGCCCCCATGACCAACAACGACGACAATAAATCCTGCCCTGGCGTCATCCTGGCTCTGGAGCAGGCGCTGGCCCTGCCCTACTGCACACAACGTTTCGTGCAAGAAGGATGGCGGGTGATCCGCATCGAATCCACGCCCCGCCCGGGTGGCGGCAATCCCGGTGATCCCAACCGCTACGCTGGGGCCGATTTTGGCTACGGAGATCGCCGCTCCTACTTCATCCCACCCAACCTCGGCAAGGAGGCGATCTCCTTGAATCTGAAGGAAGAGAGGGGGCGCGAGCTGCTGCTCCAGATCATCGAGGAGCTGAAGGTCGATGTGTTCGCGGTGAACATGCTGCCCAAGCAGTACAAACCGCTGGGTATCGACTACGAGACCCTGTCCGCCGTGCGCAAGGAGCTGATCTGGGTCGGGCTGAGCGCCCACGGGCCCCAGTTCCCGGTGGTGCCTGGCTACGATCCGGCCCTGCAGGCCGAGGTGGGGTACATGGAGCTCACCGGTGATCCGGATGGGGCGCCGATGGTGTGTGGGGTGCCGGTCATCGATCTCAAGGCGGGCGACGAGGCCTACGCTCGGGTCTACAAGGCCCTGTGGCAGCGGGAACGCACCGGTGAAGGGGCTCGCATCGACGTGTCCATGTTGCGGGCCAGCGCCTCGTGGCTGCTGACCAAGATGTCGCTGGACTCCCTGGGGCACGACCCGGCGACGGTCACCCGTACGGGGAATGTGCACCCGGTGTTCACCCCTGTAGACGTGTTCCCGTCTTCCGATGGATACATCTCGCTGGCGGTGGGGAATGACCTGCAATGGGAGTCGATGGCCAAGCTGGAGCCGTTCAGCGGCCTGGCGCGTCCGGAGTACGAGACGAACGCTGGGCGACGGGAGCGGCGGGAGCAGCTGCACGCGGAGATCGGTGAGATCACGCGCGGGTTCACCACCGACGAGCTGGCGGAGCTGTTCGCTTCGGCGCGGCTGATTCACGCCCGGATCTACGATGTGGCGGACGTGATGGCCCACCCGGCGGTGTCGCCCTATCTGCTGCGTACGGCCAAGCCGGATGGCACGGTGGTGCCGCTGGCTCCCAGCAGCCACGACACGGATTACATGATCACCCAGATGAACCAGCTGCCGTTCCCGCCGACGTATGGCGAGCATACGGGGGCTGTCTTGACGGAGGCCGGGGTGTCGAAGGATGAGATTGGTGAGCTCAAGGATTCGGGGGTCGTGGCGTAGGCAGCGATATCGTGGTCTGTGACCCGTTTCGCCCCACGACAAGACTTCACTCCACTCTGTTGGCGGGGGCTGCGTGGTAATCATCACGATGGCATTGGGGGGCAGGGATGCTCACATGGCTTCGTATGGGGTTGTCCAGGGCGGAGATTGTTGAACTCGAGCAGCGCGGCACGATACACTGATCTGGCAGGAAGCTAGAAGACCAGTGACCAGGAGGGCGTACCGGTGGCATTTTTTGTCTGGGATCCCAAGTACAGCGTCGGCGTAGCCGAGATCGACAACCAGCACAGGCGGCTCGTCGAGCTCATCGATGAAATGCATATCGCCATGAAGGAAGGGCATGCGCGAGAGGAGGCGCCCAAGATCCTGGGCGGCTTGATCGACTATACCCAGAAGCACTTTGCCACCGAAGAGCGGCTCATGGACCGATATCGCTACCCTGCAGCAGCCGTCCACAAGGACAAGCACGGGCGGATCGTAGCTCGCGTACTCGAATTCAAGGAGAAGATCGATGGCGGATCGGGCGCATCCTCCGAGAGGGGGCATTTCGGACCTCCCATCATGCTGCTGAG
>CAZDDH010000142.1:0-22450 GCA_964504165.1 uncultured Rickettsiales bacterium | reverse complement strand
GATGGCTCACCCCTACATCTTGTGGCAGGAGGCGCTAACCGTCTACCCCCCTTAATAAAAGGGGCGATTTATGCACGAACGGGTCCGCCCGCGATCCTGGGGCAGGGGCCACAAATACACGCCTGGCGTCCTCCACGTTTCGTGTGCTCGGGCGTAATCACACTCAGAAGGTCCAGACAGCAAATCCCGGCGTGAACGGTTGTTCACAATGATGTTGACAGGGTCGTGCAGCTGGGATAAATCGCAAGCTAATTGGCCGGCCGGTCAATAGCGCATGAACGGTCTGCCGAGGAGTCGTCACGATGCCGCACAAACTACTGGCCTTGGTCTTCTTGCTGGCCGCGACACATCTTGTCCCCGCTGTCGCGGCGGGGGCCAGTGACCGCCTGGACGGTGTGTTCGTGCTCGATCCCGAGCTCAGCGATGATCCCACACCGATGATGGCCGCCATGGGATTGACCGTGAACAAGGCGACCCGAGCCGCTGCGAAGGTCGTCAAGACCCGCCTGATCATCGACGGCGAGCAGGGCCAGGTGACCATCACCGTCAAGACCCCCCTGGCCAAGACCACGGTGGTACTGCCCAACGACGGCAGCTCGGTGCCGGTTGCCGCTCAGCTGGGTGACGGTCAGGGGCGGGCGATCTGGACCAACGGCGGCACCGAACTCGTCACGGAGATGGATACGGTGATGGCCGATGGCCGTAAAGCCACCGCTCGGATCCACCGTTCTTTGCTGGATGCGGACACGTTGGTGCAGGTTTCGGAGACGACCATCGACGGTTTTGACACGGTTACGATGCGAAGGGTGTACCGGAGGAAGTAAACTACTCCGGATGCCTTCCCCACGCCGAACGCGCGACGCAGCTGCCACCCGCCGCGACATCATGGCGGCTGCAGAGGAACTGTTCGCCAGCGGCGGCTATGCCGACACCTCCATGAGCGACATCTCGCGGGAGTCCGGCGTCACAAAGAGCCTGATCCACCATCACTTCGAATCCAAGAAAGGCCTGTGGGAGGCGGTCAAACACAGCCTGTTCGACGATTTTGTCGCCGACATCCAGAAGCTGGTCGCCACCGCCGAGACGGTGGAGTCGGGCATCCTCGAAAACGTGGTCAAGGCCTACTTCGAGGCCATGCGGCGTAACCCGCGCACCGTTCGCATCCTGTCGTGGATGAACATGGAGACCGACGACGACGCCGCCCCCGGCCCGGAATACGAGCCGGTGGTGGAGTACGTCATCCAGCGCCTGCGGGAGGCGCAGGAGAGCGGCGCCCTGCGCAACGACGTGGAGCCGGTGTTCATCGTCGTCGCTTTCTTTTCCCTGGTGGAGGGGTGGTTCGGCGGCCAGCGTATCCTCCGGCGGGTGTTCGGGCGGTACATGCCGGACGGCGATGTGGACATCCAGTACCGTGACGCCCTGCTCAAGGTCTTCCTCCAGGGTGTGACGGCGAGGCCCCGCTGAGGCGGGCGAATCCAGCCCGTGACCCTCCGGATCCTCCAGCTCGCAGACAATCCATACCTCGGTGGCGTCACGTCCCATCTGCTGCAGGCCATCACGGCGTTGGACGATCGGGGCGTGGTCTGCCACCTGGCGGCCCTGCCCGGCCACGGGGACGAGGACGTGCTGAGCCCGGCGGCAGCGCGGCTTGGGTTCCCCGTGGAAACCCTCCCCATGGCGGGCCGCTTCGATCCCCGGGTGCTTCGCGTCCTGCGCCGGCGGGTCCGGGAGCTGGGGGTGCAGCTGGTCCACGTCCACGGCTATCGGGGGGTGGCCATCGCCAGTCCGGCGGTGGTGGGGGTGCCGGTCATCTGCACCTGCCACGGCCAGGCCGTCGAACCCGCCCTGCGTACCCGCGTGTGGCAAGCCAGCTCCCTGCAGATCATGCGCCGTCACCCCCGCACCATCGCAGCCTCCGCCTTCGTCGGGGATTGGCTGGCCAGCCGGGGCCTGGAACCGGCTCGGATCCGCGTCGTCCGAAACGGCGTCTCGGCCGGTGGGGGGACGTCGGTCTGGCCGGCCCCAGCGGCCATCGAGGGCTCGGATCTGCGGGTGCTCTACGCCGGACGCCTGGCGGCTGGGAAGGGTGTCGAGGGGCTGATCGAGGCGGTATCCGGCGTGCCGGGAGCGGCGCTCGTCGTGGCCGGCGATGGACCGTTGCGGCCCCGGCTGGAGGAGCGCGCTGGGGAGCTGGGACTACCCGCCGTGTTCACCGGGCGGGCCGCCGAGATGGGCCCACTCTATCGGGCGGCCGACGTGGTGGCCCTGCCTTCCACCATGGAGGCGCTGCCGATGACGCTGGTGGAGGCGGCCGCCCACGGCAAGCCGGTGGTCGCCTGCCGGGTGGGAGGGATCCCCGAGGTGGTCGTGGATGGGGAGACGGGGATCCTGGTGCCGGGCGAGTCTCCGAGCGCCCTGAGCGACGCCCTGAAACAGCTGTCGTCCGCGGCCCTGCGCCGGAAGATGGGGCACGCCGCACGACGCCGGTGGGAGGGGCACTTCACCGCCGCGGGCATGGCCCGGGAGCTGGAGGCGGTCTACCGATCCGTGCTGGATGTTTGAGGGGGGACGTACTTGAACGGGTACCGTGCGACGAGGATGCCGCCGTCCCGGGGGATGGGGAAGCGCAGCGGCGTGAACCCGCCGATCAGGCAATCCTCGACCACCGGATCCTCCAGGCTCGACCGGTACACCTCGACGCTCGCGACCTCGCCTTTTTTGCCGACCACGAACTTGAGGACCACGGTGCCCTTGAGATCCGGGACGTCCTCCTGGCGCCGGTCGAAGCAGCCGCGCAGCTCGCTTGCGTGCCCGTCGAGCACGGCGTCCACCTGATGGCGGTCCAGGTTGCCGATGAGGACCGGCTCGCCGATGGAGAGGCCCGGCGGTTCCACGGCCACACCCATGCAGGTCCCGGAACGGCCCAGTGGCTTGACGTAGCTGCCGTGCACGGCCAGGTCTGCGGAACAGGGGAGGAACCCGGCCAGGCGGGGCTGGGGCGTGCCGGCGGGGCCGGTGTCCAGCCCTGGCGAGCCGTAGGCCAGCGCTCCCGCTCCGACGCCGGTCGCACCGGGGAGCGCTGCTACCTTCGGGCCGCGGCTTCGTTCGACGGACTCGAGCGCCGTGGTTTCCGATTGGGCCACGGGAGGCGCGGCATCCGGTTCCGTGACGAGGGGGGGCGGTGAGACGGCCACCCGGTAGCCCAGCCAGACGATGGCGAGCCCGACGGGGAGGAAGGCGGCGCCGGCGACGGCGACACGGAGCCATGGCTGGCTGGCACCCGCGCTATGGGTGTGCTCCTGTTCCATACTGTTTTGTATGATTATCGGCCGTCCACCCCGGCCCGGCAAGGATGGGGTCAAAAAGCAAAGGGGACGCTCATTACTTTATGACTTATTCTCTCCCCAAGGAGCTTGTGGAGGGCTTCATACCGAATAAATCATAAAGTAATGAGCGTCCCCTTTTCCGGAGGAGATCCGTTGAGTCCACCCGTCGTCGTCTGTGCCGGATTCGACTGGCGCCACCCGAGCCCCCTGCGCCATCTGGAGCTGGAAATGGCCCGGGACCACCGCGTGCTGCACATCGAGTCCCTGGCCCTGCGCGCGCCGCGGCCGACGAAGGCCGATCTGGGGCGATTGGTGTGGAAGGTCGGCCGGCTGACCGGCGTGCTGGACGCCCAAGGCCCGGCCCAGTCGGACGCCCCAGGCCCCGGAGTTCAGGTGCTCGCTCCCGCGGCCGTGCCTTGGCACGGATCGGCCGTGGTCCGGTCCGTCAACACCCGGCTGCTCAAGGCCCAGGTGGACCATGTGCGGCGGCGCCTGGGCGGGGGCCGGCCCCGGCTGTTCCTCACCTCGCTGCCCACGTCGCTGGGATTGATGTCCCGGGTGGACGCCGAGGTGACGGCCTACTATCGCGTCGACGACTGGGCCAGCTGGCCCGGGGTGGACGCCGATCCGGTGGCCGATCTCGAGGCGGAGATGATGGCCACGGTGGATCTGACGTTCTGTACGTCCCGCTGGCTGCTGGAACGGTCCGTCAGCCGCAGCGGCCCGGCCATCCACCTGCCGCAAGGGGTGGACCTGGAACACTTCGCCCGGGCCCGGGACGAGGGCCCCGTCTATCCGGGCCTGGGTTCCCTCCCGCGGCCCATACTGGGGTTCTTCGGCACGCTGGACGATCGCCTGGACCCGGCCATCCTGGAGCGCCTGGCCGCCTGGCCCGGCACCGTGCTCCTGGCCGGCCCGCGGACCCCGGACGCACCTCGGTTCTCCGGGCCGGGGGCCCTACGGGAGATCGGTGCCGTCGATTACGACCGCCTGCCCGAGCTGGCCAGGGGGGTAGACGCCTGGATCTTGCCCTACGTCCTGGGCCCCCGCACGGAGGCCATCGATCCCCTCAAGCTGCGGGAGTACCTGGCCACCGGCCGGCCGGTCGTGTCCACCGCGCTTCCCGAGGTAGCGGCCTGGCAGCCCCATGTGGCGTTCGCCGGTACGCCGGAGGAGTTCTACGCAGCGGCCCAGCGTGCCGTAGAGGAGCCCGACGATGCACCGCAGCGCACAGCTCGGATCGCGGCCCTCGAGGGCCAGAGCTGGTCCCATCGGAGGCGGGTGTTCCTGGATGCTGTCGAGGGGAGCCGCGCGGGTCGCTGAGCCGCGGTATCAGAAGTTCTTGTCGCCGTCCGAGCCGTCGAGGCCGTCCCCGCCATTGTTGGAGCCGGGCCCGAAGCCGCCGGTGCCACCATTCCCGCCGCCCGCGTAGGAGATGGTGTTGCCGTTGCCGTAGCTGCTGGAGGGGTAGGCGCCGGTCACGTAGAGGCCGTAGGAGGGGCCACCGCAGCCGCCGCCACCGCCACCGCCGTGGCCGCCGTCCCCGCCGTTACCTCCGTTGCCGCCCATGCGTCCGGCCCACTGATAGGGGGTGACGTTGACCATGTCGCCGCCGACGCCGCCGATGCCGCCGTCGCCGCCCACACCGCCGCCGCCGCCCCAGCCCCCATCGCCACCCACGTCCGCGGTGAACGTGTTGTTCGTGAGCGTCGGGTAGGTGTAGGGGTTGCCCGAATACACGAAGAATACGGCGAAGGATCCGCCGCCGCCCTCGCCGCCCTCGGCGCCGGCGCCCCCCCCCCCCCCCCAGACCCCCCCCCCCCCCGGCCCCCCCGCCCCGGCCGGGGCCGGGGAGGGGGGGGGGGCCACCCCGGCGGGTCCCGCGGTAGCGGTCGTTTTTGGTGCTGGGGGGGGGCCCCCCGCCGCCGCCGCCGGCGCCACCGCCGCCACCGCCGGAACCGTTGAATCCCACGTCCCCTTCGTCGCCGTCGTTCCCCACGAAGACGTAGCTGAGGATGTAACCGTCGGGCAACGGGCAGCCGGCGCCACCGTTGCCGTGGACCCCCTGGTCCCCCGCGCCGCCCACACCCCCGGGGCCGAACTCGTTGCTCACCGTGCACGAGGTGCATCCGCTGACGTACGAGGTGCCCGGGAACTCGCAATGGGTGGCCCGATCTCCCCTGGTACCCGGTGAGGTCCCCGAACCGTTCCCCGCGTATCCCGTGTATCCGCCGTATTGGATCTGGCACAGCGTATCCCCGCCGTCCCCACCATTGACGTTCTGAACCGGCGAGGGGGAGTAGCAGGTCTTGCTCCCCCCTGACCCACCTTGAGGATTGGAGTTGCAGGAGGTCATCTGGGCGTCGATGCCGTCGTTGCCATCGTTGCCGTCGCTGCCGTTACTCCCCGATCCGCCGTCGTCCCCGTCCTCTCCAGGGCGGGACTCGATCTCGTTGTCCACCAATGTGACGTCGTTGTCGCAGTTGTAGAGGTACAGACCGTAGCTGGACTCCCCTGGATCGTCGGGAGTGGTGCCGATGATGTGCAGGCCCTGGATCCGCTGATCGACGTTGCCGCTGCAGAACATGGTCAGGGCGCCGGGCAGGGCCGCGGTGGTGTTCTGGCCGTCGATGATGGTCTCGTAGAGCGTCTCGTCGTATTCGTCGAAGAAGTACGAGTACCCGCCCACGAGGGTGATGCCCGGTTCCAGTTCCACCGATTCGTAGTAGGCGCCCTGGCTCACCAGGACGTAGTCGAGCCCCTGGAAGTCCGCCTCGTCGATGCCCTCCTGGATGTCGCGGATGGGATCGGCGAGGGAGCCGGTGGCGCCGGTGGTGCCCCACAGGGCCACGTGGATGGCGTCGTTGTGATCGCCGTCGTCGCCGCTGCAGTCCGCGTCGATGCCGTCGAAGGGATCGTCGTTGCCGTTGATGAAGACGCACTCGCAGCCGTCCCCGTAGTCGCCGTTGGCGTCGTAGTACCCGTAGTCACAGTCCGGCACGCATTCGGGCGTGGCCAGGGAGGTGTCGCAGTCGGTGTCGGCGTTGGCGAAGGTGTAGTTGTTGCAGTCGTTGCCGCAGAATCCGCAGTCGGTGAACTGGGTGTACTTTCCGCCGACCAGGTACCCCTCGTCCACGTCGCCGTCGCAGTCGTTGTCCACGTAGTCGCAGTTCTCCGGGGCGTTGGGATAGACCTCGTCGTCGGTCTGGTCGCAGTCGCCGGTGCACTCGTCGTAGCCGTCCCCGTCCGGATCACCGCCGCTGGCATGGATCAACGGATCGAGGTCGTCGCAGTCCTCGCACTGGTAGTAGCCGTCGCCGTCTGCGTCCACCTCGTCCGCCGGTAGGTTCCCGTCGCAGTCGTTGTCCTGCCCGTCACAGATCTCCGTGCCGCCGGGGTAGACGTCGTCGTTGACGTCGTTGCAGTCCTCGCAGGCCATGTAGCCGTCCCCGTCCGCGTCGGTGGTCTCGTCGGCGGGGATGATGCCGTCGCAGTCGTTGTCCGTGCCGTCGCAGGCCTCGGCGTTGCCGGGGAAGGCGTCGGCGTCGTTGTCGTCGCAGTCGTAGCAGATGCACACCCCGTCGCCGTCGTCATCGGCCAGGTCCGAGTCGCTGCAATCGCTGAAGCCGTCACAGTCGTTGTCCTGGCCATCGCAGGTTTCGGGGTTGTTCGGGAAGTTCAGCGCGTCGTTGTCGTCGCAGTCCGTACAGATGCAGGCGCCGTCACCGTCCGCGTCAGCGACGGCCGGGTCGTCGCAGTCGGCCAGCCCGTTGCAGTCGTTGTCGCCGCCGTCGCAGACCTCGGTGTTGCCCGGATAGTTTCCGTTATCCAGGTCGTCGCAGTCGTCGCAGACGCAGTAGCCGTCGCCGTCCGCGTCCTGGACCTCGGGATCGGCGCAGGCGATCAGGCCGTCGCAGTCGCTGTCGCCCCCGTCGCAGTCCTCGGCGGCGGCTGGATTGACCGCCGCGTCCGTATCGTCGCAGTCCTGGTCGTCCTGGACCCAGTCGGGGCCGGGATTCCCCTGGCAGCCGTTCTGATAGTTGCCCGGGTCGCCGTACCCGTCGCCGTCGCCGTCATAGTACCAGTCGTCGTAGCTGACGTTGTCGTCGATGAGGCCGTCACAGTCGTTGTCCTGCTCGTCACAGGCCTCGTTGTTGCCGGGGTAGTTGTTCGGGTCTTCGTCGTCACAGTCGTCGCCCACCTGGACCCAGTCGGCGCCGGGGGGGCCGTCGCAGATGTTGACCAGGGTGGCCTCGTCCCCGTGCCCGTCCCCGTCGGCGTCCTCGTACCAGTCGATGAAGTTGAGGCTGTTGTCCACCTCCTCGTCGCAGTCGTTGTCGGCGCCGTCGCAGACCTCCGGGTTGCCCGGGAAGTTGTTGTCGTCCTCGTCGTCGCAGTCGGTGCACACGCAGGCCCCGTCGCCGTCCGCGTCCTCCACGTCCGGGTCGGCGCAGTCGGCGAAGCCGTCGCAGTCGTTGTCGTGGCCGTCGCAGGCCTCCTCGTTGCCCGGGAAGTTGGATCCGTCCTCGTCGTTGCAGTCCTCGCAGACGCAGCTGCCGTCGCCGTCGCCGTCGGGCAGATCCTCGTCGTCGCAGTCGACGTACGTGTCACAGTCGTTGTCCTGCAGGTCGCAGATCTCCTCGGCGCCGGGGTAGATCTCCGGGTTGGAGTCGTTGCAGTCCAGGCCCCCGTCGGCGATGTTGTCGAAGCCGTCCTGGTCGCGGTCGTGATTCGAGTCCTGGATCGCAACATCCATGCAGCCCATCGACAGGGCCGCCAGGGAAGCCACACTGGTCAAGAACAGTCGTGCATTCATGTCAGGAAATCCTCCACAAATCGCACGGTATCAGACGTTCTTGACGAAGTCTTGACTGGATCGCGAATCAGCGAGCGGACTGGAAGCGGGCGAATTCGGACTCGGAGCGGGCCACACAGTCCTCGATGGCCAGGCCGTCGAAGTAATTGCCCGTCAAGAACATCGGGGTGTCGTCCAGCAGATCATCGATCTTGGCGACCAGGGCCTCGTGCCCCAGGGTAGGGGAGGGGAGCTCCATGTTCTTCTCGACCACGACCTCCAGATCGTCGCGGGTGACGCCGAGCACCTCGGTGATGCGCTCCAGGCGGCGATCCAGGGGATGCCCGGGCCGGAAATGGAAGGCGAAGCCGCGGCGATGGTCGTCGGGCACGGTGTCCCGGGTCACGGCGGAGCGGAACAGATCCTCGGCGGGGATGATGCCGGCGACCGGCTCCAGCGCCAGCTTGTCGCGGGCGACGGTGACGCCGACGGTCTCGACGCGGGCCGTACCGATACCACCCAGCACCGACGACAGCTCCGGATAGATGGCGGCTGCGAGCCGGGCGGCCATGTTGGGCGGGACGGCCAGGGCGAGCCGAGCCGCCTCGAAGACCTGACCGTCCATGGCGGTGGCGTGATAGCCGCCGTCATGTTCCACGGAGGTGATCTCGACGCCGGTCTCCACCCGGATGCCGTCGTGCTCGGCCAGGGCATCGACGATACTCTGCAGGCCCGACTGCATCGTGAAGCTGCGCGGCAGCTCCTTGCGCCGCGGGCGCTTCTTGAACAGCATCGTCGCGGGGAAGCCGCCGGCGTCCTGGGAGGGCACCGCCGAGAGCATGGGGCCCACGATCTGCTTGTAGTTCCCCGCGCCGGCGATGCGGCCGTAGTACTGCTCGACGCTCAGCCCGTCCTTCTTGGTCGTCAGCAGCCGTGGTGCGGACAGGGCGATCTCGAGCCAGTTGAGGGCACCGGGGATGGAGCGCAGCTGCCCGTCCTCCAGCAGACGGAAAGGGGCCTTGGCCCGCGGCACCATCTGGGAGACCTGATCGTTGGCTTCGATGAGACGGATCAGCCCCCCGTAGGAGTTGTAGCAGGTGTGGGCCCCCATCTCGAACCAGAACCCCGACTCAAGGCGTTCGCTGTGGAGGCACCCTCCCAGCCGGGCGCTGCTTTCCAGGACGGTGACCTTGGCTCCGTCGCTGGCGCACAGATGGGCCAGGCTCAACCCGCTGATCCCGCCCCCGATGACGATCAGATCCGATGTGGTCATGGATGGTTCACTCCTCGTCGGGTTCGTCGGGTTCGTCGTCGTCGCGATGGGGTTCGAGGCTGGGCAGATAGATGGCGTAGTACACCGCCACGCACGTGATGGCGCCGATGACGGCGACTCCCAGGATCAACAGCAGGGTCCTCATTTGGGCCTACCTCCCGAGTAAGACCAGGGCAGCCTCCAGGACGCCGCCACCGACCGCATTGGCCTTGTCCGACACGCGATCACAATAGGACCGATGGCCCCTGGGATCCACGTCGCCGAGTTTTTGGTGGGCCCGCACCTCGGTGCCGTCGGCGAGGAGACCGCGCAGGCAGCCGCCGGTCCGGGCCAGCACGGGGCGGCCGGCCACTTCGCCGACCCGCTGGCCCGCACCGATGGAATCGCCGATCTGCGCGGCGGCCACGAAGAGTCCGCCGGTGTCTGCCCGCAGCACCCGCTCCCCGCCGATCCCCGCGACGTCACCGGGGCGCTGGTCGAAGGCCTGGGTCTCTCCGGAATACAGCACCCGCCCCAGGTCGAAGCCGCGGCTCGACTCCACGGCGGCGTGGCAATGGGCGCCCACTCGGAACCCGGGGCCGACCCCGACGACCCGCGGCGCGTCGCCGAGGGTGGTGTCGTGCCCGCGCTTGAGCACCCGGGCGTCCACCAGCAGGTCGGCGTCCAGGCCGGGTGGCACGGGGCGGTCCGGGCAGATGACCACGGCCACCTCTTCATCCAGCGGGGTGGCCGCCAGCGCGCTGAGTTCGACCCGCTTGGCCCGCACCCCCTCCACCACCACCGAGCCGTCGGCGATGGCCGAGGCAAAGGCGGCGCGCCGGCGCACACACCAGGGGTGGGCGCGTTCGCTGACCACCACCCGCAGCCCGGCCAGGTGCAGCTTGCGGGCGGCGCCGGTGGCCAGGTCGCCACCCCCGCGAACGATGACCAGGGGGGGAGGGGAGCTCAACGGTCGTCGGAGCCCAGGGCGCTCGCCAGGCGGGCCCGCGCATCGTCGTCGGTGATCCCCAGCCACTCGTCGAGGACCTCGGTGTCGTGTTCGCCGAGCCCGGGGGCCCGCCCGATGGGCTCCCGATCCTGCCCCGGTGTCTTGAACGGATTGCCCAGCGACTCCACCTCGCCGCCCTGGCCGTCGGGCACGGAGGTGACCATCTGCTGATGACGCAGCTGGGGCATGGCCAGCACCTGGGCCACGTCCAGCACGGGTGCCCCCGGGACCCCTTCGGCCTCGAAGGCCTGCATCCACTCGTCGGCGGTCCGCTCCCGCAGCACGTCCAGCAGCATCGGCTCGATGATGTGGCGGTTGGCCACCCGGTCGTCGTTGAGGGCGAAGCGCGGGTCGTCGGCCCACTCGGGGTGATCCACCGCCCGGCACAGGGCCCCCCAGAATTTCTCGATGAAGATGGCCATCACGATGGGCTGGTCCGCCGTCTCGGCGCACAGGTAGGGGAACACCACCTGATGGCCGCTGCCGGCGGGGGGCGGGACTACGCCGGTGGCGATGTTGGCCTGGGCCACGTAGGTGAGCATGGCCACCAGGCTGTCCAGCAGCGAGACGGCCAGGAACTGGCCTTCCCCCGTCTTCTCACGCCGGTACAACGCCGCGGCGATGGCGGTGACGCAGTTGCTGCCCCCCACCAGGTCGCCGGCGGGGATGCCCATCCGCAGCGGCGGGCGGTCCGGCTCGCCGGTGAGGCTCATGGCCCCGGAGAGGGCCTGGATCACCAGGTCGTAGCTGGGGCGCTGGGCCCAGGGGCCGTCCTCGCCGAATCCGGTCAGCGAGCACACGATCAGGCGCGGGTTGACGCCGTGCAGGGTCTCGGCGTCGATGCCCAGGCGCGGCGGCACGTCGGGGCGGTAGTTGTAGAGCACCACGTCGGCCACGCGGGCCAGGTCGTACAGCAGCGCCCGCCCCTCCTCGCGCTCCAGGTCGATCTCGATGCTGCGCTTCCCCCGGTTGCCGCTGAAGAAGTACGCCCCCATGCCCGGATAGGCCTCGGGGGGCAGGTGGCGGACCGGATCCCCTCCGGGCGGCTCCACCTTGAGGACGTCGGCGCCCAGGTGGGCCAGCAACAGGCCGGCATAGGGGCCGGCCAGCATCCGGGACAGATCGAGGACACGGACACCATCGAGCATGGCGGTGGGTTTGCCTTTCGCTGCGATCTCGGGGGTCGCTCAGACCACCTCGGGTTCCTGGAACTCGCCGTACACCTCGCGCAGCACCTGGGCCATCTCGCCCACGGTGGCGTAGGCCTTCACCGCGTTGACCAGCGCCGGCATCACGTTGCGCTTGGCCGCGGCGTCGGTGCGCAGGGTGTCGAGGGTGCGGGCCACCGCGTCGGCGTCCCGGCGGGCGCGGACGGCGTCCAGCCGGTCGATCTGCACCTGGACCTTGCCCGGCTCGTACGGGTGCATCTCCACCTCGTGGTCCTCTTCGTCGACCTGGTAGCAGTTGACGCCCACCTTGGGGATGTCGCCGGACTGGATCTGGCGTTCGGTCTCGTAGGCCTGGCGGCTGACCGCGTTTTGCACCCGGCCGGTGGCGATACCCTCGACCACGCCGCCGGACCCGCGCACGTCCTTCATCACGCCGGTGATCAGGTCGTCCATCTCGTTGGTCAGCGACTCCACGTAGTAGGAGCCGGCCAGGGGATCGACCGTGTCGGCGATGCCCATCTCGTCCGCCATGATCTGCATCGTGCGCAGGGAGATCTGGGCCGCCCGTTGGCTTGGGATGGTGTAGGCCTCGTCGTAGGAGCACAGGGCCATCGTCTGGGTGCCCGACAGGGCCGAGATGAGGGCGTAGTAGGCGCCGCGGACGATGTTGTTCTCCGGCTGCTCGATGGTCAGCCCGCCGCCGCCACCGCCGGCGATCATGCGCATCCACATGGAGCGCGGATTCTGGCAGTCGTACTCCTCCTTGAGCATGCGCGCCCACACGCGGCGGCCCGCGCGGAACTTGGCGATCTGCTCGAAGAGGTTGCCGTAGATGTCGAAGTTGAAGCTCAGCCGGGAAGCCACGTCGTCGGCGGTGAGGCCCCGCTCCATGACGTGGTCGATGTAGGCCCGGGCGATCTCGAAGGCGTAGCCCATCTCCTGCTGGGGGTTCGCCCCGGATTCGCGGATGTGGTAGCCGCAGACGCTGACGGGGTTGTAGCGGGGCATGTTGGCGGCGCACCACTCGATGGTGTCTCCCACCAGCCTCACCGAGTCCTCCACCGGGTAGATCCAGGTGCCCCGGCCGACGAACTCCTTGAGGATGTCGTTCTGGGCGTTGCCCGGCATGCGGGCCACGTCGAAGCCCCGCTTCTCCACCAGCGCTGCCACCATGGCGATGGCCACCGGCGCCATCGAGTTGATGGTCAGGGACACGGAGATGCGGTCCATCGGGATGTCCTTGAAGGCCTCCTCGAAGTCCTCCAGGGTGTCGATGGCCATGCCCACCCGGCCCACCTCGCCTTCGGCCTGCGGGTCGTCCGAGTCCAGCCCCAGCTGGGTCGGCAGATCGAAGGCCACGTTGAGCCCGTTTTGGCCGTTGGCGATGAGCCACTTGAACCGCTCGTTGGTCTCCGTGGCGTTACCGAAGCCGGCGTACTGGCGCATGGTCCACACGCGGCGGCGGTACATGTCCTTGTGGATGCCGCGGGTGAACGGGTAGCTGCCGGGCTCGCCGATATCTTCCTGCCAGTCCCGGTCGGCTAGGTCTTCGGGGCCGTAGACCGGCTTGACCTCGATGCCGGATTCCAGCGTCACGTCGCGCAGCGGGGGCGGGGTGCGTTTTTTCTTGGGTTCGCTCATGACACCAACTCCTTGAGCTGATCGGGCATCTCCGCGAGGGAGCTGCTGACGGGGAAGACGCCCTTCACACCGAGGGCCAGCAGGGCCTGGGTGTCCTGCTTGGGGATGTTGCCCCCGACGACCAGCGGCACGTCGCCAGCGCCGGCCTTGCCGAGCTCGGCCAGCAGCCGCTCGCAAAACGGCAGGTGCGCCCCGGACAGGATGGACAGCCCGACGATGTCCGGGTCCTCCTGCGTGGTGGCGGCGACGATCTGTTCGACGGTCTGCTTGAGGCCGGTGTAGATGACCTCGAAGCCGGCGTCGCGCAGGGCGCGGACGACTACCTTGGCTCCCCGGTCATGGCCGTCCAGGCCGGGTTTGGCGATGAGGATACGTATCGGGTCCATAACATCCTCCAGTCCGTGAGGACTGCCATTGTTCATGGACGGGGGGAACGGCGCAAGCGTGACCCGATTCGACCGTCTGGCTGCGCGGGCGGTGGAGAAGAAAAAATCGCGAAGGACGCGATGCGGAACGCTATGGCCGCCAAGGAGGAAGAAAAAATCGCAGAGGGCGCGGAGGGGGGAACGCGGAGGACGCTGAGTTGGGCTTGTGTGGTGGATCGGAGCTTGGGTGACTGATCGCGGGCTTCGCGTCTTTTTTTGGAGGGGAAAGAAAGGGGGAATCGTTAGTACGGCCCACCGTAGATCAAGAAGACCCGACCGCCGTCCGGGTCGCCGGTGCAGTTGGTGCCGGCGCCGACGAGGATGTCGTCGTAGGTGTCGCCGTTGACGCTGGGGCCGATGTCCACGCCCCAGCCGAGGCGGTCTTCGACGATCTCGTTCATTTCGTGGTGGGTTCGCTGGAGGCCGTGGAGTACGGCGTCGGATGCCTCGAGCATGAACTCGCCTTGCGTGCGCTGACCATCACCACGCAAGACATGGAGCGAACCGGACGAACCGCTATTGAAGGCGCTTCCCGGATACCCGACCACCAGGTCCAGATGGCCGTCGCCGTCGAAGTCGCCGCTGGCGAGGCCGCCGATGGGGCTGTCATCGGCATCCGTGCGGATATTCATGGAGATGTCCTCGGGATCCGTTGAGCCGGTCCAGCGGTCCTCGGCGCCGAACTCGATGGGGATCCGGGCGTGGGTCGCCAGCGCCACATCGTCGTAACCATCTTCGTCCAGATCTCCCAGGCCCCCCAGCGCGTACCAGATGGAGAACCACTCCGCTCGGGCGTCCGATTCAGCGGGCCCGATGCTCCCGCTGAATCCATCGGCTCCGCCGTGGTACAGGGCGATCCGTCCCCAGTCCTCGCTCTCGGGGTCCTCGTTTTCCAGGGACACCAGCAGGTCGTCGTACCCGTCGCCGTCCATGTCGCCCGCGCCCACCGCCGCCAGCGCAACCTCGAACGTCCCGTCCGACCCTTCGAACACCGCGTCGGAGTCCGCCAGGTCATAGTTTTGCGGCAACCGCGCGGAGCCACCGAGGACCAGGTGCGACCAGGTCTCGTGCGGCCAGTCGTTCTCGTCCATGCGGACATTGAAGAGGGAGTCAGGGTATCCATCGCCGTTGACGTCGCCTGCGGTGCCCACGTGGAAGTGATCGGGGCTGCCGTTGCCGGCCGTGGAGAGCAGGATGGTCCCCACGTCGTTGGAGTTGTATTCCCCGGAATACCGGACCGGATCGCCATAGATCAGGTGGAATCCGTCCGTCTCGTCGTTGATGTCTGGTGCGTCGCCCACCATGCTGTTGAACGCAAAATCGGCGTACCCGTCGCCGTCGATGTCACCCAGTCCGGCCGCTGTCTCACTGGCCCCACGGAGGATCAGGTCGGCGTCCAGTACCGAGACGGCCGATGGGAACGTCTCGCGGCCATAAAACAGGTAGATCGCGCCCCGTAGGTCCCCCATCGCGTCCCCTGCTGCCGTGCTCGAACCGCCCCTCTCCACCAGGATGAAATCGTTGTACCCATCGCCATCCACGTCCCCGACGAACGCGCCGTGATGAAGGGTGCCACTGATTTCCCCCAAGAAGACCGTCAGCCCATGCCCGGTCTCGGTGGAGACATCGAGCAGATCATCGTCCTCCCCCCATTCGTCATCGCCGACGATGATCATCAACGGCCCTTCACAGGCAGGTAACGCCAGAGCCCCGGCGAGCAAGCTCAGGCTGATGGTCAGCAGAGAAATTCTAGAGTGCGCATTCATGGACAACCTCCCAGTGTGTACCCCGAGCATTGTCCGCAGCTCCAGCGATCCTTCACGTACGGCGTCCATCATCGATCTCCCAGACGGGAACGGGCGTCCTGTGCCCGGGGCCCTTCCAGCCCCAGCTCCAGGCTGCCCTCCAGCGCCCGGCGGGCGTCCTCGTCCTTGCCCAGGTCGGCGGAACAGGTGCCCAGGTAGTACGCGGCCTCGGCCTGGCGGGGGCCGGGGATGCTGGCGAGCTCGCGGTAGGCCTCCAGCGCCAGGGAACAGTCGTGGAGCCGGTCCCGGGCCACGGTGGCCTCGATCCAGCGCACGCCCACGCGGCGGGTCCCTTCCGGGTGGGCCTCCAGGTAGTCGTAGGCGCGGGCGATGGTCTCCAGGTTGGCCCCGGTGGCGGCCAGCGCCTCGATGTGCAGGGCCATCACCTCCTCGGCGGCGGCCGTGTCGTCGTGGAGCTGGATGTAGCGCTCCAGGTCGGGCAGACGCGCGTCGGCCGGCCGGCCCAGGGCCCGGTCCGTCTGGATGCGGGCCAGCAGGTCGGTGGCCGGGTCACCGACGGACAGAGTGTCCTCTTCGTCGGTGGTGAGGTCGGGGAACGGCGGCGCGCCCGATTGGACTCCGGGCGTGGCCATCGCGATCTGCTGCCGGCCGGGCGTGGGAACCGCGTCCGTGGGCGGTGGCGGGGGCAGCTGGAGGGAGGCGGCCGGTTGCCCCCCGTGGCCGACATCGGCGAGGGGGGGGGAGGGGGCCTGCCGGACCCAGTCTTGGCCAGCGTTCAGGTTCGCAGTCCCGTCGGGCCAGTCCACCCGGACCGAACCCTCCTCGACCCGCACGGACACCTGGCGCCCGGCACGGGCGACGGCAAACCGGGTGCCGGTCACCGTCACGCCCACGTCGCCGGCCATCACGCGCACCGGCCGCTGGATCGCCTCCCCATGCACCACCACGTGGGTTTCACCCTCGGCCAGGGCCAGCAACCACACGTCGTCCCCGGACAGCCCTACAGCCAGCTCGGTGCCGGGCTGCAGCGTCGCCTCCACCCCCGGCACCGGTGAGACGGTCCGCGTCTCCTCGGGCCCGGTCAACGCCAGGATCATGGGCGGCCCGGGATCGGGGCCGCCGGCCCGAAATACCAGCACCCAGGCCGAAACCAGGGCCATCAGCAGGGCGGCGGCGAGGGCGAGGGGGGCCCGTCGCGAAGGCCGCCGGCCTGGCTCCCGGCCGACGGGCACATCCTGCGCCTCCAGGTTGGCCAGCAGCTCGTCGACCATGGCGGGGGACGGATCGGTCAGATCCCGCACCCGATCCAGCTCTTCGAGCTCCCCGTCCTCGGCCGGCCAGGGCACCACTTCACCGCGGTTATCGTGTCTGGATGTCGTCACATCGACTCCTCTCGGCCCGGGGAACGCCGGCCTTGGCCGTGGCCTGGCGGAACCGCCGCCGGGCGTGGTGCAGGCGGGAATAAACGGTGCCCTCGGGGATGCCCAGCCAGCGGGCCGCTTCACCAGCGGTGCGGCCTTCGAGCTCGCACAGCACCAGCACCTCGCGGTGCTCGAAGGAGAGCTTGGCCAAGCAGCGGTAGACCAGGGCCCGTTCCTCGGCGATCTCCGCTTCGCGCGACGGATCCGGGGGCGGGGTCGAGTGGGGCTCCGCCCGCAGCAGATCGAACCAGCGGCGCTTGCGCCGGTCGCCGCGACGATGATTGGCCACCACTCGCCGGGTGATGCCGTACAGCCAGGGCCGGAGCGCTTCCCCCCGGAAGCTGCGCAGCTTGCGCAGGGCCACGATGAACACGTCCTGGCTGGCGTCCTGCGGATCGACGGCACCACAGCCGAGCCGCATGCACCAGCCCAGGACGTCGCGGGCGTAGCAGCGATAGAAGCGGCCCCTGGCGCCGGGTACGCCGGCCAGCAGGTCTTCGATGAGGGCGGCTTCGTCCGCGGGCGGATGTCCGGTCAAGGTGTGGGGCCTCCACCTGGGTATTGTCCGCCCGCCTCCAGATCCTTCACGGGGACATTCACCGGGATCATCGGTGGGGCCGGCCACCGAAGGTCAGGCCGACCTCGACGCCGAGCGTCCAGCCGCTGACGTCGTGGGTGGAATCCCCGCCGACGAGCTGATACGCCGGCTCACCCACAACCAGATCAGGCCCCCCGTGGACGGCCGGTTCCAGGCGGCTGCGTTTACCCAGCGAGATACTCCCTCCCACGGCCAGGCGCATGGCAGGCGTCGCCTGGACCCCTGGTGCGGGCACGCCCGTCTCATCCGTTCCGAACCAGGCCAGGCGTACACCCATCGTGGGCCGGAGCAGCAACTGGACCCTGTCTGGACCGATCCGGAATGCCAGGCCGCCCTCCACGACGAAGCCGTTGTAGCTCACCTGGATGGAACCCATGCGATGCCCGCCGAAGAACTCCCCGGTCCAGCACAGCAACAGGTCGGTCCTGGACCGGTCGCTGGGACCCAGCGCGAAGCCGAGCCGGAAGGCGGGGTTGAACAGGGGGTTGTCCAGCCCGAACCGGCCGGAGACGCCCAGGGCCCCCCGGACACTCGCCCGAGGACGCTCCCGGCCTGGCCCGGCGGAGGGATCGGGACCAGCCGGCGTGGATCCGGGGGCCGGGGCCTCGGGCTCGGCCGGGACCCAGCCTTCATCGGTCACGGCCATGGGGGTGACCAGGCTCTGCAGCATCAGCAGCACCTGCGTGCGCGCTTGCTCGTCGGTCCGTTCACCGGCCGGGACGGGGAGCTGGCGCTGCGTGCCGTCCTGCTCCTGCAACACGAGGATCCGGGATTCGGGAGGACCTTCCAGGTACCCACACAGGTGAGCGTCCTCACCATAGGAGGAGGGGGGGCACCCGGGATCGGGCCATTCATCGATGCGCAGCTCACCGCCGGTCCAGACCTCCTGGGCCGTACGGGTCCAGTCGTCCGCGCTTTCCGGGGGCTGCACGTAAAAACGTACCTGGGCCGGTTCGTGGCCGTTGCCGGGGCCGTTGCCGTGGGCGGTCTCGGCCGATGCAGCCCGCCCCATCAGGATCATTCCCAGCACGCACGCCAACCGCGTCGCCAGCCAGTTCTTCCGATCGCGTCGAACGGTCATTTCGCCCCCAGCCAGCCTTGGTCTGTGCACCCAGCCCCCGGATGGCCAACGGCTGTACTGCTTATACGGATTGGCGCAACAACCGTCACGCCCGGGCCCAGGGGAATCGTTCCGCTCCTCACCCCAACCCATCCCGCGTCTCCTTGTCCCCCTGCCAGCTCTGCCACACCTCCCCCCAGGTGCCCAGCGCACGGTACGGAGCGTAATGGTCGAACAGGGCGCCCACCTCCTTGGGGGAACGTTTTTCGCCGTCAAAGTAGTGCTTGGCGGCAAAGGCGACGGTCGCGCTGTCGATGGTGGGCCGGTCGTAGTGGCCCAGGAAGACCAGCAGGTAGGCGGAGGTGGCCGGGCCGATACCCGGCAACTCGCGCAGCCGCTTGTCCGCCTCCTGGACGGACAGGCTGGCCCCCTCCCGATCCAAGCCCTCGAGATCGAAGGTCCCATCCACGGCTCCGCGCGCGATGCTGAGCAGGAATGGCGCACGGTATCCGCAGCGCACGCGGTCCCGCACGGTGGGTTCGTCCAGGCCGGCGATCTCTGCGGCGGTGGGATACAGGGGCAGGCCGTCCACATGGGACGAGGAGGGGGCAAAACGGGCCAGCTGATCGATGCAGCGCACCGCCTGGCGCCAGGTGGTGTTGGTGCCCATCAGCGCCTTGGACACGTCCTCCCACAGGGAGCCACCCCGCAGGATACGGCCCCAGCCCTGGCCGACGATGGAGGCCAGCTTGGGTTTGCCCGCCGCCATCGTCGCGAACCCGGCCAGGTCCTCGTCCAGCCGGAGCATGGCGGTCATACGCCGGGCCATCTCCAGCCCCAGCGGGCCGTCTACGGCCGGGCCGGCCACCCGCAGCTCCAGCTGCCCGTCCGTGCGCTGGCGGGTGGTGATCAGGTAGTCCCGCTCGCCGTCCCGCTCACCGCGCAACAGGGTCCCCTCGGCGGGCAGCCACCGGAACGGCGGGCATTGATACCAGCCGTGGGAGCGCACGCACAGCTCCAGGGAAAACGGGCGCTGCGGGTCGATGAGATGTGCCGATTCAGCCTTCATTCGCCTTCCTCCCGACGTTGCCAGGCGTCCAGCGGGACGGTAGCATGAACTGGACGTACTGCCTGGCCAGGAAGGCCAGCCCCGTCCACAATCCAACAGGGGGGGCCATGACGATCAAACCGCCCGGCCACGACGATGAGCTTGCCGACATAGCCGCGATCAACTCGGATTCGGATTGGGCCATCGACGAATCCTCCGTGCTGGCCGACGCCCGGTTCCGTGATCTGGCCGAGCTGCTCCCCGAGATCGTCTTCGAGATCGACCTCAGCGGCCGGGTGACGTTCATCAACCACCAGGGCCTGCTGGTCAGCGGCCGCAGCCGGGCGGACTACGAGGTCGGCATCGACTTCATGGACCACGTGCATCCGGAGGACCGGGAGCGCTGTGAAGAGGCCAACGCCGCCGTGCTGCGCGGCGAGCGGGACGGCGCCGACGAGTACCGCTTCATGCGCACCGACGGGTCCTCCTTCCCGGTGATGGCGCGGACCACGCCCATCTTCCGCCAGAGCCAGGCCATCGGCCTGCGCGGGCTGATCTTCGACATCTCCGAGCGGGAGATGGCCGAGCGGGCCCTGCGGGACAGCGAGGAGACGTTGGCCGGCATCGTCAACGCCCTGGGGGACGGTGTCATCGCCACGGACGCGGACGAGAACGTGGTGCGGATGAACCCCGCCGCCGAGCGCATGACCCGCTGGCCCTATGCGGACGCGCGGGGCAAACCCATCGACGAGGTGTTCCAGGTGGTGGACACGGCCTCCCACGCCTCCCTCCTCAAGGAGGGTGAACGGGCGCTGCGGGCGGCGGTCCAATCGCCGGCCCCCGTGGAGGCATTGCTCATCGATCGCGAGGACGAGGAGCGGCACATCGAGCTGCGCTTCAGCCTGCTGCGGGATGCGGCGGGGGGGCAGCGGGGGTCGGTCTACGTCTTCAGCGACCTCACCGAACGCCGCAAGCTCGAACGGCAGCTGCTGATGGCCCAGCGTATGGAGTCGGTGGGGCGGCTGGCCGGCGGCATCGCCCACGATTTCAACAACTTGCTCGGTGCCATCACCTGTTACGCCGATCTGCTGAAGAAGCAGCTGGCCGATTCAGACCCCAACCGGGAGGACGTGGAGGCCATCGCCCACGCCACCAACAGGGCGGCGGACCTGACCCGTCAGCTACTTGCGTTCAGCCGCCGGCAGATCTTGCAGCCGCGGGTCCTGGACCTCAACGACATGGTCTCGGGCATCGACAAGATCTTGCACCGGGGCATCGGCGAGGACGTGGAGCTGAAAACGGAGCTAGGGGAGGAGCTGGGCATGATCCGGGCCGATCCCGGGCAGGTGGAGACGGTCATCATGAACCTGGCCGTCAACGCCCGCGACGCCATGGTTTCCGGCGGGAACCTCTCCATCAAGACCTCCAACGTCACCATCGGGGAGGAGGTCGCCGCCGCCCCCACGACCCCCACGACCTTGGTCGCGGGCGACTACGTCTTGCTGGAGATGAGGGACTCGGGTGACGGCATGGACTCCAACACCCGCAACCGCATCTTCGAGCCGTTCTTCACCACCAAGGGGCTCGGCCGCGGCACGGGCCTGGGCCTCTCCATCGTGTACGGCATCGTCGAACAGAGCGCCGGCACCATCGATGTGGACAGCGGGGACGAGGGGACCACGTTCAAGGTCTACTTCCCGCGGATCCCCGAGACCCCATCGTCCATCGGCGAAGGGTACACGCCGGCCTTCATCGAACGCGAGATCAGCGAGACCGTCCTGGTCGTGGAGGACGAGGACATGCTCCGCAACCTGGTCTCCCGCATCTTGCGGCGCAAGGGCTACCAGGTCATGGAGGCGAGCCACGGTCACGAGGCCATCGAGGTCTGCCAGCACTACGAGGGCCCCATCGATCTGCTGGTCACCGACGTGGTCATGCCGGCCATGAGCGGCCGGGAGCTGGCCCGCCGCCTCATCGGCAACAACCCCTCCATGCGGGTGCTGTACATGTCGGGCTATACGGACGACTCGCTGGTTCTCAGCGGGGGCCTGGACAGCGGCGTGGACGGCGATGGACCGCCCTTCATCCAGAAACCGTTCACCCCAACCGAGCTGGCGGACGAGGTCCGCGAGGCCCTGGACGGGCCGTATTCTTCAGAGATTCACCTGTCGGATCTCAACCTCGAACCGAGTGAAGACTAGCCCCAGGAACTCTTCAGCTCACCGATCGCTTCTTCCACAGCCTGGAGCATGTCCAGCCGCTCGACGGCGGCCGACATGTTGTTGTGGTCGGTGAACAGGGGACGGTCCACGTCCAGGTGCTCCACGATGTTACGCACGGCGCCGTGGGCGGCGCGGGTGCCGACGCCGGCGCTGTAATCGCGGAAGTCCAGGGCCTGGGCCGCGGCGATGAACTCGATGCCCAGCACGCCCATGGCGTTGTCGAGGATCTGGCGGGTCTTCAGCGCGGTGTTCATCCCCATCGACACGAAGTCCTCCTGGTCGGCGGCCGCCGGGATGGACTGGGTGGAGGCGGGGGTGGAGAGGATGCGCTGTTCGACGATGAGCATGCCCGCGGTGTACTGGCTGAGCATGTGGCCGGAGAACATACCCGCTCCCTTGGTCAGGAACGCGGGTAGGCCCACGGACAGGGCCGGGTTGAGCAGGCGGTTGAGGCGGCGCTCGGAGAGCACGCAGACCATGGCGATGGCGGCCCCCACCATGTCCAGCGGCATGCTGATGGGGGTGCCCTGGAAGTTGGCGCCGGTGAGCACCACCTCGTCGTCGGGCAGGAAGATGGGGTTGTCCCCCAGGCCGTTGAGTTCGATCTCCAGCTGGCTGCGGGCCCAGCGCAGCTGATCGCGGGCGGCGCCGATGACCTGGGGCGTGGAGCGCATGGAGTAGGCGTCCTGGACCTTGACCTTTTCCTTCCCGGTCATCA